>CACZWQ010000052.1 GCA_902784855.1 uncultured Ruminococcus sp. | reverse complement strand
GCGGTTCGCTGATTACGGCAAACCTCGCGCTGGAGATGGGCAAGGATCTGTTTGCACTGCTCGGCAACAACACCTCCCGCAACGAGGGCACCAACAGCCGTATCAAGGAGGGCAGCGCGATCCCCGTGACGGATTTCATGGATATCCTCGCGTATTATCACAGGGATGAGGGCGAATCCGGCAAGGTGGATTTCTCGGAGATCCTCTTTGCGGATATCGAAGCGATTCCCGTCAAGGGCGGCACGGAGCTTCCCGATGAGGAACCTCCCGCCCCGAAGCCGCTGCATACGGCGAAGAAAGCCAAGAAAGAGAAAAAGCCGAAGAAACGGCAGCAGACCGTTGTCGAGCCGTTTGATAACGCCTTCGTCGCAGACGCGTCGAAGCCGGTCCATAAAGAAGTCGATTTGAAGGGAGACGCCAAGAGGGTCTACGAGTACCTTTCGGCGGAGCCCGTTCATATAGATAAGATCGCGGGCGATCTGGGATTGCCCGTCAACAGGGTGCTGTGTACTCTGACCTTGCTGGAGGTGCAGGGGCTTGCCTGTGCGCTTCAAGGAAGGAAATTTGTTCTGAAATAGGAGGAAATACATGTCAGATTTGGTTATTGTGGAGTCACCCGCCAAAGCAAAAACCATCAAAAAGTATCTGGGCAAGGATTTTGAGGTCGTCGCCTCCATGGGTCACGTCCGCGATCTGCCCAAGGCGAGACTCAGCGTTGATATAAAAAATGACTTCGCGCCGAAATACGACATCATCAAGGGCAAGGAAAAGCTCGTCAAGGAGCTGAAAGGACTTGCCGAACAAAGCGACAGCGTTTATCTCGCAACGGACCCCGACCGCGAGGGAGAGGCGATCTCATGGCATCTGGCGTACATCCTCGGTCTGCCCGAAGACTACTGCCAGCGCGTCGAGTTCAACGAGATCACCAAGGCGGGCGTGCAAAACGGCATGGCGCATCCCAGAGCCATCAACGGCGATCTGGTCAACGCGCAGCAGGCGCGCCGTGTGCTCGACCGTCTCGTCGGCTATAAGCTCAGTCCCTTTATCTCTCAAAAGATCCGCCGCGGTCTGTCTGCGGGCAGGGTCCAGTCGGTGGCGCTGCGCATCATCGTCGACCGCGAGAATGAGATCAGAAAATTCAAGCCCGAGGAATACTGGACGATCGACGCCAAGTTTATCCCCAAGGGCAGCAGAAAGACCTTTGCCGCCACGCTCTATGCCGATCGAAACGGCAAGCTGAAAATCAAGAATCAGGCGCAGGCGGATCAAATCGAGGCGGAGCTTCAGGACGCCGCGTATGTCGTCACCAAGGTCAAGAACGGCACCCGCAAAAAGTCTCCCGCGCCGCCGTTTATCACCTCCACCTTACAGCAGGAGGCGTCGCGCAAGCTCGGCTTCCAGTCACGCCGCACCATGCGCGTGGCGCAGGAGCTGTATGAGGGCGTCGAGATCGAGGGCATGGGCGCGACCGGTTTGATCACCTACATGCGTACCGACTCGCTGCGCATCTCCAATATCGCCATCGACGAGGTCACCGAGTATATCCGCGGGGCATACGGAGAACAATTCCTGCCGCCGAAGCCGCGCTTTTTCAAGTCGCGCAGCAACGCGCAGGACGGTCACGAAGCGATCCGTCCGTCTATGCCGTCGCTGACCCCCGACATGGTCAAAAACAGCCTGTCCTCCGACCAGTACAAGCTCTATAAGCTGATCTGGAGCCGCTTTACCGCCTGCCAGATGGCTGACTGCATCCAGAAAACCACACAGGCGGACATCGAAGCGAACGGCTATCTCTTCAAGGCGTCGGGCTACTATGTCGACTTCCCGGGCTTTACGGCGCTCTATGTCGAGGGCAGGGACGAAGCGGAGGAGAAATCCTCCCAGCTGCCCCCCTTGGAGAAGGATTTGCCCGTCAAGTGCAAGGAGCTGAAAAAGAACCAGCACTTCACCCAGCCGCCCGCCCGCTACACCGAGGCGTCGCTGATCAAGACGCTTGAGGAATACGGCATCGGCAGACCGTCCACTTACGCGGCGACGATCACCACCCTGACCGGCAGAGAATACGTCAAGCGCGAGGCCAAGAGCCTTGTGCCCACCGAGCTGGGAGAGGTGATGACCAAGCTGATGAAGGAGCGCTTCCCCGATATCGTCAATGTGAAATTCACCGCGCAGATGGAGGACAGCCTCGACAAGGTGGAGCACGGCGAGGTCGAATGGGTCGAGCTGCTCAAAAACTTCTACGGCGGCTTTGAAACCACCCTCAAGGAAGCAAAGGCGGAAATGGAGGGCGTGAAGCTGCAATTGAAGGAGGATGAGACCGACATCATCTGCGACAAGTGCGGCAGAAAGATGGTCGTCAAGATGGGCAGATACGGCAAGTTCATCGCCTGCCCCGGATATCCCGAATGCAAAAACATCCTCAAATATGTGGAAAAGACCGGTGTGTCCTGCCCCAAATGCGGCGGCGACGTCATCGTCAAGCACACCAAATCCAAGCGCGTGTTCTACGGCTGCTCCAATTATCCCAACTGCGATTTCGTCAGCTGGAACGAGCCTGTCAACGAGAGGTGTCCGCAGTGCGGTCAGATCCTCTTTAAAAAGAAGGGCAAAAAGCCCACGCTGTTCTGTGCGAATCCCGACTGCGGCTTCACCAAGGCGGCGAAAACGGAAGAGAACAATGCCAATTAATGTGATCGGCGCGGGGCTTGCGGGCTGCGAGGCGGCGATGCAGATCGCCGAGCGCGGCATCGCGGTGCGTCTGTATGAAATGAAGCCCGCAAAGCGCACCCCCGCCCATAAAACAGATCTATTCGGAGAGCTGGTCTGCTCCAACTCCCTCAAAGCCATGCGCGTGGAAAGCGCCGCGGGGCTGTTAAAGGAGGAAATGCGGCGCCTTGATTCCTTTCTGATGAAATGCGCCGACCGCTGCCAAGTGCCCGCAGGCGGCGCGCTGGCGGTCGACCGCGAAATATTCGCGCGTCTGGTGACCGAGGGGATCGAGAATCATCCGCTTATCACGGTCATCCACGAGGAGATCACCGAGTTGCCGACCGACGGGATCACCGTGATCGCGACGGGACCGCTGACCTCCGACGCCTTGGCGCGCCGGATCGAGGAGCGCTTCGGCGACTCGCTGTCCTTCTTTGACGCGGCGGCGCCGATCGTCACCGCCGAGAGCGTCGACATGGACTACGCCTTCACCGCCTCGCGCTACGGCAGGGGCGGCGACGACGATTACATCAACTGCCCGATGAACAAGGAGGAGTACGAGACCTTCTTTGAAGCGCTGATTCACGCCGAGCGCGCGCCGCTGCACGATTTTGACATGCGCGACCCCAAGGTCTACGAGGGCTGCATGCCCGTCGAGGTGCTGGCGCAGCGCGGCGAAGGGACCCTGCGCTTCGGACCGATGAAGCCGGTGGGGCTGACCGACCCGCGCACGGGTCACCGCGCGTGGGCGCTGCTGCAACTGCGCAAGGAGAACGCGGCGGGCACGATGTATAATCTCGTCGGCTTTCAGACCAACCTGAAATTCCCCGAGCAAAAGCGCGTCTTTTCGCTGATTCCGGCGCTGCACCGCGCGGAATTCGTGCGCTACGGCGTCATGCACCGCAACACCTTCCTCTGTTCGCCGAAGGTGCTGAACGCCGATTATTCCGTAAAAGAAAATAAGGACCTGTTCTTTGCCGGACAGATCACGGGCGTCGAGGGCTATATGGAGAGCGCCGCCTCGGGTATCATGGCGGGCATCAACGCCGCGCGGCGCGCCTCGGACAAGCCGGGTCTGGTGCTGCCGGCTGACACCATGATCGGTGCGCTGTCGCGCTATATCGCCGACCCGACCGTGAAAAAATTCCAGCCCATGGGCGCCAATTTCGGCGTGCTGCCCGAGCCGGAAAACAGACCGCGAGATAAAAGGGAACGTGCCGCGGCTTATGCGAACCGCGCGCTTCAATCCCTTAATATATTTCTGAAAGAGAATTATGGTGATCGCTATGAAAATAATCGTTGATGCATTCGGCGGCGACAATGCCCCGCTGGAGATCATAAAGGGCTGTGCCGAAGCGGTACAGGAATTCGGCGTCGATATCCTCCTGACCGGCAGGGAAGCGGAGATCCGCGACGTTGCCGCGAAAAACAGCATTTCGCTCGAGCACATGGAGATCGAAAACTGCGACGAGGTGCTGACCATGCACGACCCCGCCGAGAGCGTCGTCAAGGCAAAGAAGAACAGCTCGATGGGCGTCGGCTTCCGTCTGCTCAACGAGGGCAGGGGAGACGCCTTTATCAGCGCAGGCAACAGCGGCGCGCTCTGCGTCGGCGCGACCTTGGCGGTCAAGCGCATCAAGGGCATCAAGCGCCCGGCGTTCGCGCCTGTCATCCCGACGGCGACCGGCTGCGCCATGCTGATCGACGGCGGCGCGAATGTCGACTGCCGTCCCGAGATGCTGCGCCAGTTCGCGGTGATGGGCTCCGTCTATATGGAGCGCGTCATGAAGATCAACAACCCCCGTGTCGGTCTTGCCAATGTCGGCACCGAGGATCACAAGGGCAACGAGCTTTACCGCGAGACGCACGCGATCCTTAAAGACAGCAAGCTCAACTTTGTCGGCAACGTCGAGGGAAGAGATATCCCCGCCGGCGCGTGCGACGTCATCGTCTGCGACGGCTTCACGGGCAACATGATCCTCAAAACCTACGAGGGCGTTGCGTCCGTGCTCTTCGGCGAGATCAAAAACATCTTTGCGGGCAGCGCCAAGGGCAAGGTTGCGGCGGCGCTGCTGATGAAGGACCTAAAGGCGATGAAAACGCGCTTTGACTATAACGCGGTCGGCGGCGCGCCGATCCTCGGCTCCTCCAAGCCCGTTTTCAAGGCGCACGGCGACGCCAAGGCGCGCACCATCAAGAACGCCATCGGTCTGTGCAAGGACTATGTCGCGGCAAAGGCGATCGATGAGATCTCTACCTCACTGAAATAACGGAGAATCCCAATGGAACTGGAAGATAAAATAGGTTATCATTTTAAAGATAAAGAGCTGCTGTCGACGGCGCTCACGCATTCCTCTTATGCGAACGAGCGCAAGTCGCAGCACATCAAATACAACGAGCGGCTGGAATTTCTCGGGGACGCGGTGCTCTCGATCGTCGTCAGCGACTATATCTTCAAGCACTGCCCCGACCTGCCCGAGGGTGAGCTGACCAAGCTGCGCGCGTCTCTGGTCTGCGAGCGGTCGCTGTTTGAATTCGCCCGTCAGATCGACCTCGGCAGCTACCTGCTGCTCAGCAAGGGCGAGCGCAACAACGGCGGCTCGGAGCGCCCATCCATCGTCTCCGACGCGTTTGAAGCGCTGATCGCGGCGATCTATATCGACGGCGGCATGGCGCCCGTGACGAAGCACATCCTCAATTTCGTGGTTCCCGCCATCAAAAACAGCAAGCGCAAGCCGGTCAAGGATTACAAGACCACGCTGCAGGAGATCATCCAGCAGAATCCCGGCGAGCGACTCGAATATGTCCTCGCGTCCGAAAGCGGCCCCGACCACAACAAGCACTTTGTCTTTGAGGTGCACCTCAACAGCAACGTCATCGGCAAGGGCGGCGGCAGAAGCAAAAAAGAGGCGGAGCAGCAGGCGGCGCGCGAGGCTTTGGAGCTGATGGGTTATTAAACGCGGCAATCTTTCCTTTTTTATCCCGCATAACGGCTGCCCGCATCAGTGCAGCTTTTGCAATCAGAAGAATATCACGGGTCAGACCACCCAGCCGGATCCCGCCGAGATCAAAGCGACCTTAGCGCGGGCGGTCGGCGATTTGGGAGCGTCCGCGAAGGAGACGGAGATCGCCTTTTTCGGCGGCAGCTTTACGGCGATCGACCGGGCGTACATGCTCTCGCTGCTGGAAGCCGCGAAGCCGTATCTTGATTATTTCTACGGCATTCGCGTGTCCACCCGTCCCGACTGTATCGACCGCGAGGTGCTGACCCTCTTGCAGGCGTATCACGTCACGGCGGTGGAGCTGGGCGCGCAGTCGATGGATGATTCCGTATTGGAATTAAACAGGCGCGGCCATACCGCGCAGGACGTTGTCGATGCGTCGCGCCTGATCAAGTCCTTCGGCATGTCGCTCGGGCTCCAGATGATGACGGGGCTTGACGGTTCCGCGCCCGAGAAGGACGTCGCCACCGCCGAAGCGTTCATCGCGCTGCGCCCCGACACGGTGCGCATCTACCCGACCGTCATCATGCGCGGCACCGCGCTGTGCGACCGCTATCTCAGCGGCGCCTTCGTGCCGTACACGCTCGATGAATCGGTGTCTCTGTGCGCCGAGCTGATTCTTATGTTTGCAAAAGCCGACATCAATATCATCCGCCTCGGACTGCACTGCTCCGAAAGCTTGATGCAGAACAGTCTGGGAGACAACTACCATCCCGCCTTTAAGGAGCTGTGCGAGAGCAAGATCTTCTTCGACAGCTTTCTCGATCAGGCGCGAAATTTGCAGGAAAAGCATGTGATCGCGACCATCCACCCGAAATCGCTGTCCAAATTCCTCGGGCAGCGGAAAAGCAACCTGCGGCAGTGGGAGCGCATGGGCTACCGGGTGGAATGGCGATTGGACGATACATTGGATAAATACGAACTAGGGGTATGTAATGCGACTGAAATCTCTTGAAGTCCACGGCTTCAAAACCTTTCCCGATAAAACCAAGCTGACCTTTGAAAACGGCATTACCTCGGTTGTGGGTCCGAACGGCTCGGGAAAAAGCAATATCAGCGACGCGATCCGCTGGGTGCTGGGCGAGCAGTCACCGAAGAGCCTGCGCTGCTCGCGCATGGAGGACGTCGTCTTTAACGGCACCGACAAGCGAAAAAAGACGGGCTACGCCGAGGTCACGCTCAATATCGACAACACCGACCGCGTGCTCGACTTCAACGGCGACGAGATCGCCGTCACCCGCCGCTATTACCGCAGCGGCGAGAGCGAGTACCTCATCAACAAGGCTGCTGTCCGCTTAAAGGACATCAACGAGCTGTTCATGGACACGGGCTTGGGACGCGACGGCTACTCGATGATCGGTCAGGGAAAGATCGACAGCATCGTCTCCTCCAAAAGCGAGGACAGGCGCGAGATCTTCGAGGAAGCGGCGGGCATCTCCAAATACCGCTACCGCAAGATCGACGCGGAGCGCAAGCTCAAAAACACCGAGGACAACCTCCTGCGGCTGCGCGATATCGTGACCGAGCTGGAGGAGCGCGTCGGACCGCTCAAAAAGCAGAGCGAAAAGGCGCAGCAGTTTTTGACCTATTCCGAGGAAAAGCGCGGACTGGAGATCGCCCTCTGGCTGCGCACGCTCGACAGCTCACAGGACAGCTTAAAGGAGCAGGATGAAAAAATCGCCATTGCCCGCGCCCAGTATGACGAAGCGGAGCAGGCGCTGGAGGATATCCAGGCGGAGACCGAGGAGATCTATCGCAAAAACGGGGAGCTCGCCGCCAAGGCGGATGCCATCCGCACGCAGATGGCATCACTCGATTCCGAGATCGCCGAAAAGAACGCGCTGATCTCGGTCGCGGAAAATGACATCCTGCACAACAATGAAAATATCGACCGCGTGAAGGCGGAGATCGAGCAGGCGGACAAAAGCGCCGATGAATATGAAAAAAGCATCGCCGAGAAGCAGGCAAAAATCGATGTGCTCGACGATGAGATCATCACCAAGCAGAAGAAATACGCGGAGGTCAGCGAGAAACTGAACCTGATCAACCTCGATTCGAGCAAGAGCGGCGACGCCCTGCAGGAGCTGACCGCCGAGCTGAGCGTGCTGACCTCACAGTCGGCGGACGCGCGCGTCATCGACATGACCTCCGAGAGCAGCATCAACGAGCTGACGCAGCGCATCGAAAGCCTGAGAGAGAGCAACGACGACAAGACCTCACAGATCGCCGAGCTGGAAGAAATGCTGCGGCGCTACCGCGACGACATCCGCGCGGGAGAAGAAGCGGTTTCTTCGCTCTCCAACAGCATGGAGGGCATGACGCTCAAGCTGGAAGCCAAGGAAAACAGGCGCGCCGAAGTCAAGCGCGAATGCGACCGGCTGACGCTGGACGTGCGCGAGCATCACCGCAAAATCAATTTTTTAGATAACATGGAGCGCAACCTCGAGGGCTTTTCCAAGAGCGTCAAGCAGGTCGTCAACGCCTCCAAGAACGGCAGGCTGCACGGCATCTTCGGACCCGTTTCGCGCGTGATCTCCGTGCCGAAGCAGTATGCCACCGCCATCGAGATCGCGTTGGGCGCCGCCATGCAGCACATCGTCGTCGGCAGCGACGACGACGCCAAGCAGGCGATCCGCTTTTTGAAATCGACCGACGGAGGCCGCGCCACCTTCCTGCCGCTCAACACCATCAAGGCGCGCGAGCTGCGGGAGAGCCGGCTCGACGAGTGCTACGGCTTCGTCGGCGTCGCGGCTGAGCTGTGCACCTGCGACGAAAAATTTAAGAACATCCTCGGCAACCTGCTCGGTAAGATCGTGATCGCCGAGGACCTCGACAGCGCTGCCGCCATCGCCAAGCAGTACGCCTACCGCTTCAAGGTCGTCACCTTGGACGGTCAGGTCGTCAATGCGGGCGGCTCGCTGACGGGCGGCTCGCTGGCGAGGAGCACGGGCGTGCTGAGCCGCGCGTCGGAGATCGCCCGGCTCAAAGAGCAGCTGGGTCAGCTGACCGAACGGTTAAAGCAGAGCGAAGCGCTCTCGGAACAGCTGGAGCGGGAATCCGCCGCCGTCGAGGACGAGTTGCTCGAAAAGCGTTCCGCGCTGACGGCACAGCAGCAGGAGCTCGTGCGCATGGACGCGGAAATGCGCGCCTGTGAGAATGAGCTGCAAACGCTGCGCGAAAACACCATGGGCGCTGACGCCGAGATCCGCGAATGCAGTGACCGCATCGAGGGCTTGCAAAAAAGCCGCAGGCAGGCGCGTGAACGTCTGGCGGAGCTCAATATCAAGATCGCCGAGGCGGAGCAAAAGGTCAACACCGTCACGGGCAGCCGCGCCGAGCTGACCAAGCAGCGCGAGGAGCTGACCGCGGCGCTGCAAAATATCCGCTTGGAGATCGTCACCGCCCAAAAGGACATCGACGCGCTCAACGCCGAGATCGTCTACGCCAAGAATTCGGGCACCGATATGGACGCCCGCAAGTCGGCGCTTTTTGCGCAGATCGCTTCCTTTGAAGCGGCGATCGCCGACAAACAAAATGAGATCACCGCTCACCGCGAGACAGCGGAGCGGTTAAAGCATACACAGCAGGCGCAGGCGCGTCAGATCGAAGCGCTGGGCGAGCAGCGCGAGCTGCTGGAAAAGCGCAGCGTCGAGATCCGCGCCGCAGAGCGCAGCAAGACCTCCGAGCGCGAGATCTCGGGCAGAGAGCTGGCGCGTCTGGAGGAGCGGAAGATCAACCTGCAAAAGGATTATGACACCATCATCTCCAAGCTCTGGGAGGAATATGAACTGACCCGCCGCGAGGCGGAAAAGATCGCGGTTCCGATTGATGACCGGCCCAAGGCGCAGAAGCGCCTCAACAGCCTCAAGCAGAGCATCAAGGCGCTGGGCAACGTCAACGTTTCGGCGATCGAGGAGTATAAAGAGGTCTCCGAGCGCTACGAGTTCATGAGCGTGCAGGTCAGGGACGTCGAGAAATCCAAGAACGAGATCGAAAAGCTCATCACCTCCCTGACCAAGCAGATGAAAGAGGTGTTCGTGGAGAGCTTTGAACAGATCAACCGCAATTTCACCTATACCTTCAAGGAATTGTTCGGCGGCGGAACGGCGTCTCTGTCGCTTGCCGACCCCGAAAACATCCTCACCAGCGGCATCGACATCGTCGTCCATCCGCCGGGGAAGATCGTCGTCCACCTCGACGCGCTGTCCGGCGGCGAGAAGGCGCTGGTCGCCATCGCCCTTTACTTTGCAATCATGAAGGTGCGCCCCGCACCGTTCTGCGTCATGGATGAGATCGAAGCGGCGCTCGACGATGTCAACGTCACCCGCTTTGCCGCCTACCTGAGACGGCTCACCGACAAGACGCAGTTTATTCTGATCACACACCGCCGCGGCACGATGGAAGAAGCCGACGTGCTCTACGGCGTCACCATGCAGGACGAGGGCATTTCCAAGCTGCTGGAGCTGCGCTCCGCCGAGGTCGCCGAAAAGCTCGGCATCAAATCTAATTAAAGGACTGAGACTATGGGACTGTTCAGTAAAATAAGAGAAGGCTTAAAAAAGACGCGCAAGGCGGTCATGGGACAGATCGACGCCCTGCTGAAATCGTTCAGCAAAATCGACGAGGATCTGTTTGAGGAGCTCGAAGAGCTGCTCGTCATGGGCGACGTCGGCGTGCCGACCGCCGAAAAGATCTGCGAGGAGCTGCGCCGGCGCGTCAAGAAAAACAACGTCAAGGACCCCGCCGAAATCAAGGGTCTGCTGCAGGACATCATCACCGAAATGCTTGCGGGCGGCGAGGAGCTGGATATTTCCACCACTCCCTCCATCATCCTCGTCAGCGGCGTCAACGGCGTCGGAAAAACCACGACCATCGGCAAGCTGGCAAAGCAGCTCTCCGATCAGGGCAAGCGCGTGATCCTCGCGGCAGCCGATACCTTCCGCGCCGCGGCGATCGACCAGCTCGATATCTGGGCGCAGCGCAGCGGCTGCGAGATCATCAAGCAGAACGAGGGCAGCGACCCTGCGGCGGTCATCTTTGACGCGATCGCGGCGGCAAAGGCGCGCGGTGCGGACGTCATTATCTGCGACACAGCCGGCAGGCTCCACAACAAGCGCCATTTGATGGACGAGCTCGCCACAAGGGCGGCGTCGTGCTCGCCATCAAGGAGGGCTTGGGCATTCCCGTCAAATTCATCGGCGTAGGCGAGCAGATCGACGATCTGCAGCCCTTCGACGCACAGGATTTCGCCCGTGCGCTGTTTGATTCCAACGAGTGAGGCGGGACATATGAAATTTATCATCGCGACCAATAACGCCAAAAAGCTCGTCGAGCTGGAGCGTATTCTCAACCCGCTGGGGATCGAAGCCGTCTCCGCCAAGGAGGCGGGCGTTTTGCTCGACGAGGTGGACGAGACCGGAACGACATTTGCCGAGAACGCCTTCATCAAGGCGAACGCGGCGTATCAAAAGACAGGCATGCCCGCCGTCGCCGACGATTCGGGCATCTGCGTCGACGCGCTCGGCGGCAGACCGGGCATCTTCTCGGCGCGCTACTGCCCCGAGCTGTGCGTGACCGACGAGGACAGGACACAGCGCATCCTCGACGAGATGGAGGGCGTGCCCGAGGGGCAGCGCGGCGCGCACTATACCTGCGCGATCTGCTGCATCCTGCCCGACGGCAACAAAATCGAAGTCGAAGAGATCTGCGAGGGCACCATCGGCTATTCGTTCATCGGCGACGGCGGCTTCGGCTACGACCCGATCTTCATGCAGGGCGACAAAACCTTCGCCCAGCTTTCCGCCGAGGAGAAGGACAAGGTCAGTCACCGCGGCAAGGCGCTGCGCGCGCTGAAAGCCGGACTGGAAGCGTATTTGAAAGGATAAGTTATGCTGACAAGTAAACAGAGAGCCTATCTGAGGGGTCTTGCCAACAACCTCGAGACCATCCTCATCGTGGGCAAGGGAGAAATCACCGACAACATCATCATGCAGGCTGACACCGCGCTGACGGCGCGCGAGCTGATCAAATGCAAGAGGCTGGAAACCAGCAGCTATACCGCGCGCGAATGCGCCGAGCGGATCGCCGAAAAATGCGGCGCGGACGTGGTGCAGGTCATCGGCTCCAAATTTGTTCTTTACCGTCCGAACCCCGACGAGCCTGTCATCGTATTGCCGAAGGCGAAGAAATAACGGGGTGGTTCTGTGCAGGATTATCAGCGTATCATCAGAGACATGATGGGGGATTACCGCTTTACACACAGCTGCAACGTCGCCGAGGAAGCGGTCATTTTGGCAAGGCTTTACGGTGCAGATGCGGAAAAAGCCTATGTGGCGGGCATCCTTCACGACATCACCAAAGAAATATCCAAGGAAGAACAGTTGCAAATCATCGCAGATGGTGGTATAATCTTAGACAATGTGCAAAAAAACGCGCCGAAGCTCTGGCATGCCGTCAGCGGCAGCGCCTATGTGAGGCTGCGGCTCGGCATTAAGGATGAGGATATCCTCAACGCCATCCGCTACCACACCACCGGCAGGGCAAACATGAGCCTGCTCGAGAAGATCATCTATACCGCCGACTACACCTCCAAGGAGCGCAGCTATCCCGGCGCGGACGTCATGCGCGAAAAATCGCGGAGAAGTCTGGAAGAGGCGATGATGTTCAGCTGTCAGTTCACGCTGCAAAAGCTCTCTTCACAAGAGGCGGCGATCCATCCCGATCAGCTTTTTTGCTATAACGATTTGGTTTTGAAAGGAACATAATATGACATCATTGGAAACTGCGCTGCTCGCCGTAAAGGCGCTTGACGGCAAAAAAGGAATCGATATTCAGGTCATCGAGATCAGCGACATCTCCGTTCTCGCCGACTATATGGTCATCGCCACGGGCAGCAGCTCCACCCACGTCAAGGCGCTTGCCGACGAGGTGGAATACCGGCTCGACAAGGCGGGCGTCTCCGTCAGCCATATCGAGGGCTACCGCTCCAACACCTGGATCCTGCTCGACTACATCGACGTCATCGTCAACGTCTTTGACAACGAGGCGCGCGATTTCTATGACCTCGACAGAATGTGGCAGGACGGCAAGCCTGTCGATCTTTCGAATATCGTGACCGATAATTAAGCAGATTATAATCTCATGGAGGGATCATTTTGAAATACAATCATCAGGCTATTGAGCCGAAATGGCAGAAAATCTGGGAGGAAAAGGGCGTGTTCCACGCGAGCGACGACAACACCCGCGAGAAGTTCTATGCCCTGATCGAGTTCCCTTATCCGTCGGGTCAGGGACTTCACGTCGGACATCCCCGTCCGTATACCGCGCTTGACACGGTAGCCAGAAAAAAACGCCTGCAGGGTCTCAATGTGCTTTATCCCATCGGCTGGGACGCCTTCGGTCTGCCCACCGAAAACTACGCGATCAAGAACCACGTCCATCCCGAGGTCGTCACCAAGAAGAATATCGCGCGCTTCAAAAAGCAGATCCGGTCGCTGGGCATTTCCTTTGACTGGAGCCGCGAGATCAACACCACCGATCCCGACTACTACAAGTGGACGCAGTGGATTTTCATCCAGCTCTTCAAGCACAACCTCGCCTATAAAAAAGAAATGAACGTCAACTGGTGCACCTCCTGCAAGTGCGTCCTCGCCAACGAGGAGGTCGTCAACGGCGTATGCGAGCGCTGCGGCAGCGAGGTCGTCCACAAGGTCAAATCCCAGTGGATGCTCAAGATCACCGAATATGCCGACAGACTGATCAATGACCTCGATCTGGTCAACTATCCCGAGCGCGTCAAGGCGCAGCAGAAGAACTGGATCGGCAGAAGCACGGGCGCCGAGGTCGATTTCACAACCACCACGGGCGATGTGCTGACCGTCTATACCACCCGCGCCGACACACTCTACGGCGCGACCTATATGGTCATCTCTCCCGAGCATCCGCTGATCGAAAAATGGGCGGACAAGCTCGAAAACATGGACGAGATCCGCGCCTATCAGGCGGCTGCCGCAAGAAAATCCGACTTTGAGCGCACCGAGGTCGCCAAGGACAAGACAGGCGTGAAGATCGAGGGTGTGCGCGCGATCAACCCCGTCAACAATACCGAGATCCCGATCTTTATCTCCGACTATGTCCTCGTCTCCTACGGCACGGGCGCGATCATGGCGGTTCCCGCGCACGATACCCGCGACTGGGAATTCGCGAAGAAATTCGACCTTCCCATCATCGAGGTCGTCAAGGGCGGCAACGTGCAGGAGGAGGCGTTCACCGACTGTGCGACGGGCATCATGGTCAACTCCGGCATGCTCGACGGACTTTCTGTCGACGAAGCCAAGGTGAAGATCATCGACTGGCTGACCAAGGAGGGCAAGGGTCACGCAAAGGTGAACTACAAGCTGCGCGACTGGGTATTCTCCCGCCAGCGCTATTGGGGCGAGCCGATCCCGATCGTCCGCTGCGACAAGTGCGGCTATGTGCCGCTCGACGAGAGCGAGCTGCCGCTGCGCCTGCCGATGGTCGAGTCCTACGAGCCGACCGACAACGGCGAGTCGCCGCTTGCCAATATGACCGATTGGATCAAGACCACCTGTCCCTGCTGCGGCGGAGAAGCGACCCGCGAGACCGACACCATGCCCCAGTGGGCAGGCTCCTCGTGGTATTACCTGCGCTACATGGATCCCCATAACAACGAAGCCCTCGCGTCCAAGGAGGCGCTCAACTACTGGTCGCCCGTCGACTGGTACAACGGCGGCATGGAGCACACCACGCTCCACCTCCTTTACAGCCGCTTCTGGCACAAGTTCCTCTATGACATCGGCGTCGTTCCCACGCCCGAGCCCTATGCCAAGCGCACCTCGCACGGCATGATCCTCGGCGAGAACGGCGAGAAGATGAGCAAATCCCGCGGCAACGTCGTCAATCCCGACGACATCGTCGAGGAGTACGGCGCCGACACCATGCGCCTGTACGAGATGTTCATCGGCGACTTTGAGAAAGCCGCGCCGTGGAGTCAGGCGAGCATCCGCGGCTGCCGCCGCTTCATCGAGCGCTACTGGAACCTCCAGAACATCCTGATCGACGGCGACGCCATCCGTCCCGAGCTGGAGTCTGCTTTCCACAAGGCGATCAAAAAGGTCGGCGACGATATCGAGAATATCAAGTTCAACACCGCCATCGCCGCGCTGATGGCGCTGATCAACGATATTTCCAATGTCAAATCCATCAACAGGGAAGAGCTGCGCGTTTTCTCCATCCTGCTCAATCCCTTTGCACCCCATATCACGGAAGAAGTTTACGAGGCGAATCATCTGGGAGAGGGCATCCTCGCCGAGGCGCAGTGGCCGCAGTACGACGAGTCTAAATGCGTCGACGAGAGCGTCGAGATCGTCGTTCAGGTCAACGGAAAAATCAAGGCGAAGCTGAACGTGCCCGTCGACGCGACGAAGGACGACATGCTCGCTTTGGCGAAAACCAACGAAAAAGTGCAGGCTGCATTGTCGAATATGACCGTAATCAAGGAGATCGTTGTGCCGAAAAAGCTTGTCAACTTGGTCGTTAAGCCTCAATAAGAAAAATTCGTAAAATTTCTTCTAAATTTCTACATTTCTATTGACAATAAAAGCTACATATTGTATAATAGCTTTGCAAATTATGCAAATCACCCATGCCTTATGGCAGATGGGAGGGAAGATAGATGGCAGAGATTAGATTAAAAGAGAATGAGTCTCTTGAAAGCGCTTTAAGACGATTCAAGAAGCAGTGTGCCAGAGCTGGCGTTATTGCTGAGGTTCGCAAAAGAGAAGCTTACGAAAAGCCTTCCGTAAAGCGTAAGAAGAAATCTGAAGCAGCTCGCAAACGCAAATACAGGTAAACAACAGGCGGACAGAGCAATCTGTCCGCTTTTTGCTATGGTTTTCAGGAAATGAGGATGCACATGAAAAAGATACTGATCATGCTCGGCCCCAACCTCAACATGGTGGGCATTCGCGAGAAGGGCGTCTACGGCACCGAGACCGCCGAGACGATCGAGCAGGAGATCCTCGCCTTTGCCGAGGAAAACG
Organism: uncultured Ruminococcus sp.; assembly: GCA_902784855.1. Taxonomy (GTDB): domain Bacteria; phylum Bacillota; class Clostridia; order Oscillospirales; family Acutalibacteraceae; genus Ruminococcoides. The sequence goes on along the minus strand of CACZWQ010000052.1, from coordinate 5,842 downwards.
GCTTTGAGGCGGAGGTCTATCAATCCAATCACGAGGGAGATCTGATCGACAAGATCCACGAGTCCCGTCTGGAATTTGACGGCGCCGTCATCAACGCGGGCGCGCTGACCCACTACAGTTATGCGCTGCGCGACGCGATCGCCTGCGTCAGCATTCCCTATGTCGAGGTGCACATGTCCAACATCCACGCGCGCGAGGAGTTTCGCCACCGCTCGGTCATCGCGCCTGTCTGCGTCGGTCAGATCGCGGGCTTCGGCAAGCAGAGCTACTTTTTGGCGATCCATGCACTGAAAGGGCTGATCGAATGACGGTATTTCAAAACAGGCTCGACAGGCTGAGAGAGTTCCTTTCCGGCAGCAGAGAAGCCGTCATGCTCACCGACGAGGTCAACATCGGCTACTTTACCGGCTTTTTTCACAGCGAGGGCACGCTGCTGGTGACGCAGAACAGCGCCGCCCTGCTCTGCGACTTCCGCTATGACGAAGCGGCGCGGCAAAAAGCGCACGGCTGTGAGGTCGTCTGCTTCCAAAGGCTCAGCGAGAGCCTGCTGCAATTGCTTGATCGCGAGCAGATCGCCTGCGTCCATGCTGAGGCGTCCCACCTGACGGTCAGCCGCTTTTCGTTTTTTAAGAAAAAGCTTGAAAAAAAGCGGATCGACCTGCTTGCCGACGGCAGGCTCGACCGGCACATCGGCGAGCTGCGTATCGTCAAGGACGACGCGGAGCTTGACAAGATCGCTTCGGCGCAGCGGATCGCCGAGGGAGCCTATTTGCAGCTGCTCAACGACGTCAGACCCGGCGTCAGCGAGCGCGAGCTGGCGGCGCGGCTGCAATTCTATATGCTGCAGCGCGGCGCGGAGGACGTCTCCTTTGACCTCATCACCATCACGGGCAAAAAGACCTCGCTGCCGCACGGCGTCCCGTCCGATGACAGGGTAGAGGAGGGCGACTTTTTCACCTGTGACTTCGGCGCGGTTTACGAGGGCTACCACAGCGACACCACCCGCACCGTCGCCGTCAAAACTGCCTCAGCGCAGATGCGCGAGATCTATGCGATCGTTTTGCAGGCGCAGCTTTCGGCGCTCGACAAGGTGCGCCCGGGCGTATTGTGCAGCGAAGTCGACAAAACCGCGCGCGACATCATTACGCAGGCGGGCTATGGGTCGTATTTCGGTCACTCCACGGGTCACGGCGTCGGGCTGAATATCCACGAGCTGCCCTTCGTCTCTTCCAAAAGCGACACCGTCCTTCAATCGGGCATGATCATCACCGACGAGCCGGGCATCTACCTGCCGGGGCAGTTCGGCGTGCGCATCGAGGACATGCTCTGCGTCACCGACGAAGGCTGCCGCAACCTCGTGGATTTACCAAAAGAATTGATAATTCTATAAAGTGCTTGCATTTTTTCGCATTATTATGTATAATATCTGTAACCAAGCGTACAGCAGTCCCTGCTGTACGGCATTAATAGGAGGTAATAACAATGATTTCAGCAGGTGATTTCAGAAACGGCGTTACATTCGAGATGGACGGTCAGGTAGTTTCCATCATCGAGTTCCAGCATGTAAAACCGGGCAAGGGCGCCGCCTTTGTAAGAACAAAGATCAGAAATGTGATTACAGGCGCTGTAGTTGAAAAGACTTTCAACCCCAACGACAAATATCCCACTGCGTTCATCGAGAGAAAGGACATGGAGTACAGCTATTCCGACGGCGATCTCTACTACTTCATGGACACCGAGACTTGGGAGCAGATCCCGATCAACAAGAGCGTTCTCGGCGACAACTTCAAGTTCGTCAAGGAAAACATGGTCTGCAAGATCCTGTCCTACAAGGGCAACGTATTCGGCGTAGAGCCGCCCAACTTTGTTGAGCTTGCCGTCACCAAGACCGATCCCGGCTTCAAGGGCGACACCGCCACCAACGCCACCAAGCCCGCCACCCTCGAGACAGGCGCGGAGATCAAGGTGCCTCTCTTCATCGACGAGGGCGAGGTCATCCAGATCGATACCCGCACCGGCGAATACATGGGAAGAGCCTGATTTTAGGAGAGTATTATGGATTTAACAGAAAAGATTGCCTATATCAAAGGTCTCGCCGAGGGTCTTGCCCTTGACGAAAACAAGCCCGAGGTCAAGCTGATCAACGCCATCATCGACCTTCTCGACGACATCGCCTACGATGTGCAGGATATGGAAGAGCTGTATGACGAGCTGAGCGCACAGGTGGAGGAGATCGACGAGGATCTCTCCGACGTGGAAAGCGAGCTCTATGACGACGAGGATTACGACGACGACTTCGACGACGATGACGATTATGATGACGACGATGACGTCTTTTACGAGGTGACCTGCGGCGCCTGCGGCAAGAAGATCAATGTCTCCGAGGATGTGCTCCTCGAGGGCGAGATCAACTGCCCCAACTGCGGCGAGGTCCTCGAATTTGACTTCTCCGATCTCTTCGACGAGGACGACGAGGACGACGAGGACTGCGACGGCAACTGCGACGCCTGCGACGTCAAGGAAGACTGCGAAGGAAAAGACGAATAATTTTCACCATGAAGCGCCCCTTGTGTAGAATGACAAGGGGTGTTTTTTTGCTTGCGAGGAAAATCAAACGGAGAAATTTTCGGAAAAAGCACCGGCGGAAGCTGCGCCTGCTGCTGTGCCTGACGGTCTTGGTGCTCGCGGTCAGGGGCTTTGAGCATCAGGCGGGCGTATTCGGCAAAAACTATTTCCCGACCTTCGCGCGTCAGGTCACGACGAAGTGCGTCTGCCGGGCGGTGGAGCAGGCGCTGCGCGAGGGCAATTATACCTACGACGACTTTGCCTCGCTCCAATACAACGAGGGGCAGGTCAGCGCGATCAAAACGAACGCCGCCGCCGTCAACCAAATCAAAAACCGCGTCACGTCTCTTGCCGAGCAGGAGATCGAGCAGATCCATAACAGCGTGGTGTCCATCCCCTTGGGCGCGTTCACGGGTCTGACGCTGATCGCCAACAGCGGACCGAAGATCCCGCTGACCTACTGCCTGACGGGCAGCTTTTCGGCGGAGCTTGTCAGCACCTTCGAATCGGCGGGCATCAACCAGACCATCCACCATATCAAGCTTGTCGTCACCTCAAAGATCGTCACGGCGTCGGTCGATTACGACGGCATTCTGACGTTTTCCACGGATTACGAGATCGCGCAATCGGTAATCGTGGGAGCGATTCCCACAACATATGGTGGATATTACACGCGGATCCCTTGAAATAAGCCGAAATATTGTGGAAAAACAGCTTGAAATGCCCTGTGTTATGTGGTATAATATTTCAGTTAATCAAAATGGGAGAGGAAGCGTTTGTTTGCCTGACAGGATCATCAAAGCAGAACAATTGTCCGCGCAACAGTCCGAATACATGCACCTTGTCGCCGAGATCATGGAGATCCGCAAGCGCGGAGAGAAGCCGCTCGCGTTCGTCCGCACCTACGGCTGCCAGCAGAATGTCGCCGACAGCGAGAAAATCAAGGGCATGCTCAGCGCGTCGGGTTTTGATTTCACCGACACGCCCGACGACGCCGATTTTATTCTTTTCAACACCTGCGCCGTCCGCGAGCACGCGGAGGACAGGGTGTTCGGCAACGTCGGCGCGCTGAAAAACCTCAAGCGGAAGCACCCGCAGATACTGATCGCCCTGTGCGGCTGCATGATGGAGCAGGAGCACGTCGCGGACCGTATCTACAACAGCTTTCCCTTTGTCGGCTTGGTGTTCGGCACGCATTCGCTCCATCATTTTCCCGAGCTGCTTTACCGCTCACTCGTCGACGGCAAGCGCGTTTTCGAGCGCGGCAACGATGACAAAAAGCTGTACGAGGGCATTCCCGTGCGGCGCGACGGCAGCTTCAAGGGCTGGCTGCCCATCATGTACGGCTGCAACAATTTCTGCACCTACTGCATCGTGCCCTATGTGCGCGGCAGAGAGCGCAGCCGGGAGAAGGACGTGATCCTCAAAGAAGCGCGGCAGATGATCGAGGGCGGCTTTAAGGATATCACCCTCTTGGGTCAGAACGTCAACTCCTACGGCAAGACGCTGGAGACGCCCGTGAGCTTTGCGCAGCTGATCGGCGAGATCGACGCCATCGACGGCGACTACTGGCTGCGGTTCATGACCTCGCACCCGAAGGACTGCTCGAAGGAGCTGATCGACACGATCGCCTCCGGCCGCCACATCAGCAAGCACCTGCACCTGCCGTTCCAAAGCGGCTCTGACAGGGTGCTGAAAGCGATGAACCGCCATTATGACCGCAAAAAATACCTCGATATCATCCGCTACGCCAAGGAGAAGATCGAGAATGTCTCGCTGACCAGCGACATCATCGTCGGCTTCCCGGGCGAGACCTATGAGGATTTCAAAGAGACCCTCTCGCTGATCCGCGAGGTGGAGTTCACGTCGCTGTTCACCTTCATCTACTCGCCGCGCAAGGGCACGCCCGCCGCGACCTATGACGACCCGGTTTCCGATGAGGAAAAGGGCAAGTGGTTCCGCGAGCTGCTTGACGTGCAGGAGGAGATCGCCGCCAAGCGCTGCGGCTCGATGGTCGGTCAGTGTGAGCGCGTGCTCATCGAGAGCGTGAAGGATAAGACGGGCGAGCTCAACGCCCGCACGAGCGGCAACATCATCGTTGAGCTGGAGGGCGATCGGAGCCTGATCGGCACCTTCCAAAATGTCAAGATCACCAAAGCCCGCAACTGGATATTAAAGGGCAGCTTATACTAAACGGAGGTTATGAAAATGGACGTTATCACCATGGCAAGAGAGCTGGGCAAGGCGCTGCAGCAGGAGGAAGCTTACATCAAATGGCAGGAGGCGCAGCACACCGCCGACGCCGACGCCGAGCTGCAAAAGCTCATCGGCGAATTCAACTTAAAGAGAATGATCATCAACGACGAGGCGAGCAAGCAGGACAGAGATCAGGAAAAGCTGACCAAGGCGAACAAGGAAATGCGCGAGGTCTACTCAAAGATCATGTCCAACGACAACATGATCGCCTATAACGACGCAAAATCCGCGTTCGATGCCATCCTCAACCGCGTCAGCGCGATCATCCAGCAGTGCGCACAGGGCGCCGATCCCGATACGGCGGACGCTGCCGACTGCACCGGCAGCTGCAGCACCTGCGGCGGCTGCTCATAAGATCACCGAAAACGGCGGAAAGGGTGTGAGGATTTGGCTGAACTGTCACCGATGATGCAGCAGTATTTTAAAATCAAAGAGCAAAACAAGGACTGCATCCTGTTTTATCGTCTGGGCGATTTCTACGAGATGTTCTACGAGGACGCGAAGATCGCCTCGCGCGAGCTGGAACTCACACTGACCGGCAGGGACTGCGGACAGGAGGAGCGCGCGCCGATGTGCGGCGTGCCGTTCCACAGCTGCGAGGGCTATATCGCGCGGCTGGTCGCCAAGGGCTACAAGGTCGCCATCTGCGAGCAGACCGAGGACCCGAAGGCAGCCAAGGGCTTGGTCAAGCGCGACATCATCCGCGTCATCACGCCGGGCACGGTCATGGAGCAGAGCATGCTCGAGGAGGGCAAAAACAACTACATCAGCTGTCTTTACGCCTCCGGCAAGACCATCGGGCTTTGCTTCTGCGATATTTCCACAGGAGAATTATATGTAACCGAGATCACGGGCAGGGACGCGGTGAACATCCTCACCAACCAGCTCTCCTCCTACAGCCCCCGCGAGATCCTGCTGGGCGGCGACATCGTCAAGATCAAATCGCTGCCCGCCTTTAGCAAGTCCAAGCTCTCCGCAGGCGTGGAAATGCTGGAGGATCCGCGCTTTGCGCTCGACCGCT
>CACZWQ010000051.1 GCA_902784855.1 uncultured Ruminococcus sp. | reverse complement strand
AGGGGCTCTTGCGGTACAGACCTGTGCCGTAGCCCATGTCGGCAAGCTTCTCACCGAGCATCGCTCTTGTCGCGAGATCGACCATCGGAACGCCCGTGACCTTGCTGATATAGGGGATCGTACGCGAGGAACGGGGGTTGACCTCGATGACGTAAAGCTCGTTGTCGTAGATCAGGTACTGGATGTTGACCAGACCCTTGGTTTGCAGCTCCAGCGCGAGGTTGCGGGAGCTTTCGACGATGATCTCGGTCATCTCGTCGGTGATGTTCCACGCGGGATAGACCGCGATGGAGTCGCCCGAGTGAACGCCCGCGCGCTCGATGTGCTCCATGATGCCGGGAATGAGGATGTCCTCGCCGTCGCAGATCGCGTCGACCTCAATTTCGGTTCCCTGCAAATATTTATCGATCAGAATGGGATTTTCGATGTTCTGCGCGAGGATGATCGCCATGTATTCGCGCACGTCCGCCTCGTTGAAGGCGATGATCATGTTCTGACCGCCCAAGACATAGGACGGACGGAGCAGAACGGGATAGCCGATCTCCTCGGCGACATTCAGCGCCTCCTCGGTGGTCATGACGGTCACGCCGCGCGGGCGCTTGATGTGATATTTTTCGAGCAGCTCGTCAAAGCGCTCTCTGTCCTCCGCCATGTCGATGGCGTCGTAGCCGGTGCCGAGGATGTTCACGCCGTTGTCGCTCATGAACTTGGTCAGCTTGATCGCGGTCTGACCGCCGAAGGCGACGACCACGCCGTAGGGCTTCTCGGTCGCGATGATGCCCATGACGTCCTCGTTGGTCAGCGGCTCAAAGTAGAGGCGGTCGGCGGTGTCGAAGTCGGTGGAAACGGTCTCGGGGTTGTTGTTGACGATGACCACGTCGTAGCCCGCCTGCTTGAGCGCCCAGACACAGTGGACGGACGCATAGTCGAACTCGATGCCCTGTCCGATGCGGATGGGGCCCGAGCCAAAGACGATGACGGTCTTTTTGTCGCTCTTTTTGTTCTCGATGAACTGCGCCGCCTCGTTCTCTTTGTCAAAGGTGGAATAGAAGTAGGGGGTCTGCGCCTCGAATTCCGCCGCGCAGGTGTCGACCATCTTGTAAACGGGGGTCAGCGGGTTTTTGATCTCCTGACCGCTCAGCTCGGTGATGGTCTTGTCGAGGAAGCCGAGCTTCTTCGCGCGGGTATACAGCGCGTCGGTCAGCTCGCCTGTTTTCAGCTCGTTCTGGACGGCGATCAGGTTGCGCATTTTTTCGAGGAACCACTCGTCGATCATGGTGATCTCGTGGATCTGCGCGACGCTCACGCCGCGCTTGAGTGCCTCATAGACGCAGAAGATGCGTCTGTCGTCGCACACGCTCAGCCTGTCGATGACCGAGGCGCGGCTCAGCTTTTCAAATTCCTTGTCGTCAAGGGTATTGTGCGAGATCTCCGCGCCGCGCACCGCCTTCATGATCGCCTGCTCAAAGGTCGGGGCGATCGCCATGACCTCGCCCGTCGCCTTCATCTGGGTGCCGAGACTGCGCTTGGCATAGACGAACTTGTCGAACGGCCATTTCGGGAACTTGATGACCACATAGTCGATCGCAGGCTCAAAGCAGGCATAGGTCGTGCCGGTAACGGCGTTTTTGATCTCGTTGAGGGTGTAGCCGATGGCGATCTTTGCCGCCACCTTGGCGATCGGATAGCCCGTCGCCTTGGACGCCAGCGCCGAGGAGCGCGACACGCGCGGATTGACCTCGATGACGGCGTATTCGAAGGTCTCGGGGTCGAGCGCGAACTGGCAGTTGCAGCCGCCCTCTACCTTCAAAGCGGAGATGATGTTCAGCGCCGCGGTGCGCAGCATCTGATATTCCTTATCGGAGAGCGTGACGCAGGGCGCGATGACGATGGAGTCGCCCGTGTGGACACCGACGGGGTCAAAGTTCTCCATTGAGCAGATGGTGATGACGTTGCCCTCGCTGTCGCGCATGACCTCGAACTCGATCTCCTTCCAGCCCGAGATGCACTTTTCGACGAGCACCTGGGTGATCGGGGAAAGCTCGAGACCGTTGGAGGTGATCTCGATCAATTCTTCTTCATTGTTGACGATGCCGCCGCCCGTGCCGCCGAGGGTGAAGGCGGGGCGGATGATGACGGGATAGCCGATCTCGGAAGCGAATTTCAGCGCGGAGTCGACGTCGTTGACGACCGTGGAGGGAATGACCGGCTCGCCGATCTCCAGCATGGTGTCCTTGAACATCTGCCTGTCCTCCGCCTTGTCGATGGTGTCGGGCTTGGCGCCGAGGAGCTTGACGCCGTATTCGTCGAGGAAGCCCTCCTTGGCGAGCTGCATGGAGAGGGTCAGACACGTCTGACCGCCGAGGGTAGACAGCAGGCTGTCGGGGCGTTCCTTTTTGATGATGCGCTTGACGGTCTCCAGCGTCAGCGGCTCAATGTAGACCTTGTCCGCCATGGCGTTGTCCGTCATGATGGTCGCGGGGTTGGAGTTGACGAGGATGACCTCCAAGCCCTCCTCCTTGAGCGCGCGGCACGCCTGCGTTCCCGCATAGTCGAATTCGGCAGCCTGTCCGATGACGATCGGACCCGAGCCGATAACCATTACTCTTTTAATGTCCTTTTTCAGTGGCATAATATCATCCTTTTATTCGAAATTCGTGAAACGTCGTTATCGCGCGGTCACGCGTTGGCTTTTCTGTCATCCATCATCCGGATAAAACGGTCGAACAGGAAAGAGGTCTCCTGCGGGCCGCCGCATGCCTCGGGATGGAACTGCACCGAGAACGCGGGCATATGGGTGTAATTGACGCCCTCACAGGTGCCGTCGTTGCCGTTGACAAAGCTGACCTCGGCGCCCTCGGGCAGGCTGTCGGACACGACCGCGTAGCCGTGGTTCTGCGAGGTGATAAAGACTCTGCCGCTTGCAAGCTCCTTGACGGGCTGGTTGGCGCCGCGGTGACCGTAGTGCAGTTTTTCGGTCTTGCCGCCCACGGCGAGCGCCAGCAGCTGGTGACCGAGGCAGATGCCGAAGATCGGCACGTCCTTCTCGCAGAGCTTTTTCAGCTCCTCGATGACGGCGGTATTCTCCTTGGGGTCTCCGGGGCCGTTGGACAGCATGATGCCGTCGGGATTCAGCGCCATGACCTCCTCCGCGGTGGTGTGGGCGGGGACGACCGTGATGCGGCAGTGACGCTTGTTGAGCTCTCTGCCGATATTGTGCTTCGCGCCGAAGTCCATGACGACGACGTTATAGTCCTCCTGCTCGACGTCGAAAACCTCGTTTTCCTGAATGGTAGTGCTCTCCACCGCCTGTTCGATCTTGTAGTTTTTCAGCGCTTCCATATCCTCGTCGCTGAAATCGGGGGTGTATTGGATCTTGCAGTTGAGCACGCCGTACTCGCGGACGATCCTCGTCAGCGCACGGGTGTCGATGCCGCAGATGCCGGGAACGCCCTTCTCTTTTAAAAAGGTGTCAAGTTCACCCTCACTGCGGAAGTTGGAAGGAGCTTGGCACCATTCACGTACAATATAACCCCTCAAAGCGGGAGAATCGCTTTCAAAATCGGCGGGGATCACTCCGTAGTTGCCGATCAGAGGGAATGTCTGGATCACCACCTGACCGAAATAGCTGGGGTCGGTGAGTGTCTCGAGATAGCCGGTCATCGCGGTGGTAAAGACCAGCTCTCCCATGGTTTCCTTTTCCGCGCCAAAGGCTTCGCCCTCGAAGACCTTGCCGTTTTCAAGAATTAAGAATGCCTGTTTACTCATCTTCTCGTTCCTTTCTCGTTGGATAATCGAATGGATCGACAGCCTTGCTGCCGTGCTTGGCTAGTTCTGATAGGTTTGTATGACCTGCTTGGCGACCTCAACCCTGCTGACGCGCAGATCCATCGCCCGCTTTTCCAGATAGCGGTGCGCCTGCGACTCGGTCATGTTCAGGCAGGTCACAAGCAAAAGCTTCGCCCGGTCGACGATCCGCAGATCCTCGACCATGACCTTCAGTTCCTCGTTTTCGCGCTCCATGTTGAGGATGCGCGTGCGGAAGCAGTCGGTGAATTGCAGAAAATGGTGAAAGAGATGGCGGTTGATCGGCTTGGCGATCACCAGCACGCCGTACTGGGTCAGCATGTCGTTGACCTCGTCGGCGTTTTTCTGCGGCACGATGACGACCACGCCGGAGCGGGTGGTGTCGGCAAAGTGACGGCTGAGGTCAATGCCGTTCTCATCGGCGAGCGGGGCGTTGACGCATATGAGGTCAAAGGTCTCCCGCTCGGCGATCTCCCGGGCATTGTAGGCAGTATAGGACACGGTGACCGGTTCAAAGCCCTCCGTCTTGAGCAGCTGCGTAAGAGAAGCCGCACTTTGCTCGGAGGAGGAAATCAACAAAGTCCTTTTCATACATCCACCGCCGTCTTTTCATTTTCAACATATTATTTTACCCGAAATCAGTCGGGTTTTATTTGCAAAAAGGAAATATCCTCAAAATTTCTTGTTATGTTAAGCGATCACACGCTGAACAGCAGCTCCGAGTAAGACGGATACGGCCAGAATTCCGACGCCGTTTCGGTCTCCATGCTGTCGCCGATGGCGCGCAGCTCCTGCATTTTCGCGAATACCTCGTTGCGGAAATACTCGGCGCGGTCGAGGTTGTCGCTCTTGTGCTCGGCGGCACCCAGCACGGCGTCCTCCAGCTCGTCGGCGGTGCTGATAAAGCAGACCAGCTTGTTGCTCAGGCTCGTCGCCAGATTCTCCTCATAGGTGGTGGGGATCTGATCGGAGAGCGCCTTCTTCGCCAGCGCGGTCGACGTGATCGTGCCGATGAACTTGGAAACGGCGGGCGCGATCTTCTTCTTCGCCATGTCGATCATGGTCAGCGCCTCGATATTGATCTGCTTGCAGTAGGTCTCCAGCTCGATCTCATAGCGCGCGCGGTACTCCGCCTCGGTGACGATCTTGTTCTTGACAAACAGCGCCACGTTCTTTCTGTCCATGAAGTGCGAAAACGCCTCGGGCATGGATTTGAGGTTGAGCAAGCCGCGTCTCTTCGCCTCGGCGACCCACTCGTCGGTGTAGTTGTCGCCGTTGAAAATGATCCTGCGGTGCTCGGTCAGGACGTTCCTGACGAGCGATTTCACCGCGGCGGTCATATCCTCGGCGCCCTTAAGCTCGACATAGAACTGCGAGAGCTGCTCGGCGACCATGGTGTTGAGCATGTAGTTCGGGCAGCCGATGTTGAGCGCCGAGCCGAGGGCGCGGAACTCAAACTTGTTGCCCGTGAAGGCGAAGGGAGAGGTGCGGTTGCGGTCGGAGGTGTCCTTCTTGAAGTCCGCCAGCACGTCGACGCCTGTCTCCATGCGCTCCTTGCCGTGGCTGACGTATTCCTCTCCGTTGATGATCGAATCCACCAGCGCGCCCAGATCGTCGCCGAGGTACATCGAGATGATGGCGGGCGGCGCCTCATGCGCGCCCAAGCGGTGGTCGTTGCCCGCGGACGCGACCGTCGCGCGCAGCAAGTCCTGATACTCGTCGACCGCCTTGACGACGGCGGCTAAGAAGAGCTGGAACTGATAGTTGGTCTCGGGGTGCTTGCCCGGAGAGAGCAGGTTCTCGCCCGTATTGGTGGAGAGTGACCAGTTGTTGTGCTTGCCCGAGCCGTTCACGCCCGCGAAGGGCTTTTCGTGCAGCAGGCATACCAAGCCGTGGCGCTCGGCGATCTTCTTCATCATGACCATCATCAGCTCGTTGTGGTCGTTGGCGATGTTGGAGGTGGTGAAGATCGGCGCCAGCTCGTGCTGTGAGGGCGCGACCTCGTTGTGCTTGGTCTTTGCCAGCACGCCCAGCTTCCACAGCTCCTCGTCGAGCTCCTTCATATAGGCGGCGACGCGGGTCTTGATGGAGCCGAAGTAGTGATCGTCCAGCTCCTGTCCCTTGGGCGCCTTGGCGCCGAAGAGCGTCCTGCCCGTCAGCTTCAAATCCTCGCGCCTGTTGTACAGGTCTCTGTCGATGAGAAAATACTCCTGCTCGGGTCCGACGGTGGTGATGACGCGGGTCACGTCGGTCTTGCCCAGCAGGTGGAGGATCTTGACCGCTTCGCTGCTGATGCGCTCCATGGAACGGAGCAGCGGGGTCTTTTTATCGAGCACCTCTCCCGTGTAGGAGCAGAATGCGGTAGGGATATACAGCGAGCCGTCCTTGACGAACGCGGGCGAGGTGGGATCCCATGTGGTGTAGCCGCGCGCCTCAAAGGTGGCGCGGATGCCGCCCGAAGGGAACGAGGACGCGTCGGGCTCGCCCTTGATCAGCTCCTTGCCGGAGAATTCCATGATCACGCCGTCGCCGTTTGGCTGGATGAAGCTGTCATGCTTCTCGGCGGTGACGCCCGTCATCGGCTGGAACCAGTGCGTGTAGTGGGTGCAGCCCATCTCGATCGCCCAGTCCTTCATGGCGGATGCCACGACGTTCGCCACGCTGATATCGAGCGGTTCACCGTCGCTGATGGTCTTTTTCAGCGCCTTATAGGTGGACTTGGGCAGTCTTTCCTGCATTTTTTTGTCGTTGAATACGTTGCATCCGAACAGTTCGGGTACCTTGGTCATCAATAAACTCTCCCCTGTGATTTCATGTAAAAAGCGCCGTGGGCGCTCCTGCCTATAGAGCAAAAATGAGGCACTGCGGGTATCGCCGCAGCGCCTTTGCTGTCTTTCGTTATATAGTATATGCGTTTCCCGGGGTTTTGTCAATGAAGCGGCATGTAGAAGATTCTCTGTCCCGCCCCGCAAATTATAGGCAAATTACCGCCGCAGCGCCGCCTTGACGAAAGGTCATGTTTGATCGATCGCTTTGATACGCGGCAGGATCAATTGCGTGCATAAGCCTGTGAACAGCCCCGCCAAGCAGCCCGATACCAGCAGGAACGGATAATAAAACAGCAGCGAGGGCGTTTGGGTGACCAGCAGCGCCGCCGCCATCTGTCCCGTATTGTGCAGCACCGCGCCGAATACGCTTGCCAGCCACAGGTGCTTTTCGTCGATCACACGCCGCAGCAGCAGCATCCCCAGCAGACAGAGCAGACTGCCGCAGGCGCTGTAGAGCAGCGCCATGATATTGCCGCTGAACACCGAGCCGAGCAGGATCCGCACGCCCGTCATCACAGCGACCTCCGACGGGCGGTAGCGATAGACCGCATAAACCGTCACGATGTTCGCCAGTCCCAGCTTGACGCCCGGGATCGGGAACGGGTTCGGTATTTGCAGCTCCACGATGAAGATAATCAGGGCGACGGCGGTCAGAATACCCAGCAGTGCCAAGCGCTTTGCGTCCGGTTTCTTACTGCGCAAGGGCATCCACCTCGCTGTCTGCGTCCGTATACGCGATCACCAAGCCGTGCGGCAGACAGACGATCGGCATCGCCGCGCTGTCCAGCCAGCCCATCCGCACGCAGGTTTGGTCGGCGCAGTCGGCAGACTGCACGCGGATCCTGCCGTCCCTGATCTCGATGACGTTCACGCCCTTGTCGGCGGAAACAGTGAAGGTGCGATTTCCCTCGCGGCTGAGGTCGAGGGTATACAGCACCCTTCCCCCGCTCTTGATCTCCACCCTGTTTTTTCGCGGCGCATTCAGCGCCCAAATACTTCCCGCAACGCCGCAGACAAAAATCAATGCGGCGACGATGATCAAAACCTTGATTTTCAATTTCCGGCTCTCCCCTCCGTACTCTGCGGATTATTATACCCCATCGGCGCAAAAAGTGCAATTGGTTATTGAGTTTTTCCCGCGGGAATGATACAATGAAAGCGAATAATCCAATGTGAGGTTTATCATGTCTCAATCCGCTATCCATATCCAAAACGGGAGCTGCCCCGTCTATAAAAAATGCGGCGGCTGCCAATTGCAGAACCTGAGCTATGAGGAACAGCTCCGCTTCAAGCAGAACAAGGTCATCAAACTGCTCAAGCCCTTCGGCAGGGTCTCGCCGATCATCGGCATGGAGAATCCCTACCGCTACCGCAACAAGGTGCAGGCGGCATTCTTCACCGACCGCAGCGGCAAGATCCACTCGGGCGTGTATCAGTCCGGCACCCACCGCATCGTCAGCGTCGACGACTGCCAGATCGAGGACGCGCTCGCCGACAGGATCATCGTCGCGGTGCGCAGGCTGCTGCCGTCCTTTCACCTGAGCACCTACGACGAGGACGCCCGCAGGGGCTTCCTGCGCCATGTGCTGGTCAAGCGCGGCTTTGCGACGAATCAGGTCATGCTGGTGCTCGTGACCGGCACGCCCGTGTTCCCTTCGAAGAACCATTTTGTCAAAGCTATCCGCGCTCAGTTCCCCGAGATCACCACCATCGTGCAAAACATCAACCCCTTCCGCACCAACCTCGTCCTCGGCGAGCGCGAGATCGTCCTCTACGGCAAGGGCACCATCGAGGATGAGCTCTGCGGCTGCCGCTTCCGCATCTCGCCCAAGAGCTTCTATCAGATCAACCCCGTCCAGACCGAGGTGCTCTACGGCAAAGCGATTGAATTCGCGGGGCTTCGGGGAAACGAGACCGTGCTCGACACCTACTGCGGCATCGGCACCATCGGCATCATCGCCGCCAAGCACGGCGCGGGTCAGGTGTTCGGCGTGGAGCTCAACGGCGATGCGGTGCGCGACGCCATCCAAAACGCCAAGGCGAACGGTCTGAAAAACATCCGCTTCTTCCAAGGCGACGCGGGCGAATTCATGCAGAACGTCGCGCAGGAGGGCGAGCACATCGACGCGGTGATGATGGACCCGCCGCGCGCGGGCAGCAGTGAGCAGTTTCTGGACGCGCTCGTAAAGCTGTCGCCCACGACCGTCGTCTATATCTCCTGCAATCCCGAGACGCTGGCGCGCGACCTGCATTATCTCACGGCGAAAAGCGATTACCGCGTCCAGGCGATACAACCCGTGGATATGTTCCCGCACACGCAGCATATCGAGACGGTTGTTCTCTTAACAAGTAAAGCGGCTCTTGCGAACCGCTTTTGAAATACAAATAACAGGAAATGCCTGTTCTGCTCAGTCGATGAAACGCTATCAATAGTCGGCGGCGCCGTCGTCGATGATGGGCGCGTTGGGATTGAAGGAGATGTACTTGCTGTAGACATACCCCTCCCTGCCGTTGAAGCGCACATAGTACCAATTTCCGTCCGTGTAGAGATACTCCATCGCCTCGTTTGTGTAGATATCGGTGATCTTGGCGTAGCTCACGCCCTTGCCCGTGCGCATGGTGACATAGGTCGCCGCCTTGCAGTATACATAGGTCTTGGTCGGCGTCTGACTGACGGCGGGCGCGCGGGTAGCCGGAGGCTGAGTCTGCGGCTGGGTCTGCGGCGGCTGGGTCGTCCTCGCCTTGGCGACATAGAGCGTCACCTCTTCGCCCGCCTCAAGCGGGGTCTCCTTCTGGGGGATCTGGTCAAAGACAAAGCCCGGGCGCTGTGCGTCGGTCTCGATCTCCTTGATTTCCTTGACCGAAACCTTGACGGCGGAAAGGCGCGCGATCGCGTCCTCCTGCGACAGTCCCTTTAAGTCGGGCATCAGCGTTTTGATCGTCGCGGCAGGCGCCGTGACAGCGGTGCTCTCGGCAGCCGACTCGGTCGCAACCGGTGCGGTGCCTATTTTGTTCCAAAGGAAGAACGCGACGATCGCCAGCACCGCCAGCGCGACCACCGAGCCGGAAATAATCAGCATGATTTTGACGATGTTGTTGCCGTTGTTCGGCGGCTGATACGGCGCGTTTCCGTTAAAGTTGTTTGCCCCGTTGCCCGGGTATTGTTGAAATTCACTCATACACTTTCCCCTTCCTGTAAAACGTCCTGATCGATTGTTTCTATTGTACCAAACACATAGGCAAAAGTCAAACAATTTGCATAGATTGTTATCATTTTGAGATATTGATTCCGGCGGTTTTGATCGATTGACCCGCCGCGATTTCCCGAACCGAACCCAATAAGGAGTGATGGATATGATCATTGATTCCCATACGCACATCGGCGTGCTGCCGCCGTTTTACATGACCGCCGACATGCTGCTCGATTCGATGGCGCGCTTCGGGATCGACTTCTCGCTCGTCAGCAACATCGAGTGCGCCGAGAACGACCACGAGGGCAATCCCGTGCCGCCCGAATACCGCGTGCCGCAGAACGACGTGCTGCGCAAGACCCTAAGCGAAGCAAAAAAAGCGCCCGAAAAGCTTGGTGTGCTGCCGTGGCTGCGGATCGAAAACGAGCTGCCCGACGCGGCGTTCGAGGAACTGCTGCGCGAAAACCGCGAGATCATCTACGGCTTGAAGCTGCACCCGTTCCATTCCAAGACCGCGCCCGACGACGAGCGGCTGGAGCCTGTCTACCGTCTGGCAGCGGAGTACAAGCTGCCGATCGTCTCGCACACGGGCGGACGCGAGGAAGCGATGTCGCCGCATTTGTACAACGCCGCCAAGCGACACCCGGAGCTGGATTTCGTGATGGTGCACATGGACTTGGGCACGGACAACCGCGTGGCGCTCGATCTGCTGGGCGCCCTGCCGAACCTCTACGGCGACACCACATGGGTGCCGATCTCGACGACGCTGGAAGCCATCCGCCGCTGCGGCAGCAAAAAAATGCTGTTCGGCACGGACAATCCCATCGACGGCGCCGACACCCTGCTGCACAACCGGACAGGCGAGCGCTCGCTCTATCAACAGTATTTCCACGAGCTGCGCGACCTGCTCAGCGATGAAGCTTACGAGGATCTGATGTGGCGCAACGCTGCCGAGCTGTTTCATATCCGCGTCGGCGGCATGAACTAACGGAAAACAAGAACCGCAAAAACAATCGGGCTGCCGTCACGGCAGCCCGAAGTGTTTATTCAGATATGTTGTTGATCTTACTTAGAGGATCTCTTCTTCATCACAATGACAAAGAGGACGCCCGCAGCAAGGATCAGGCTGATACCGACAATGGTGAATACCAGGGTGCCGGCGCCGCCGGTCTCGGGAAGAACGTTCTTGGAGTTCTTGATCTGGCAGACGGTGAAGTTGGCAGTAGTGTCGGAGGTGTTCGCGTTGATCGCTACGCTGTAGATCTCAGTGGAGAGGTTGTAGCCTGCGGGAGCAGTCACTTCCTTGAAGTAATAGGTGCCTTCCTTGAAGGTGTAATC
>CACZWQ010000050.1 GCA_902784855.1 uncultured Ruminococcus sp. | reverse complement strand
TGACTGGTGCCTCCGGACGGAATCGAACCATCGACACGGGGATTTTCAGTCCCCTGCTCTACCAACTGAGCTACAGAGGCAAATATGGCGACCCGGAACGGGCTCGAACCGTCGACCTCTAGCGTGACAGGCTAGCGTTCTAACCAACTGAACTACCGGGCCATATTTTTGGTGGGAACTACAGGGCTCGAACCTGTGACCCTCTGCTTGTAAGGCAGATGCTCTCCCAGCTGAGCTAAGCTCCCAAAATGCCTATGTCGCTTCAGCGTATTCGCTTATCTCTCAGCGACTCGTATATAATATCATAATCAAGCGCAAAAGTCAAGACCTTTTTTCAACTTTTTTACAGAAATTTTGATTTTCAAGCCCGCCGCGCCGGCGATCGTTCCCGGCGCGGCGGCATGGGTTTCCTAGGCGTTCTTCTCCGCGATGAGCTTTTCCAGATCATCCTTGGTGAAAATGTACTTTTTGTTGCAGAAATGGCAGTTGGCGATCGCCACGCCCTTTTCATCCGCCATGGAACGGATATCCGCGTCGCTCATCGTGCAGAAATAGCGTTCCAGCTTTTCGCGCGAGCAGGTGCAGACATAGTTGACGGGATATTCGTCGAGCACCTCGACCTCAAAGCCCTCCAGCGCGGTTTGGCAGATATCGAGAATGCTCATGCCCTTGGCGAGCATCGTCGTCACAGGCTCCAGCTTGGCGACATTCTTCTCGAGCTGTTCCACGGTATCGTCGCCTGCGCCCGGCAGCAGCTGGATCAAAAGTCCGCCCGCCAGCAATACCTCGCCGCTCTGCTTGTCGATCAATACACCCAGCGCGCAGACCGTGGGGATCTGTTCGCTGACGGCGAAGTAGTTGGTGATATCCTCGGCGATCTCGCCACTGACCAGCTCCGTCTGACCGATGTAAGGATCTCCGGAGCCGTAGTCGCGCATGACGCTGAGGGTGCCGTTTTTGCCGACTGCCCTGCCGACGTCGATCTTGCCGTTCGCGTGGTACTCGGTCGGGCATTCGCTGTCACCCACATAGCCGCGGACGTTGCCCCGGCTGTCCGATACCGCGACAACGGGTCCCAGCTCACCGTCGCCTGAGACGCGCAGGTTGATGATCGCGTCCTTCTGTTTGAGCTGCGCGCCCATCATCGAGGCGGCGCACAGCAGCCTGCCGAGCGCGGCAGCGGCGCTGCGCGAGAGGTGGTGGAGCTGTTTGGCGGTAAAGACGATATCGGACGCGTCGATCGCCGAAGCCATTACCGCGCCGTCGCTTGTGATACAACGTATGATTTTATCCATAGCTTTTCGTTCCTTCTTTATGATTCTTTCCGTGCGATATAGATCGCACGCTGCTCGTCCTCTGCGGGCGGCTCAAAGCGCAGATCGCCGCAGACCGCGAGCACGTCAAAGCCCGCCCGCGCCAGCATGTCGCGCAGCTGCTCCTCGGGATAGGCGCGCTCACTGAAATCCTCGCTGCTGCGGTAATAGACGCCGTCCTCCTCCGCGAAGAAGTCGAGCGCGATATCCGTCGTGTCGTTCTCGCGGGGGAAATTCTGCCAGACGCAAAAGACGCGCTCGTTTTCCGTGACAAAGACGTTGTCGGCAAGCACGCTGCGGTGCTTGTATACCGTGTTCACGTCGAAGAGAAACAGCCCGCCCGGGTTCATCGCGCGTGACACGGCGTCAAAGGTGCGCTGCACGTCGGATGCGTCCGTCAGGTGATTGAGGCTGTCGAGCGTGCACACGCAGGTATCGATCGTCTCGGGCAGCGCCATGCGCTGCATCTCCTGACAGACATAGAGGATGTGCTCGCCCGCCTCCAGGCTCTTCTGCATGGCTTCGCTGAGCATATCCACGCTGCCGTCGCAGCCGAACACATCGACGCCGTGCTGCCGCAGCAGCAGCGTCAGCGTGCCGGTGCCGCAGGCGAGGTCGAGCGTCCTGCCCATCGGGTGACCGAAGCGCTCTGCCGCGTCGAGGATGAACCGGCAGCGCTCCTCATAGCGGGCGTCCTCCATCAGCGCATCATAATATTCGGCAAAAGAATTATAGCTGTCCATTTTTCTCCGCGATCTTATCCAGTGCCAGCGTATAGCCGTATGTATCATTGTCAAAGAGAGCGCGCTTGACGCGGCTGATGGTCGCGGTCGAGGCGCCTGTCTCTCTGACGATCTCGGTATAGACCTTCTTTTCGGTCAGCATTTTGGCGACGACCAAACGCTGCGACATCGCCTTCAATTCGGAGCTGGTGCACAGATCCTCAAAGAAGCGGTAGCATTCCTCCTTGGTCTCCAGACAGAGGATCGCGTCGAACAGAAAGTCCGTCGTGGCGTTTTTTAATTTGGAATTCAAGAGAATCCCTCCTATCGTTATTTTCATACATTAAAATTTTAACATATAAAAGCGCAAAAGTAAAGTGCTGCGGAGAGATTATCTGAAAACCCGGAGTATGCGTCACAGCTTTTTCTTGATGGAATCCAGCGCACCCTTTTCGATGCGGCTGACCTGCGCCTGAGAGATGCCGATCTCGGAAGCGACCTCCATCTGGGTCTTGCCGCGGAAAAAGCGCAGGGTCAGGATCCGCTTTTCACGGTCGGAGAGGTCGGCGATGGCGTCCTTGAGCGCCAGTTCCTCCAGCCATGTCGTGTCGTCGCTCTTGTCGCCGATCTGATCCATCACATAGACCGTATCGCTTCCGTCGGAAAAGACCGGCTCATACAGCGACACCGGCTCTACCACCGCCTCCAGCGCGAGCACCACATTCTCCTTTGGCATGTCCATCAGCTTGGCGATCTCCTCCACGGTCGGCTCGCGGTTGTTTTCGGCGGTGAGCTGTTCCTTGAGCTGCATGGCACGATAGGCGGTGTCGCGCATCGAGCGCGAGACGCGCACGGCGTTGTTGTCGCGCAGATAGCGGCGGATCTCGCCGATGATCATCGGCACGCCGTAAGTCGAAAACCGCACGTCGAGCTTGGGGTCAAAGTTGTCGATCGCCTTGATCAAGCCGATGACGCCGACCTGAAACAGATCGTCGGGATTCTCGCCCCTGCCGACAAAGCGCTGCACCACGCTGAGCACCAGCCGCAGGTTGCCCTGAATCATCTCGTCGCGGGCGCGCTTGCGCGCTTCGGGCGAGCCGCTTCTGATGGTTTTCAGCAGTCTGCGCTTTTCCTCCTCGCTGAGCAGGCGCAGGCGCGAGGTGTTGACGCCGCAGATCTCCACTTTTCCGTATTGCATAAAAATCCCTCCGACAATCTTCTATGGAGAGTATTGCCGAAGGGCGGGAAATTATGCAGTTGTCATCAATCCGCAGGGACGAACGGCAGCTCGTATTCTTCGAACGTACCATCCGGGACCTCCGGCTCGCTCGATTGCGGCGTCTTGCTGCTCTGAGAGGGCTGCTTGCTGCTCTGAGAGGGCTGCTTGCTCGTCTGTTCGGGCGTCTGCTCGGAACCGCCCGGCTGCGCCGCTTTGCTTGTCTGTTCGGTTTTGCTTGTCTGTTCCGTTTTACTCGTTTGACTCGTTTGGCTGCTTTGGCTCGCCTGCTTTGTCGCGGGCTGCGTGCCTTCGGTCGAAGCGGTCGTCTCTGCCGCAGGGGCAGTCGCTTCGGTCGACGCTGCAACCGTTGTCGCGGCGACGTCTCCTGCCGCCGATGTCTCATCCTCGCCGCAAGCCGAAAGCACGGCGGCGCCGAGCAGTGCCGCGGCAATCAAAACGATTATTTTTCTCTTCATCATACCTCATCCTTCTTTTTGAATTTTTTGATTCTCCGATACTCGCCGATGATCCCCTTCGGGTGGGTCAGCGCGCCCTTGATGGGGCGGTACACCAGCAGTGCCGGATAGAGTATGCGATGCCGGGCGACGAACGGATAGTTTTTCTCCAGCGTCTCGCCCGAGAGAAATACGCGCCCGAGGAAGTATTTCCGCTTGGCTTCCTTGCTGTCGTCGCCGCCGAGCTTCTTTTCGTCGGAATGGTATTGCGCGTTCTCGGCGGTGCCGTAGTTGCCCGATAATATCAGGTAGATCAGGATCCGAAACGCCCGCTCGCTAAGCGGCTGACGGGTAAAGACCTTTTCCGCGAGCTGCCGCATGTCGCGCTCGAACTCCGTCAATCGCAGTGCGGAAAGCTCTCTGTCGAGATACGCCCGGTCAAGCCCGGGGTGCGTGCGCAAAAACAGATACACATCGAGCAGCGAGCGCAAGCCCGTGCCCGCGTGGCTGTAGTGCTTGTACATGTGGCACAGCAGGTAGAGATAGCTGTCCTCGTCGGTCATGCGAAAGCCGCAGGCGCTGACGGGCAGGAGACGCTCCCAAATGCGGTCGTAGTACACGGCAAAGATCTCGCAGCCGCGCTCCTTTTCAAACAGGCTGCGGTGCATTTCAAATTCGAGCGTCGGCGGTTTGGCGTAGACGTCGTGATTGTATTCGTCAAACTGCTCGCAGGAATAGCCGAGCCGTTCCATGATATCCCTGACGTCGCTCATGCGCGCGGGGTCACAGAGAATGTCGTTGTCTGACATTTCGCGCATGGTGGGCAGCGGATAGCAGTCCTTGAGCAGGATGCCCTTGAGCGGAAGATAGCGGATCTGCGCCTGCTCCAGCTCCCCGATGATCCTTGCGCGCTCGATATCGAACAAGCCCTGCTTGCGGATCGCCTTTTTCATCGCCTGATCAAACGGCCGCGGCAGTTCGACGGTGCGCTCCAGCGCATACGCCGCCGCCGCGAGGACGGAATGCTGCGCGGCAAGGCGGTAGACGGCGGGCAGGCACATCGCAGCGCACGCGCCGCTGTCGGGCGCTTCTCCGTTGACCGCGCAGGTCAGCAGCAAAATCAGATCCTCCGCCGCCTTGATTTGGCTCGGATTCGGCAGTTCTTGAACGGGTATCGTCTTGCCGTCGCGCACGATCTCTGTCAGCACGCCGATGATATGGCGGTCGGTGATACCGAACTCGCATTGGCTGCGGTTGTCGCCGCACATGGCGTAGCTGCCGTCGCCGTTGACCGCGACGATGCGGTGCAGCACATACTGCCCGCTGTCGCGTCGATAGAGCGGGATATCATAGCGCCTGAGCGGCTGCCTGACTGCTTCGATGGCCAGCAGATCGCGCGGCTGAATCAACGGGTACATGCTGTCGCCCACATTGGTGTAGACGAGCCTTCCGTTCTCGGCGATCACCTGCTCAAAGGTGGTTTTACTCATCGATCGCCCCGATCGACTTCAATTTTCTGATGGTATCGGCGACGTCGGCACGGATGACCTCGCGGTCGCCGTCATAGCGTCTGCACATCTCCTCAACGATCTCCTCCTCGGTGGTGTCTTTTTGCAAACATTGGAAGATAACGTCGACGCTCTTATTTCCCTGCACCAAGCCGTGGAATTCCGCCTCGGCAACGGGAATCAGCACGGTCTGGCCGGCGATGGAATGGGTCAAGAAATTCTTGTTCAGTTTCATGTCACAACTCCTTGATACAGGAATAAGGGCTGAGTACCTCAGCCCTTTTTTCGGTTGGATAGTCTCTCAGTAAAAATCACGCACGCGGCGCCCGGATCCATTCGTATTCATCAAGGCCGTAGACGATGTTGTTGCGCGTCTGACCCGAGGTGGTAATGACATCTTCAACGTCAAACTCCGTGATGATCAATTCGGTGTGTTGATAGTTCTCCATGCTCCATCCTCCTCTTTACGATCCGGTGTAATAAGCCTTGGCGGCTGCATTATACCAATACACTGCGGTTCCTAAGTCCTGTTCCGCCTTGCTGCTGTCCTCTGACTGCAGCACGCGCGCAAAGTCGAGGACGGAATAAGAGCCGATATCAAGACCGCCGATCGTAAACAGCTGCGGTGTGTCCAAATCCTTCGCGGGGATATTCTCTTTTTGGAGATAATACAGGCTGCCGTTTTTGACGAACTGATCTTTCACGCTCTCGAATTTGCTCGGGTCGACGACCTGATAATACTGTCTGAGCGTCGTCTTGGAGAGAAACACGACGCTGGTGCCGTAGAACTTCAAGCCGTATGTTGCCAGATCATCCGACTGCATATTCGGCTCCGTTCCTCCGATGGCATGTGCTTCCATGGTATAGTTAATACCTTGATTTGCCAAGGGGATGGCGGTACCGTTGATGTTGGTTTTGCGTTTGAACAGCTCCTGCGCCTTGGCGCCGTAGTCAAGCATGGTTTCGGCAAGGCGTTTCAATTTTTCAGTATACTCCGGCTCCGTACCGTTAATGATGGTGAGCCCGTAGTCCCTGACGCTGTAGTGGTTTTCCTCCTCCTCGTAGCGCTTGCCGTTGATATAGGCAACGGCGTGGATGTCGTAAGCCATCTCTGCGGCGGAGACGTTGCATCTCGCCTTGAAAAGATGCCTATCCTCGTCATAATCCGCTTCTTCTGTCATCACCTGATACTCGGAATTCTTGTCGTACCAGCTGAATTTGACGGAAACCGTTTTAGTGCGGGATTTAACGTCAGCTTCCGTGACCGCGCCGTACTTAGTCGAATCTGCCACCTTGGGATCGATATAGAAATACACGCCGATGTCGCCGCCGAGTGTCAGGGAATGCCCCTTGAAGAAGCTTTTTTGATGTTGTTCATACTGTGCGGTAAACTCATATTCTTTGACATTCCCCGTAGGACTCCATTCTGCCGGATCGGGAGACCATCCGCTGAATGTATAATAGTTTTGATTATCCTCGATCCTGACGGGATCCTCCAACGGATAGCTCAATGTTGTTCCCGCTGCGACCGGTTGCTTGAGAAGCACGGTGCCGTCGTGATTTTTCCATATAATAGTATAATACTTTTTCGTCTGTTCGTCAATCATTTCCTGACCGGTGCTGTCAGTTTGTGCGCCGTAAACGCTGAACAGCACGGCATATTCTGCACTATCGTCGGGCTCTAATGTAATATTATCCCAATAATAGGACATGCCCGTATCCGTGCCCTGCGCATACTCGTCTTTTGTCTTTGCGCCTGTTCCCGGCGTAAAAATTCGTTCGGGAAGCAATCGCATGCCGTACGCGCCTGTTGCGGCGACGTTGGTGGTCGTTCCGGTTTGACCGTAGAAGAAGGTAGCGGGTGCTGACCCTGACACGTTCTTGCCGATAAAGCCGAGCGTGGCATACTGATTACCGCTCCTATCATACTCATCCGTCGACGTCATATAAAAACCGACCTGCTGTTCTTCCTCGTCCACTGTTTCCATCAGCGGCTTGATGGCAGCCGTGTCGTCCGCACCGATCTTGATATCGCCCGTGCTGCCCAGCTTGAGGTTTGAATAGGTCTTTGTTGTGCTGTTGTTTTGAAGATGATAGATCATCTTAACGATATTGGTGCCGATATATTCGCGGGTGATGGTCAGCCGCAGATCGGGATGGTAATCGTCCGCCAAGCCGGACATATAGCCGCCCGTTTCCAGCTTCGCCTTGTTCAGATGTCCCGACTGGTTGCTCGAGAGCACATAGTAATCATTCTCCACCATGACGCAGCTGGCAAAGCCGTTGTTGCCGTGGGTGACGGATTTCTTCGCGCCCGAAAAGGTGCCGACGATGATGAAGGGCGCAGCGCCGCCGAAGACCTTGCTGTTCTCGGCGCCGAAATACGCCTTGATATTTCTCTCCACGCCGTCGTCCACCAAGCCCTGTTCGGCGTGCAGGTTGGCCTCAAAGGTCATTCCGGTAATAAAATGGGTCTTGATGTTCTCCAGTTGGTTTTCATACGCCGGCAAAACATGGCAGGTGACGCCGCTGCCGAAATAACTCGCATCCCAAGTCAAATTGTTCGGATTGCAGTAGATATCAATATTTTTCACATTGGTGCAGCCCTTAAACGCGTCTGTGCCGATGCTTGTCACATTTTGAGGGATTGCGATTTTCTGGAGCTTATTCTGATTCTCGAACGCGTGTTTGCCGATGGCTGTCAGCGAGTTGGGCAGATCGAGATTATAGGTCTGGAGCATAAACGTATAGTACTCGGGCAGATAGAACGCGTAGTTGCCGACATTGGTAATACCGTCCTCGAACGCGATCTTGGAGCCGAGCAGCGATTCCATGGGATTGGAAAGATACCACGGTCCTGCGGGTAAATTCGGCTCAGGCTCGGTATAATCTAACATCGCACCGTCTCCGAAGAACGCGATCGAACCGTCATCGAACAGCTACCACTGCACCTTTTCCGGATGCTCACCTGCACCGCAATCGCCCTTTGCGTGATAGGGGTCATTTGCTGCACCGACCGTCAGCGGCGCCGCCGTGACAATGCCGGTAAGCAGCACGATCGCCAGCAGCATTCCGATGATCCTGCATGTTTTTGTCATCACCAATTCCTCCCTGAATTCCGTCGCGTGCGCCTCCGCGCAGCGGTCGTCAAGCCGCCGGGAAGCAGGGACCTGTGCAAATTCACGCCGTAGTATCTTTAGTACAACACAGAACATGACCAGAATCAACAATTTTTATCGCGATGTTAATGGTATTTTATTGCTTGTTCTGTAAGAAATACCTACAAAGCGTCTGCAAATGCGCTCCTTTCAAATGCAAACGGGCTGCCGCACGAAGCGACAGCCCGGTTTTTGTCTAATATGGTTTTACACCTGCATGCGCATCCACCACTGACCGGAGGCGATGCCTGCCGCGTAGCGCACGTCGCAGGGCTCGTCGTAGCGCATGGCGTAGTAGGCATACTTGCTGCTGTGCATGCTCCACTCGGGGTCATAGATCAGCCCTTCGATCTCCGCCCAGCCGTGGCCGCCGCTGTTGCAGGCGTAGCAGGCGTCGCAGCCGATCGCCTTGCCCATGAAGGCAAACGCCGCGCCGTAGCTGAAACAGTCGCCCTTGCCGTAGACGAACAGATCGTCGGCGCATACCACCGGCCAATCCGCCTCGCGGTATGGCGGGTTATGGCGCACGCCCTCGAGGTAGCTTGTCTGCAAAAAGCGGAAGGCGCTTTTCAGCTTTTCCTCCTTGCTCATGCTGCTGTCGGTGCAGCTGCCGACGGCGCGCGCCGCAGCGTGCAGCGTCCTGTCCCAAGCATTCTCCACGCGAAAGGCTTTTCCGTTGATGACCGTCCAGTCGACGCCGTCGATCGTCACGCCGTCGCAGCGCCCCTTGTCCACCGTGCCGTCCGCTCCGGCGCAAAGGAACCCGCCCGCGCCGTCGCTGATGACGGACAAGCCCTCTGTCGGCTTGGGTTCCGTCGGCTGCGTTTGCGGCTGAGTCGGCTCGGTCGTCACAGGGGCGGTGGTTTCCGGCTCCTTCTTTTTGAGGACGATCCGCTGTCCGTCACGCAGCATCGAGTCGCGGGACTCCTCCATGGTATAGCGCGACCGGTCGAACACCGTCAAATCGAAAGCCTCGCCGACCGTGCCGCCCACCATCCGCACCTCCTGCGAGGTTTCGCCGTCGGTAAACACCACATCCGCATAACGCCGGACAGTGATGGCGTCGGCGGAGATCTCGCCCCAGACCGTTTTGATCGGCGGGGTCACCAGATCCTTTTTTCCGACAGAGACCTTGGCGCGCGAAAGAAGCGCGCCGACCGTCATATCCTCGCTTCCCTTGACGGAGAGCATTCTCCCGTTATCGTCGATCTTGACGCTCACCTCGGCGGGTGCATCAAGGGAAGAACAGGCGGCAAGCAAAAGCAGCAGGATCGCCGTCAGCGTCAGGCACGCCGCTCGAATGACACAGCGTTTTGCTTTCATCACAGCTCTCTCCTTTTTCGGCTGTCGGACAGCCTTGCGTTCCGATGAAAAAACGACATGCCGTCAGCAGGGCGCGAACGGAAGCTCATAGGGGTCTGTCGTAAAGGTCTGACCGGTCGACTCAGTGACAGGCTCGGTGATCGTTACCGTTTCGCCGATCGGAATATCGATGTCAAACTCCGCGAGATACTGCTGGATCAGCGTCGCGTCCGACACGCTCAAGCCGTTGCCGTCGACGTCGCCGCGCAGGGTCCGCATGCCGTCCTTGTCGGTCTCGATGTCCGCCAGCAGGCGCTGGATCATGGTCACGTCGTCAACGCTGACTCTGCCGTCGCCGTTGGTGTCGCCGATAATGAAGGTTTTGCCCGCTGCCGCACCCGGCATGACCGCCGTCATCAGCAACAGGAGAGAAACGACCACCGCGCAAACCGCAACGGTCCTTTTTTGAATAGATTTCATTTTGATAGGCACCTCTTTCCTTCCAAATACAAAACCATATGGTTTTTCAATCTATATCATAGCAGAAACGAATGCGGTTGTCCACCGTTTTTCCGGATTCTGCCTAAAATACAGGAGCGCCCCGCTGCGGGACGCCCGGTTCAGTTGTTCTCAATGCTCCACTTGAAGCCGCAGTAGAGCTTGTTTTTCTCCGCGGCGCAGATGATGCGGCTGCATACCTTGGATTTGGTTTTATCGGTCACGATATCGCGCATGTTCATCTGCTCGGACATCACCCAGTCCGCCGCCTTGCCGAAGGTGGAAAATTCCAGCTTGCGGTTACCCATGCTCGCCTTGACGCGCTTTTTGATCTTGGGCAGCTCCACGCCCTTCTGGTACTCGGGGAACGGGCAGCTCTCGACCGTCTCGCCCTGCGAGCGCTCATAGATCTCCTTGAGCAGCAGCGCGTCCGATAGGGAGTTGTGATCCTGCTCCACCGCAGCTCCGCGGTAATAGGCAGCGACCTTTTTGAGCGCGATGCTGTGCTTGAGGGAAAAGTGCTTTTTGATCTCAGCGGCATAGTCGCAGAGGGCTGCGCGGATGACACTCAACCCCAGCTGCGCCCGAAAATCGCTCAGGTGCGGCAGGGTTCGGTCGAGAAAATGCGCGTCGCTGTCGCCGTAGCAGTAGAACCGCACCGTCTCGTCATGCGGCAGCCAGCCGAGGAAGGCGGCGAACGCCTCATCGGGCAGCGGCGCCGCGGCGAGCTGCTTCGGATGAATACCCGTGAGTTCCTCG
Organism: uncultured Ruminococcus sp.; assembly: GCA_902784855.1. Classification (GTDB taxonomy): domain Bacteria; phylum Bacillota; class Clostridia; order Oscillospirales; family Acutalibacteraceae; genus Ruminococcoides. Next base: position 4,096 of record CACZWQ010000050.1, on the reverse strand, counting down.
ATGAAGTCGGTCATCTCGCTCATTTTTGCGGGCTTGACAAGCGTATAAAATTGTCTGCCGTTTTCGTCGACACAGCCGATGGAGATGATCTCACCCGAAAACTGCGTCGCTTCAAAGTGCTGTTCCTGCTTTCCATTTAATCATACCACACTTTCAGATGGTTTTACAAGTAAATTCCGATATTTTTTGGTTTTTTTCTTCCGAAAACGCCGAAGGGTTGCGAAAAAACGGGTTTCATGCTACACTATTCACCGAAACTCTTTTAGAAAAGGCAGGTGAGACCCGTGACAGATGCGCTTTCTTTGATCGCAGAACCGCTGCTGCGCTGGTTTTCGCAGCAAAAGCGCGCCCTTCCGTGGCGGGAGGATACGGATCCGTATCACGTTTGGGTGTCTGAGATCATGCTTCAGCAGACGCGGATCGAGGCGGTAACGGGCTACTACGCGCGGTTTACGGAGGCGCTGCCCGATGTGCGCGCGCTCAGCGAGATCGACGACGACGCGCTGCTCAAGCTCTGGGAGGGCTTGGGCTACTACTCCCGCGCGCGCAACCTCAAAAAAGCGGCTCAACTCATCATGACGCAGTACGGCGGCAGCTTTCCGCAGACCTTCCGCGAGCTGGTGAAGCTGCCCGGAATCGGCGACTACACCGCAGGGGCGATCGCCTCCATCTGCTTCAACGAGCGGGTGCCCGCCGTGGACGGCAACGTCCTGCGCGTGATTGCCCGCGTGACCGGAGACCGCGCCGACGTACTGCTCCCCGGAACCAAAAAAGCGGTAACCGCCCGGCTGAAAGCCGTCATGCCCGCCGAAGCGGGCGCCTTCAACGAGGCGCTGATGGAGCTGGGGGAAACCGTCTGCCTGCCGAACGGTCAGCCGCTGTGCGCGTCCTGTCCGCTGCAGCCGCAGTGCATCGCCGCACGCGACGGCTTGACAGGCGAGCTGCCCGTCCGCGTCAAACGAACGAAGCGCAGGCGCGCGGAAAAGACCGTATTTTTGATTAGCACCCCGGACGGCAGGATCGCGATCGAAAAGCGAGAGGAGGCGGGCCTGCTGTCGGGCATGTATCAGCTCCCGAACATCGACGGTTATTTTTCCGAAGAAGAACTAAAAAAACTGCTGACCGACCGGCATCTCGCGGTGCGGGAGCTTGCCTTCTTCAAGGACGTCAAGCATGTTTTCACGCACATCGACTGGCTGATGAAGGGCTGCCGCGTCCGTGTGGAACAGCCGGGCGGGCACTTTCTCTGGGTGAGCCGAAAGGAACTGCGCGAGAGCTATCCGCTGCCGACGGCATTTCAAAAATTCATCTCCTGACAGGGGCTGCCGCGCTTTTCCGTGCGGCAGCTCTTTCGTTCAACTTTCACAAAAAACACCGCTGAAATTCTATATGAGCGGCGAGGAATAGCGATTGAAAACCACAGGCGGGTATGCTATATTATAGGTAATGAAAACGATTACAAAATATTTCACGATCAATTCCGAACAGAGAGGTGTTATGATGAAAGACATTGTTACTATCGGAGAGGTCCTGATCGACCTGACCTACAGCGGACGGGAAAACGGCATTCCCGTCTACACCGCCAATCCCGGCGGCGCACCCGCGAATGTTGCGGTCGCTGCCGCGCGTCTGGGCGCCGACGCTGCCTTCATCGGCAAGGTCGGCAAGGACTACTACGGCGATTTTCTGCGCAAGACCCTGGAGGACAACAACGTGGATGTGTCCGGTATGCCGGCGGACGACAGCGCCCGAACGACTCTCGCGGTGGTATCCCTCTCCGAGACGGGCGAGCGCAGCTTTTCGTTCTATCGCCGCAACTGCGCCGACACACTGCTCAGCAGCGAGGACGTCAGCCTTGACCTGCTCGGCAACACCCGTTTCCTGCACTTCGGCTCCGTGAGCCTGACGGACGAGCCGTCGCGCTCGGCGACGCTCTTTGCCGCGCAAAAGGCAAAGGAGCTGGGCGCTGCCGTCACCTATGACCCCAACTACCGCGCCGCCCTCTGGGACAGCGAAAGCGAAGCTGTGGAACAGATGAAATCCGTCCTCGGCATGGTGGACATCCTCAAGATCTCCGACGAGGAGCTGCCGCTGCTGACGGGCACCGACGACCCCGCAGCCGGCACCAAGCAGCTCTTTGACGAGTACGGCATCCCGCTGATCCTGCTGACACTCGGCGCTGACGGCGCTTACTTCCGCCGCGGCGAGGAAACGGGAAAAGCGGACGGCTTCAAGGTCAAGGTCGCCGACACCAACGGCGCGGGCGACACCTTCTTCGGCGCGTTCCTCAGCCGCATGGCGTCCCTCGGCTGCCAAGACCCCGCCGACCTCACCTTTGAGCAGCTCCTTGACAGCGTACGCACGGCGAACCTCGCCGCCTCGCTGACCACCTCGCGCCACGGCGCGATCCCCGCCATGCCCGATTTGGCAGAGCTCCAAGCCAAATTATCCGAAAAGGAGGCATGATCATGTTGCACGAAGGCGCGAATGAATTGGATATCATCTTCGACAGCCGCTTTGAAAGCCGCTTTGATGAACTGAAATGGCTCTATCACGAGCTGTATCGCGGCGATGACAAGGGCTTCGACTACCTCTGCAATCTGATAAAAGCTTACTACATCGACCGCAGCGACGCTCTCAAGGCGCTCGACCGCAGGCGCGAGCAGGATCCCGACTGGTATCGCGGAAACGATATCGTCGGCATGATGCTCTATGTCGACAATTTCGCGGGAAACCTGCAGGGCGTCATCAAAAAAATCGACTACTTCACCGAATGCGGCGTCAACTACATCCACCTCATGCCGCTGCTGGACAGCCCCGAGAGACACAGCGACGGCGGCTATGCGGTCGCCGACTTCCGCAAGGTGCAGCCCCGGCTCGGCACGATGGACGACCTGCGCGAGCTGACCGGGCTCTGTCACGAGCGCGGCATCAGCTGCTGTCTTGACTTCGTGATGAACCACACCAGCGACGAGCACGCATGGGCAAAGGCCGCCCGCGAGGGTGATTCGCAAGCCCGCAGCCGCTTTTTCTTCTTCGACAACTGGGACATCCCCAACAGCTTTGAAGCCACCGTGCCGCAGGTGTTCCCCACCACGGCGCCGGGCAACTTCACACAGCTCGGGGACGGCTCGATCGTCATGACGACCTTCTATCCCTATCAGTGGGATCTCAACTACGCCAATCCGCTCGTGTTCAACGACATGACGGAGAACATGCTCTATCTCGCCAACGCGGGCATCGATGTCATCCGTCTCGATGCGGTGCCCTATATCTGGAAGCAGCTCGGCACCCAGTGCCGCAACCTGCCGCAGGTGCACACGATCGTCCGCATGATGCGCATTATCTGCGAGATCGTCTGCCCGTCCGTTTTGCTTTTGGGAGAAGTCGTGATGGAGCCCTCCAAGGTCGCCCCCTACTTCGGCACCGTCGAAAAGCCCGAGTGCAACATGCTCTACAACGTCACCACCATGGCGACCACATGGAACTCCGTCGCCACCCGTGACGTGCGCCTGCTCCGCCGGCAAATGGAGCAGCTCGCGGCTCTGCCGAAAAACGACGTATTTCTCAACTACCTGCGTTGCCACGACGATATCGGCTGGGGGCTTGACTATCCTTGGCTGCGCGCGCAGGGCATGGATGAGATCCCGCACAAGCGCTTCCTCAACGACTACTTTATCGGAAAATTCGAGGGCAGCGTCGCGCGCGGCGAGCTGTATAACGACGACCCCATCCTTCAGGACGCGCGTCTCTGCGGCACCACCGCGAGCCTCTGCGGCATCGAAGCGGCGCTGTGGAGCAACGACGACGAGGCGCTTGAGCTTGCGCTGGACGCGGACATCATGCTGCATGCCTACATGTTCACGCAAAGCGGCATCCCCGTCATCTACAGCGGCGACGAGGTCGGTCAGCTCAACGACTACCTCTATCACGCCGACATCACCAAGAAATTCGACAGCCGCTACCTTCACCGCGGCAAATTCAACTGGGAGCTTGCCTCCCAGCGCAACAACCTCAAGACCTATCAAGGCAAGCTGTTTGCCGCCCTGCGTCAGCGTGAAACCATCCGCGCCGCCCACGACTTCTTTAAGGCAAA
>CACZWQ010000049.1:5600-16845 GCA_902784855.1 uncultured Ruminococcus sp. | reverse complement strand
CGCACACCGCAGGACAGCGGACAGGCGCTCGACGATCCTGTCGCCGGGGTGTACGATATGGCATACATGTTTATATGATACGAAACAGGCAAACGCAGAGAAAGCTTAACGCTTGGCTGCGTTTGCCGACGCCTTTTTATCCAGATAGTTTTGCAAAATGATCGTGGCGGCGACCTCGTCGACCACGTTTTTTCTTTTCTTGCCGCGCATGTTGGTGTCGTTGAGGAAGGTGTGCGCGGTGATCGTGGTGCCGCGCTCGTCCTGCAAGGCGACGGGCAGTCCCGTCAGCTCCCCGATGACCTGTGCAAAGGCGCGGGCGTTTTGCGCGCTTTCGCCCTCGCTGCCGTCCATGTTTTTCGGCAAGCCCACCACGATCATCTCCGCGTTCGCCTCTTTTGCCGCCTGCGCGACCTGTTCGGGCAGCTTCTTGGGCGATTTTTCAAATATCACCTTGTAGGGCGACGCCAAGAATTCCGTTTTATCGCAGAGCGCCAGTCCTGTTCTGGCTTTTCCCAAGTCAACCGACATAATGACCATGATACCATTCCTTTCAGGTGGATAACACCATTATAAGCCATCATCGGAAAAGATACAAGGGTTCCGGTGAAATATTCTACAAAAGAAGATAAAAACCCGCCGCCACGGAATGACAAAACGATTGGCGGCGCTATTTTATAATAGGGATATCAACTGAAAAGGAAGTTCAAAAATGGAAAGTGTAAAAAAAGCCGCCCGCAAACCGCGGGCGGAGCAGCGGAATTTTACAAAAGCGGCGGTCCTGCACCTTGTCTACGGCGGGCTGGGATTCTTAGTGGCGCACGGCGCGGTGATGGGCAATTTGGCACCCTTCGGCGCGTCCTATGCGGCAGCGGTGCCGAAACGGAATCTCGCGGCAGCGCTGGCGGGCACAGCTGTCGGTTATCTGGTGCGCGACCCGACGGACTGCTTTCGCTATGTGTCGGTGGTCGCCGCCATCGGCGCGCTGCGCTGGCTGTTCAGCGAGCTGGACTTCATCCGCCGAAGCCGTTTGTTCGCGCCCCTCGTCGCCTTCGGCACGGTGTTTGCCACGGGCGTCGCCCTGCTCGTCGGCGGTGCGGGAAGCCTGACCTCTCCGGTGGATTGCGCGATCGAGGCGCTGCTTGCGGGCGCGGCGGCGTATTTCATGGCGACCACCGTGCGGCTGAGCCGCGCCAATCGGGGCATTTCCGCCTTTACGCGTCAGGAGAGCGCCTGCATGGTGCTGACGGGCTGCGTCCTGATGCTCTCGCTCGGCGGCCTGTCGATCGAGGGCGTCTCGGTCGGGCGCGTCCTCGCGGCGACAGCCGTGCTGCTGTGCGCGCGCTACGGCGGCATCGGCGGAGGCGCGGTCTGCGGCGTATGCACGGGCGCGGTGTTCAGCCTGTCGCAGGGCGGCTTGGGCTATGTCTGCGGAGGCTTTGCCTTCGGCGGGCTGATGGCGGGCATGTTCGCGACGGTCGGAAGATTCGCGTGCGCGCCGATCTTTGTGATGTCCAACGCCATCATGTGCCTCGCCTTCGGGCAGGACGCTGCGCTGCCGTCGGTGCTGATCGAGAGCTTCATCGGCGCGGCGGTGTTTCTGCTGCTGCCGAAGGAGGTGGGCAACGTCGTCTCACCGCTGTTCGGCGACAAGAGCGCCGCAACAGGCGACAGTCTGCGCCGCAACGTGGTCATGCGGCTGGACTTCACCTCCAAGGCGATCGCCAACGTCAAGAACGACGTCAAGGCGGTCTCGGAGAAGCTCTCGGAGATGAGCTCGCCGACCTACGGCTGGGTGTGCGAGAACGTCGCCCACGACGTCTGCGGCGGCTGCGGGCTGCGGATGTACTGCTATGAGCACGAGACGGGCGTGACCCGCGACGATTTCCACCGCTTGGAGCCGATCCTCGCGGACAAAAACGCGCTGACCGATGCGGACGTCGAGGAGGCATTCGTCAAGAATTGCTGCAAAAAGGGCGAGATCGCCGCGCAGATGACGGTCTATTACCGCCACTATCTGGCGGCGCGCGAGGCGCGGCAGCGCGTGGCGGAGCTGCGCGGCGTGGTCGCGGGGCAGTTTGCGGGCGTGAGCGACATCCTGCACGACCTCTCCCGCGAGTTCAGCGCCGTGGAGAAGCCGGATGAGGAGAGCGCGGAGCGCGTGATCTCAGCGCTCAGTGCGGCGGGATATCGCGTCGCGGACTGTGTCTGTCTGATCGGCAGCGGCGGCAGCATGACCGTCGAGTTGGAGCTGGCAAACGCCGGCGAGCTGTCCAAGGGCGCACTGGCGCGCGAGGTTTCCAAATGCTGCGGGAGGCGGTTCGATCTGCCGACGCTGAGCTTTGAGGGCAGCCGCGTGCGCGCGGCGATGTGCGAAATGCCCTTCTTTGACGTGGAGATCGGCAGCGACCAGCATATCGCGGACGGCGGCAAGCTCTGCGGCGACTGCATCGACTATTTCAGCGACGGCATGGGCAAGACCTACGCGCTTGTCTGCGACGGCATGGGCACGGGCGGCAGAGCGGCGGTAGACGGCAACATGGCGGTCTCGGTGATGGGCAGGCTGCTGCGCTCGGGATTGTCGCCCGACAGCTCGCTGCAAATCGTCAATTCGGCGCTGATGATCAAGAGCGAGGACGAGTCGCTGTCTACCGTCGACCTCGCGGGCGTCGATCTCTACACGGGCGGCGTCACGCTGAGCAAGGCGGGCGCGCCGCTGACCTATATCAAGCGGGGTGGCAGGCTGACGGCGCGCGAAATGCCCAGTCTGCCCGCGGGGATCCTCAACAACATCAAATTTTCCACAGAGTCCATAAACTTAAAGGCAGGCGACATGATTGTGATGGTGTCGGACGGTGTGCTGACAGGAGACGAGCGCTGGCTGGAGCGGCTGATCAAAACATGGAACGAGGGCAGCGCGCAGGATCTGGCGCAGGCGGTGGTGCAGGAGGCGATCCGCCGCCGCGCGGAGATGAAGGACGACGATATCACCGCCGTGGCGATCCGCTTGGTCGATAACAAGGCGGGATAACAGGAAAGAGGCTGTCACACGAAGTGACAGCCTCTGATGATCATTGAATGACGCCCGCAAAGACGGGAATGTCGGTTTCATTGTCGAGCAGGAGAAAGAGGAACGGGCGGTCAAAGATCACCGCGTCCGCGGGAACCTCCGGACGTGCGGCGTCGCTCGCCGCGACTCCTCCCATGTTGATGCCCGATCGTGTCAGCGAAAACGTCGGCGGGATCTCGTACATATCCCCGAGCTTGGCGGTTTGGGAAAAGCCAATGGAGGAAAAGTCCGCTTTGTCGGTAAACAGGGTATACAGCCCGCTTTTGCCGAGCGGGTCGGCAAGCGACACGCCCTTGCCGTCGCTTTCTGCGGTAAATTCGGGAATGAGTGCGGTCACCGTCTCGGTGATGTCCACGCTGCCGAGCAGGGCGCGCAGCTCGTTGCTGTCGAATTGCTCGAGATAGCCGTCCAAGCCGAGGGAGCTGTCGGGCAGCACCAGCAGCAGCTTGAGCGGATTTTTCTCCGTATATTTCAGCACGCCCGTCGCCTTTGCTGTGTGCACCTTCTTTTCGTCGGAGCGAAGAAAGCTTGCGAGCCGCTCACCCTCTGCACCCGCAAAGGTGCCCGCGCTCACGTCGGCGTCGCTGTATGCTTTCAGCCAGCTGTCCGTCACGCAGGAAGTCGTGACCGTATACAGCGAGCCGCCTTGTGAGACGTCGATACCGCTGCTCTCGGTGTAGGGCTTGAGGCACCGGTCAAGCTTTTCGGCGGCATGCTTTCCCTTGAAATCATAGCGGTAAATGTCATAGCCGTAGAAGTTTGCGTTCGTTTGCAAAAACGCGGACTTGACGTCGACCGAGCGGTCGATCAGCATGGTGCCGTCGAGCTCCACGGATTCGGCAGGCGCTTCGGCTTGCCCGAGACGGCTGACGGACTCCATGCGGCTCTTGAAATAGGACGAGCAGGTGTTGAGATCGTCAAGCGTCAGGGTGCCGCCCAGCGCCAGCAGGATCTCCTGCCGCGTGTCGACGGACGCAGCGTTTGCCGCCATGCTCAATTGCAGCGTCACCGCAGCGGGGGAAAAGACAAAGCTGCCCTTCTCCGCTTGGGCGCGTGCCCGCAGCTGTTTGAGGGCAAAGCCGGTGGTGCCGATGATATAGTTGGTGTAGGCGAGCGGCGACTCGACGGCGCCGTCGGCGTAGTGAAAGGTCAGTGTGCTGTCCTCGCTGCGCTTGACGTCGTCGGAAAGACACTCCTCGTCCGAGAATGCCCCGGGATCGCCGCAGGACGCGAGCAGCGTGATGACGAGCAGCGCGGCAAGCGCCGCAATCAGGCGCCGCTTCACGGCGCAGCTCCCGCGGGCGCGTCCGATTCGCCGAGACTTTTGGCGAGCTTGACCATATCCTCCGCCGCGTTGGGGCGGGCGAGCCGGCGGCAGTTCTCGCGCATTTCACGCAGCCGTTCGGGGTCGTGCAGCAGACGGGAGATCTCCTCTGCGGCATTTTTCTTGTCGACGGTGATCGCCGCGTGCTGCTTGAGCAGGAATTGCACGTTGTATTCCTCCTGACCGGGATAGGCGTTGTAGATCGCCATCGGCAGGTGACAGGCAAGGCTCTCGGCGATGGTGAGACCGCCGGGCTTGGTCACGATCAAATCGGAGATGTGCATGTAGTCCTCGACGTTGTTGACGTAGAACAGCAGACGGGTGCGGTCGCGCGCGCCGACCTTGTCCACGGAATCGTCGAGCTTTTCAATCAGCTTGCCGTTCTTGCCCGTGATGACGATCAGCTGCAGCTCGGGGTCGTTGAGCGCGAGGTTTTCATAGATCTTCAGCACGCCCGTCACGCCGAAGGAGCCTGCCATCAGCAGCACGGTCGTTTTATTCGGGTCGAATCCTTCGCGGCGGCAGATTTCTTCCTTTGCGCCGGGAAGGCTGAATTTTTCAAAGGTGGGGATGCCCAAGGGATAAATCAGCGACTCATCCACGCCGTATTCCTCGATCAGCTTGTCTGCCATCTGCGGCTCGGCGACGACGTAGGCGTCGATATTGGGCACGATGTAGGTGCGGTGCGCGTCAAAGTCGGTGATGAGCGAGATCGCCTTGACGTTTTCAAGCTTGCCCTTCGCCTTGAGCTTGGAGACCATCGCCGTGATAAAGGCGTGGCACATGATGATGACGTCGGGCTGATGGCGCTCGATCTCCTCCATCAGCTTGCGCGACTGGGCGGCGTTGAGCTTCATGACCGCCTTGTAGGCGAGGCTTTTGCGGTCGGTGACCTCGTACATGCCGCCGTATACCTTGGGCGCCTTCTTGACGAGGAAATAATAGCCTTTCACGGCTGTGTTGTCATACATTTTGCCGATCGCGCGCAGACCGTCGACCACGGTCACCTCAACATCGGGATTCAGGCGTTTGATCGTGTCCTCCAGCGCTGCGGCGGCTCGTTTGTGCCCGCCGCCCGTAGAGGCGGAAAAAATCAGAATTTTCATATGACGCAGCTCCTTGCAGCAGGATATAGAAATACCATTATAGCTATTATACTTTCTTTAAAGGATGATTTCAACAGATATTTTTCCATTCTTGCCTAAATTCACGCGATATTTTGAAAAAATAAAATTTTTGTAATTTGCCACTTTATTTTTGGAAAGAATTGTAGTAGAATAGAAAGAACAATGAGAAAGAATACCTTTTCGGAAAAGATATCATGTTGGAGTGAATCATGAAAAAAGAAACAATGAATGATGCTTGGCATACGCCGGATTTTACGCCATACGGTGATGACTTTCATCAGGATCCCAACCAAAATGACCCCGGCAATCATCCGAACAACAAGCGCCGCAAGATTTTGATCGTTGTGCTGTCGGTATCGCTGGGCGTGCTGGCGCTGGCGTCGGCTGCGCTGGGCGTGCTGGGATGGATGAAATACAACGGTGTGAACCTGCCGCTGCCGTTTGACCCCACTGCTACCGAGCCGACCAAGCCCTTCACCTTTGAAGCGAACACGCTGGTGTCGGGCATCGATATCGGCGGCATGACAGTGCCGCAGGCAAAGATTTATTTGGAAAAGAACAAGAAGCAGCTGACGAAGCCGATCAGCATCGATCTCCATATCGAGGACAACGAGACGCAGCTCACACAGGATGATTTTGAATACACCTACGATATCGACGATGTGGTCGACCAGATCAAGGCGGATATCGACGCGGAGCGCTCCACTGTCGAAACCGTCTACACCGTGACCTCGACGGTCAAGGACAGCTCCGTCGACAAGAAGGTCAACTCGCTCAGTGAGGAATACAACGTCGCGCCTTCAAACGCGCGTGTGTCGGAGTTCTATCCCTACGCCAAGAACCGCTTTGCCTATGAGAGTGAGCAGGTCGGCTATGAGATCGACGAGGAAGATCTGACACGCCAGCTGCATGCGGCGCTGGGCGGCAAGCTGGAGGAGGTGATGCTCGAGGTCGCGACAGAAAAGCTCGAGCCCACCGTGACCGAGGAATTCCTGCGCAAGAACATCGTCAAGCTCAGCAGCTATCAGACCTATTCCACCAACACCTCAAACGCGACGAACAACATGAAGGTGTCGCTCAAATCGTGCAACGGCTCGATCCTCGAGCCCGGCGAGGTGTGGTCATTCAACGACTGCACGGGCGACTCGAACCTCGAGTCGAACGGCTATAAGTCCGCCCACGTTATTTATCAGGGCAAGCTGATCAACGGCATCGGCGGCGGTATCTGCCAGTCCAGCTCGACGATCTACAACGCCGCCATCCGCGCAAATCTGAAAATCGAGGAGCGCTACAACCATAAGTGGGCGTCGTCCTATGTTCCCACGGGACTGGACGCGACGATCGACTATCCCTATCTCGATTTGAAGCTGAGCAATCCGACGGACTATCAGATGTTTTTGGAATGCAAGGTCGTGGATTCCACGCTCTACGCTTCCTTCTGGGGCGTAAAGACCGGCGACTATGACGAGATCAAGACCCGCAACCAGCAGGGTGAAAAGGGTAGCGACAGCTACGGCGTCAGGGCATGGCGCGTATACTACAAGGACGGCAAGAAGATCAGCGAAGAGGAACTTCCGTATTCCTCCTACGATCTGGAGCACGGCATTGTGTTCCATTCCGCCGAGAACGATTCCCGCGCGGTCGACACCAACGTGGACGAGCCGAACAACCAAGGCGCGCCCGAGCCGACCAAGGCAACGGAGCCGCCCGAGACAACCGCTGCGCCGCCCGAGACCGAACCCACCGACGTCACCGAGGCGACAGAACTCTCCAAAACCGAATAAAGCCGAAACAGAGAATCCACCGGGTCATCCCGGCGGATTCTTTTGATATTCCCGCCGTTTCGGAGAATAATAAGGCGGGAGGTTTCAGTATGATAAAACGTTTGGGAGCGGGAACGCTCATGTTTGAAAGCAGACCGCGGATCGCGGGTTACGCGTCGGTCGTCGGACGAAAGGAAGCCGAGGGACCCTTGTGTGAGCTGTTCGATAAGATCTACTTCGACAGCCGCGGAGAGGACGATACCTATGAGGCGGCAGAGAGCCGTTTGCAGCGTGAGGCGGCGCGGATCGCGCTGGAAAAGTCGGGGCTGCGCGCGGCGGACATGGATTGTGTCTTTGCGGGCGATCTGCTCAACCAGTGCGTCGGCTCGACCTTCGGGATGATGGGCTTCGGCGTGCCCTATCTGGGGCAGTACGGCGCATGCTCCACGATGGCGCAGAACCTGCTGGCGGGCGCGGTGTTCGTCGAGAGCGGCGCCGCGCGCCATGCGCTCTGCGTGACGTCCTCGCATTTTTGCGCGGCGGAGCGGCAGTATCGGTTTCCCTTGGAATACGGCGCCGTGCGCACGCCGACCTCGCAGTGGACGGTCACGGGCGCAGGCAGCTGCGTGCTTTCGGAAAGCGGCGGCGACATCGGCATCAGCGCTGCGACCGTCGGCAGAATCGTCGACCTCAGCGTCACCGACGCCAATAATATGGGCGCCGCCATGGCACCTGCTGCGGCGGACACCATTATGCGGTTTTTGCATGATACGGGCACCTCGCCGCGGGACTATGACCGCATTTTTACGGGCGACCTCGGGATGGTCGGCAGCGAGCTGCTGTATGATCTGCTGGAGCGGGAAGGATTTGCGGATTTTCGCGGCAGGCACGACGACTGCGGATTGCTGATCTACAACCGCGAGGAACAGGATGTGCATGCGGGCGGTTCGGGCTGCGGTTGCTGTGCATCGGTGCTCTGTACAAGGATACTCGGCGATCTGGCGCGCGGCGCGCTGCACAACGTCCTCTTTATCGCGACCGGCGCGCTGCTCAGCACCACCACCTCGGGGCAGGGAAAAAGCATTCCCGCCGTGGCACATTTGCTGAGACTGCAATCGGATCACGCATAAATCATCGGCGCCTGCCGGACAAATCGTCCGGCAGGCGCCGCAGTCTTACCGATTATCCACTTTTTCGGGGTAGAGGTCGTGATGTGCCAACCGCTCCCACGCGAGCGTTTCATACTTCGTGCCCGGCATGCCGTAGTTGCAGTAGGGGTCGATGGAGATACCGCCGCGCGGCAGAAACTTGCCCCACACCTCGATGTACTTCGGCGCCATCAGGCGGATGAGATCCTTCATGATGATGTTCACACAGTCCTCATGAAAGTCGCCGTGGTTGCGGAAGCTGAACAGATAGAGCTTGAGCGACTTGCTCTCGACCATCCGCTCGCCCGGGATATAGGAGATGGTGATCGTCGCGAAATCGGGTTGACCCGTGATGGGGCACAGGCTCGTGAATTCGGGACAGTTGAATTTGACGAAGTAGTCGTTTTCGGGGTGCTTGTTGACAAAGGTCTCCAGCACCGCGGGGTCATAGTCGGTCGCATAGCGCACGTTTTTGTTGCCCAGCAGGGTCAGGTCCTCGTGTTCGCGCATGATGGATCTCCTTTCATTAACGGGTCGGTGACGCCGTTTTGTTCAAAGGCGGCAAGCCGGTCTCGGCAGGTGCCGCAGACGCCGCAGGGCTTGTCGCCGCCCGCGTAGCAGCTCCATGTCAGCGCATAGGGGACACCCAGCTCCAGACCGCGCGCGACGACCTGCGCCTTGTTGCTGCGGATAAAGGGCGCGACCACGCGCAGCTGTTCACCGCTGCCGAGGAAGATCGCGCGGTTCATGCTCTCGTTGAAGGCTTCGCTGCAATCGGGATAGGCGTTGCCTGCCGCGTCGTCCCTGTGCGCGCCGTAATAAATCACCTCGCACCCGTGCGAGAGCGCTACGCTCGCCGCGCAGGAGAGGAACAGCCCGTTGCGAAACGGCACATAGGTCGATACCGGCGCGCCGTTTGTCTTTTTTAACTGGTCGTCGTAGCTCTCCGAGGGAATGTCCTGCGCCGAGCCTTGGAGCAGTGAGCAGTCGCTGCCCGCAAAGACGGCGGCGAGGTCGAGCGTGATCAGCGGCACGCCGTAGTAGTCCGCGACGGCTTTTGCCGCATCCAGCTCTTTTTGATGCTTCTGTCCGTAGCTGACGGAGAGCGCCAGCACCTCGGTGGCGGTGTATTGTTGCACCGCGAGTGCCAGACAGGTGGCGCTGTCTACGCCGCCGCTGCACAGTACCAATGCTTTCATCTGTTCGTTCACTCCATGATGATCAATTGCTGCAGATCCTTTTCCGTGCGGAATCTGCCGCGGAAGGTGGTGGTGACGGTTTGTGCGGAGGCGTTGCGGATGCCGCGCGCCGTCATGCAGCTGTGACTGCCGCGAATCACCACGCCCACGTCGGGAGAACCCGCCGCCTCGCTGATGATCTCGCAGATGTCGCTGCCCAGCCGCTCCTGCAGTTGCAGCCGCTTTGCCGCCATATCGCAGATACGGGCGATCTTGCTCAGCCCCAGCACCCTGCCGTGCGGGATGTAGGCGACGTTGACCGTCATGTCGTACATCAGCGCCAGATGGTGCTCGCAATAGCTGAACACGGTGATGTCCTTCATCACGACCGTGCTGTCGGTGTCTCCGTTTGTGTCTGCGGAGAAGGTCGTGCCGAACATCTCGGCGATCTCGTGATTGGAATAGGCGGTGCCTGCCAGCACTTCCTCCAGCATGCGCGCCACACGGGCGGGCGTATCTTTCAGTCCCTCTCGCTCGGGATCCTCGCCGATGGCTTTCAGCAGTCCCTGCACATGATATTCGATTGCCTTGATATCCATTTCATACACCTCTTTGATCGGGTTTCCAAATGAATTTGTGCAGCTGCAATTGCAGGCGCACGCCGTTCATCTCGTTGTCGCGCATAAAGCCGACGATCTCGGCGGGGTCGATCCTGCCGAACACGGGGCTGAGATAGACGTGGCAGCGCTCGGTCAGTCGGTATTCGTCGATGATCTCCTTCGCGCGTTTTAAATCTTCTTGGCTGCCCGAGACGAATTTTACCGTGTCGTGTTTGTTCAGCAGCTTGAAATTGTCGCGGCGCATGGCGATCTCCATCCCGCTGGAGGGCAGCTTGTAGTCCATCGTGAATACGGGACGGCGCTGCGCCTTTGCAAGCTTGTCCAGCGGCAGGCTGCCGTTGGTTTCGATCTCCACGCGGTTGCCCTGACGCAGAAGCAGTTCGATCAACAGCTCGATCTCGTCCTGCAGCAGCGGTTCGCCGCCCGTGAGGGTGACGTTGGTGATCCGCTTGTCCCGCACCCAGCGCGCCAGCCGCTCGACGCTGTATTCCTGCGATTCGGTGATGCGGTGATTTGCCCATTTGGTGTCGCAGTAGGAGCAGTTGAGGTTGCAGCCCCGAAAGCGGATGAATACCGCCAATTCGCCCGCATGGGCGCCCTCACCGTTGATGCTGACAAAGCGTTCCACTACCGACAGCATGAAAAAGCCCCCTCATAAACCGCACAATTGTCGGGTGTTTCGTATACCGCCACGCGCAAAACGGGCAGTGCTTGTTTCAATTCCTGATAAAAACAGTGGGCAAAATTCTCCGCAGTGGGTCGGTCGGGAAAGTCCGTCAGGCAAAAGCCCTCGTCCCGCAGCGCTTTGAGCGTCCGCTCAGAGAGACTGCCGCGCTCATAGATCAGCGTGTGGTCAAAGCGGTCGGCAAGCGCGCGCACCGCCCGTTTCAGGTCGGCAAAGTCGAGCACCATGCCTCGCTTTTCGCCGTCGGGGGTCAGTGTTTCCTGCCCGACGGTCACCTCGACCGTCCATGTGTGACCGTGCAGATTGGCACACTTGCCGTTGTAGCCCTTGAGA
>CACZWQ010000049.1:0-5594 GCA_902784855.1 uncultured Ruminococcus sp. | reverse complement strand
TGGAAGCGCTGTCAAAGGTCGCGGCGGTTTTTAAAAGATACATATCCATTCCTCATTTACAAAAAACAATGCGCCTGCCAAGGGGCAGACACATCCTGTCAAACAAAAAATAGGCGCAGTTAAGCAAAAGCTCTGGTTTTGTTTAGAGACAGGATGACGCAAACGAACTGTCTGTGGTCATTCTATCACAAAAAAACCTATTTGTAAAGAAAAATGTGCGCGCCGCTCGCGAGAAAGGTTAGGCTTTACGCACGCGTTCGAACGCGGGCATGTTTGTAACCATCCATACTAACGTCGCACGCGCGGATTGGGTCGAGCGTCACGCTTGCGGCGCCGGTGGGCGCTTTTTCCGCGGCGCCGGTGGGCGCTTTTTCCGCGCTTCTGACGTTTGTGAGAAAGGTTAAGTTCTACGCCCGCGTTCGAACGCGGGCATGTTTGTAACCATCCATACTAACGTCGCACGCGCGGACTGGGTCGAGCGTCACGCTCGCTGCTTGCGGATGATGGCGAATTCCGAAAAGACAAAGAGGACCGATACCGCAATATTGACATACATATTCTCGCGGAACACCAGCATCAGCACCGCAAAGACGACGCCGACGCCGCCCGTGAGTAGCAGGAACCTGCCGTTCAGGCGACAGCGCTGCTTGGCGTAGCGCCCCGTGGCGAACAGGAACACATAGAACAGCAGGAACGAACCGAGCAGCAGCAGAAGCTTCGGCATCAGCATCACCTCGCTGTCTCGCATAAACTCGAGCGAGTTGGTGATGTTGTTCAGCGAGAAGATGATGAAGATATGCATGAGCATGTACAGCAGCCCATTGGTGTTTCTGTCGCGGTCGATGATGTGGTCATAGAACACCCCGTAGCTGAGGAACAGCCCGACGACGATCAAAAACGCCATGGCGGCAAAATAGAGATTATTGGGCGTGATCTCGTCGGAAAAATAACCCGAGACCGCGATGACCATCTCGCCGAAGGCTAAGACCACATAGAGCATGGCACGCTCCGAGAGATGGGGGAAGTCGACAAAGCTTTGATTGCTGCTGCGCCGCCCGAAGAACAGCACCATCCCCATGCCGAAAAGAATCGCCGCAAGTGACGGCCACGAGGTCTGCAACAGGCGGAATTCGATAATCGCCGTCAGGGCGATCAGCGCCTCGCAGAACAGGATGACCATCATGCGGACGATCTGGCGGCGGTTGGCAGGCGCGCAGTGACTGCGCAGCTCGATCGCATACTGAACACCGATGTTGATCAGGATCAGCGCCCACGCGACGTGATACATCGTGTGATATCCCGCCCAGTCGGCGCGCGTGCCTTCGCCGATGAAGTAGAGCAGGAACATGTTGAGGAACAGGAAGATATGCTCTCTGACGCTGTGCCTGCCGTAGATATTAATGTAGTAGGTGGAGAAGTTCCAGATCTGAATGACTGCCAGCGTGCAGAGCACATAGGCGACAAAGGACAGGGGGTCGACAAAGCCGCCGGTGATGTGGTGCAGCAGGGAGTTGTTGCGCCCGATGATATAGACGAAGATCAGGTCGTAGATCAGCTCGACATACTCGACTTTTTTCTCTTTTTTCTCCAGAATCTGTTTGACCATGTGCCCGTCACCGCTTTCTGTATGAGATAATATCATCATAACAGAAACGGTGCGGGTTGTCTATGGCTTTGGAGAGATAACTGCAAAAAATCAGATAGAATCAAAGTTGCGCATGGCATCCAGTCCTGTCTGACCGGTACGCACCTTAACGACATCCTCCACGTCGTAGACGAAGATCTTGCCGTCGCCGATGTGACCGGTATAGAGTGTCCTTTTGGCGGTTTCGATGACCTTGCCGACGGGGACCGTGCAGACAACGATATCGACCTGTACCTTGGGCAGGAGGTTTGCCTCGATCTGGACGCCGCGGTAATACTCAGGCGTACCCTTCTGCGTGCCGCAGCCGAGGACGTGGGTGACGGTCATGCCCGTGATGCCGATCGCCATCATGGCATTCTTAAGCGGCTCCAGACGGGATTCCTTGCAGACGATCTCGACCTTGGTGATCTTGGGTCTGCCCTCGTCGAAGGTGGGTACCTTGGTGACGGTTACCGCCTCCGCCATCGGTGTTTCGCCGCTGACGAGCACGGGCACGTCGCCTTCCTCGACATATTCGGGGATCATGGAGAAGCCCGCATAAGCGGAGGGCATGCCATGCTCGGTGGCGTCGAGACCGGTGATTTCTTCCTCGCGGCTAACGCGCAGACCGAAGATCTTCTTGATGAGGAAAAAGACGCCGATCATGCAGACTGTTGTCCATGCGGCAACAGACGCAAAGCCGAGCAGCTGCAAGCCGAGCAGCTCAAAGCCGCCGCCGTAGAAGAGACCGACGAGCTTGACGCCGGAGGCATTGGCGATGGAATAGCCGGGCGCGGTGTCGGTGGCAAACAGACCGACCGCCAGCGTGCCCCAGATGCCGTTCATCATGTGGACCGCGACCGCGCCGACGGGGTCGTCGATGCGGAGCTTATAGTCGAGCAGCCATACGCCGAAGCAGACAAGCAGACCCGAAACGGCGCCGATGATCACGGAACCGAGGGCGTCGGTGACGTCGCAGCCCGCGGTGATCGCGACCAAGCCCGCAAGAGAGGCGTTGAGGCACATGGAGACATCGGGCTTGCCGTACTTGACCCAGGTGAAGATCATGCAGACGACCGTGGCGATGGCGGGGGAGACGGTGGTGGTCAGGAAGATCGAGCCGAGCTGATCGACCGAGGTCGCCGCCGCGCCGTTGAAGCCGTACCAACCGAGCCAGAGGATGAACACGCCGAGTGCGCCGAGCGCGATATTATGACCCGGAAAGGCGTTGACCTTGGTGACCTTGCCGTTTTTGTCGCGCTTGAATTTGCCGATGCGCGCGCCGAGGATGCTCGCGCCGATCAGCGCGGAGATGCCGCCGACCATGTGGATGGCGCAGGAGCCGGCAAAATCATGGAAGCCGAGCTGGCTCAGCCAGCCGTTGCCCCAGATCCAGTGCGCCTCGATGGGATAGATGACGGCGGAGATGACGCCGGAATAGACGCAGTAGGAGAGGAACTTGGTGCGCTCCGCCATGGCGCCGGAGACGATGGTGGCGGTGGTGGCGCAGAAGACGAGGTTAAAGACAAAGCTTGAAAAATCAAAGTTTTGATATGAGGTGAAAAGGTCAAAACCGGGCTTGCCGATAAAGCCGATCAGATCCTCGCCCATCAGCAGACCGAAACCGATAAGAATAAAGGTGACGGTGCCGATACAGAAGTCCATCAGGTTCTTCATGATGATGTTGCCTGTGTTTTTGGCTCTGGTGAAGCCGGCTTCGACCATGGCAAAGCCCGCCTGCATCCAGAACACCAGCGCCGCGCCGATCAGAAACCAGACGGCGAAAAGCTGTTTGTCGGTCATTTGGGTGACCAGTTCTTTGATAGATTCACTCATGTTTGATTACTCCTTGTTTGATGCATATTATATATAGAAAACTCTGTGCGCAAGAGACAGAGAGAATCTTCATAGGCAACGGCGCGTCTTCCGGGATGGGAAAACGCGCCGTTGCGTTGTCATATGTTAGCCTATCGGTGGATAGCTGAGAATGAGATCACACGCCGAACAGCAGCTCCGTATAGCTCGGATAAGGCCAGTAGTCCGCGGCGGTGAGGGCTTCCATGCTGTCGCCCAGCTCGCGAAGCGCCTCCATCTTGGCGAATACATCGTTGCGGTAGGCAAATGCTTTCTCCTGGTTGTCGGAGACAGCGGCAGCCTTTGCGAGCGCTGCCTCCAGCTCTGCCGTTGCGGCGACGAACTGCTCCTGTTTTTGCGTCAGGCTCTCGATGAGGTCGCATTCGACTTTGACCGAGAAGCGATCGGAAAGCGCCTTCTTGGCGAGCGCGGTATCGGTCAGGTCGCGCACATATGCGGAGACCGCCGGGGTGATGTTCTTGGTCGCCATATCCGCCATGGTGCGCGCTTCGATGTTGAGCTGCTTGCAGTAGGTCTCGAGGTCGATCTCATAGCGCGCGCGCATCTCTTCCTCGGAGACGATGTTGTTCTTGGTGAACAGCTTGACGTTCTTCTCGTCCATGAAGTGAGACAGCGCTTCGGGGAGGGAACGCAGGTTGAGCAGTCCGCGGCGCTCTGCTTCGGCGACCCACTCGTCGGAGTAGTTGTCGCCGTTGAAGATGATCCGATGGTGTGCGGTCAGGGTGTCCTTGATGAGCGCCTTGAGCGCTTCGTCGAGGTTTTCGGCATCCTTGAGCGCGTCGTAGAACCGGCTGAGCTCTTCGGCTACCATGGTGTTGAGCATGTAGTTGGGGCAGGCGATGTTGAGCGCCGAGCCGAGTGCGCGGAACTCAAACTTGTTGCCCGTAAAGGCGAAGGGCGAGGTGCGGTTGCGGTCGGACTTATCCTTTTTGAAGTCCGCGAGCACGTCGACGCCCGTTTCCATCTTTGCAGCCTTGTGGCTCTTGTAGTCCTTGCCTTCGATGATGCTCTCGACCAGCGCGCCGAGGTCGTCGCCGAGATACATCGAGATGATCGCGGGCGGCGCTTCGTTCGCGCCCAAGCGGTGGTCGTTGCCGGCGGAGGCGACGGTGATGCGCAGCAGATCCTGATACTCGTCGACCGCCTTGACGATCGCCGCGAGGAAGAGCAGGAACTGGGTGTTGTTTTCGGGGTTCTTGCCCGGTGAGAGCAGGTTTTCGCCCGTGTTGGTGGAGATCGACCAGTTGTTGTGCTTGCCAGAGCCGTTGACGCCCTTGAAGGGCTTCTCGTGCAGCAGGCAGACCAGATGGTGACGCTCCGCGACCTTCTGCATGACCTCCATGGTCAGCTCGTTGTGGTCGGTGGCGATATTCGAGGTGCTGAAGATGGGCGCCAGCTCATGCTGCGAGGGCGCCACCTCGTTGTGCTTGGTTTTGGCGAGGACGCCGAGCTTCCACAGCTCCTCGTCCAGATCGCGCATATATGCCGCGACGCGGGTCTTGATCGCGCCGAAGTAGTGATCCTCCAGCTCCTGACCCTTGGGCGCCGGCGCGCCGAAGAGCGTCCTGCCGCATAATTTGAGGTCGACGCGCTGATCGTAGAGATCCTTGTCGATCAAAAAGTATTCCTGTTCGGGACCCACGGTGGTGGCGACGCGCGTCACATCCGTTTTTCCGAGTAAATGTAAGATCTTGACTGCCTCGGCGCTCAGGCGTTCCATCGAGCGCAGCAGGGGCGTTTTCTTATCGAGCACCTCTCCGGTGTAGGAGCAGAACGCTGTGGGGATATACAGGGTGCCGTCGCGCACAAAGGCGGGCGAGGTGGGATCCCATGTTGTATAGCCGCGCGCTTCAAAGGTGGCGCGGATGCCGCCGGAGGGGAAGGAGGAGGCATCAGGCTCTCCCTTGATCAGCTCCTTGCCCGAAAACTCCATGATCACACCGTCGCCGTTCGGCTGGATGAAGCTGTCGTGCTTCTCGGCGGTGACGCCCGTCATCGGCTGGAACCAATGTGTATAGTGGGTGCAGCCAAGCTCCACCGCCCAATCCTTCATCGCGTTGGCGACGATATTCGCCATGCCGATGTCGAGCGGCTC
>CACZWQ010000048.1 GCA_902784855.1 uncultured Ruminococcus sp. | reverse complement strand
TTATTTCTTTATGACAAGGACAATTACTGTCACTAATAAAGCAAAACAGATAATGTACTCCATCATTTCACCTCCTTTCACAGAGGTGTCGAAACAGCCGCCACTGTTTCTCCAGCGGCGAGACGCCGCTCCCAATCACGCCTTCGGAACAGTTGAATGATCGGGAAAACACCATCAACGGCGTGGTCGTAACAGAACAATTTCCTATAGAGCAAAAACAGCGGCAGCCCGTAAAGAGCTGCCGCTTTGGCGGTTGTTTAGTAAATGATGACCGGTGTTCCGATCGCGGAATTGTTATAGATCTTGGTGACCGCCGCGGTCGGGGTATTGACACAGCCGTGCGAGCCGTTGTAGGTATAGATGTTGCCGCCGAAGGTGCTGCGCCAGCTCGCGTCATGGATGCCGCAGCCGCCGCTGAACGCCATCCAGTACTGCACGAAGGACGAATAGCCGGGTCCCGTCAGATAGGTGTTTCTCGCGCGGGAATACACGCTGAAATAGCCCTTCGGCGTGTCCGCGGTGCCCTTGTTGCCGGTGACAACGGGCGTATCGACCAGCAGGGTGCCGTTCTTATAGAACCACATGCGCTGCTTGGGGATATCGATCTCCACATAAGTATTGGGCGTCGCCTTGCCGTACATCTCGCTGGAAACATTGACAAGCTTCGTGGCGGAGGTGCCGGTGATGGTCACGCTGCTCGTCTTATAGATGGGATAGACGCGGAAATAATACTTGTCCAGCGAAGAGAAGCGATGGGTGAACGAGGTGCCCGTGGTGCTGCCGAGGAAGGTATACGCCGCAGCGTCCTTGTCCTTGGAGCAGTAGACGTCATAGCGGGTGGCAAGCGAGTTCTTCGTCCAGCTCAGCGAGACCTTATACAGACGGCTGAGCGTGGTGAAGTCGGCGACCGTCAGACCCGACATCGTCTTGATGACCGAGCCGGGACCATGGTACATGTTGCCGTTTTGCAGGCGTCTGAACGTGACGACCTTATAGATGTAGATCGTGCCTGACTTGACGTTGGTGTCGGCATAATGGGTCACATTGGCGTCGTTGATGGTCTTGAGCAGTGTGTATTTGCTCGGATTGCTTGCGAGGGCGCGGAATACCTTGTAGCCCGTCGCCTTGGTGTGCTTGTTCCATGCCACATCATTGGTGGTGCCGCCGGTGTGCACGCGGCTGATGCCGGAGACCTTGGAGGGCTGGGTGGCGGTGTTGTATACCGCGAATTCGCCCAAAACCTTCTCGCCGTTGCGCAGCGCGAAGGGCGCGAGCTTGTAGCTGTAGCAGGTGCCCTGCGCAAGATTCGTATCGGTGTAGGTGGTGCCCGTCACCTCGGCGACAAGCTTATAGGCATCGACGTCGACGTCGGCGTTGGAGCGGTAGAGGACATAGCCGTCGGCGCCCTCGGTGGCATTCCACTTGAACACGATCTTGTTGACGGCGGTGGATATCTTTTTCATTCCCTTGACCTTGCCCAAAACGACAGGCGCTTCGGTGGCGGGTTCTGTCACTTCTTCGATGGCGTCGGTCGCCGCGACGGATTCAACGGCTTCGGTTGCCGCAACGGGCTGCGTATCGCCCTCCGCGGCAAAGGCATTCAGCGAAGCGCAGGCGCCCATCAGCGTCATTGCGGAGAGCAAAACAGCCAAGATGCGTTTTGATAATCTCTTCATCATACATCCCTTTCTTCATCAGTTGTCAAACTGCAAAATCAGTTGCCCTGTTCGAGCAGCGTCCGCACGACCTCCGCCTTGAAGCGGTCAAAGGGAGATTCTCCCGTATCGACCAAAAGCTTCGGCTCCAGCTTCTTGGGCGTCAGGTTGGATGCGCCGGTCTGGGCATGCATGGGGATCCGGATATGCTCGCGCTGAATCAGGGTAAAAAGCTCGCTCAGCGTCTTGGTATCGCGGATCTTCTGAATCAGCTCGCTGTTCTCGTGCGAGAGGGACGGGGGCACATATGCGCCGCAAACCGCCTTTTTGACCTCCATTTTGAGCCGGTCGAGCGGTAAGTCGCGGTTGCCGAGGATCTCCTTGGTCGTCAGCTTGCGCGGCTTTACATTGGAAGCGCCCGACTGGGCATGCATTTGGACCTCGATCTGTTCATGCTGTATCAAAGCAAACAACTGGCTGAGTGTGGTACAGTCGTCGATGGCTCTCAGAAGCTGTGTAATATTCTTCTTCCTGTAGCCCGAAAGATACGCATTATTCACCCAATCACCTGCCTGTCGATAATCATTCCATGCTTCCTTATTATACTAGAAGACGGCAATTTTTGCAATAGTTATTTGCGAATTTCAGGTTTACAGACGATGAATTTTATGCTATACTGATTTTCGGTAAACGTGCGGCAGAGATTTTGTGCAGAATGCGTGCAGAATCCGCCGCCGCTTTTTGAAATGAGGTGTTATCATGGATCATCGGCTCTGCTTCGTGTCGGCGGCGCTCTGCCTGATCGGCGTACTGTGTGCGGGCTGTGCGCAAGCCCCCGCCGAAAGTCAAATATCCGCCGCAGCAACGGCTGCAACTGAGCCGATAGGCTCAACAGAAGCAGCCGAAACGCAGGCGTCGTCAGCAGCCTACCGCCGCGACGGACAGTTCATCATCTACAGCGAGAACGGCGTGACCGCGTCGGAGACGGGGGTCGACGTGTCCTCCTACAGCGGCGAGATCGACTGGCAGCGCGTCAGGGACGCGGGGATCACCTTTGCCATGGTGCGGCTCGGCGGCAGGGGCTACGGCGACGAGGGCGCCCTCTACAGCGACGACAACGCCGTGGAGAACATCCGAAACGCGCAGGCAGCGGGCATTCGGACGGGCGGCTACTTCTTCTCGCAGGCGACCACCGAACAGGAAGCCCGCGAGGAAGCGGCGTTCTGTCGGGAGCTGCTCGGCGATTTGAGCCTCGACTGTCCGCTCGCCTACGACTGGGAATACATCAAGGACGACGACGCGCGCACCGATGGCCTCACTTCTGACGAGACCACCGCCTGTGCGCGGGCATTCTGCGACGAGGTGCGCTCCTACGGCTGGACGCCGATGCTCTACGCGGGCGACGACGAATTCACCGCGAAATACGATCTTAACAAGCTCGGCGACGTCGAGATCTGGCACTGCGAATACGCCGACGAGCCGCACGCGCCCTACCCCATCGGCATGTGGCAGTATTCCAAGACAGCCGAGATCGACGGCATCGAGGGCAGCGCCGACCTCGATCTGCGGTACACGAAGCCGTGACGAGCGTTATCATGATATACTATTTGTTGACGTGGAGTCGATAATATAACTTTTTGTATAATTAATATTTCGAATTATTGTAAGTGTTGCACAGTTTTATCGGAGTTATTTAGTAGTTTCTACAAATAACTCCGTTTTTTATTTCTCGTATTGAATTTTCTGTGAAATATGTTATAATATGTTTACAAACTTAGTTACAGAATTGTAATTGTTAATCAGATAGGAGAATCAATTGTGAAACGCAAAGATCAACATGAGGACATCAAGTTCATCGGCATCAACGGCTTTGAGGAGATCGAAGACCTCATCCGCACTGCGCCGAAGCCCGACGCGGCGCCCGTTGACAGAAGGGAAAAGCTCAGACCGAAGCGCAAAAGGCTCTCCCTTCCCGCCAAAAAGCGCGCTGTGCCCGCCATCGCGGCAGGCGTTGCGGCGGTCATGTTCACCTGCGTGACGGTGGTGAACGCGTGCGGCGGCAGCGGTTCATCAAATTCAAATCCGACCGCACAAACCTCCTCGGCGGCAAAGCCCGTCGCGGGAGCGCCCGATACGGTGTACGAGCCTGTGTCACTGTTTGGCATGGGCGACGAGGAGATCGAAGCGCCCTATTACGCGCTCTACATCAAGGACGAGCTGATGGGCGTGGTCGAGGACGGCGAAGCGCTTCAGGAGGCGCTCGATACCATCCTGCTCGACGCGCGCTACGGCTATGACGACCTGACCACCACCGAATTTGCCAATGAAGTGGAGGTGCTGCCCTACTACGACGAGGACGAGACCGTCACCACCGTCGATGAGCTGATGGAGGAAACCGAGGGCATGTATTCCATCAAGCTGGAAACCGACTGGCGCTACACCGAGGAGACCGACTACGAGACCGAGGTCATCTATGATGACGAGCTGCCCGAGGGCTATGAAGAGGTCACGCAGGCGGGCGAGCCGGGCAAGACCTGGGTCGTGCTGCGCCTGACCTATATCGACGGCGAAGAGGTCGACGAGACCGTCGCCTCGCGCACCGTGCTCAGCGAGCCTGTCACCGAGAAGATCACCGTCGGCACGGGCGACCCCGACGAGGTTGAACCCGTCGATGATGACGACAGCGACGACGACGATACCGATTCCTTCGACACGGATGACAGCGACGACTATGTCACCTACGGCTCCGGCGAGGCGAGCGGCGCTTTCATGTGGCCCCTCCCCCACACCCACAACATCACCAGCGAGATGGGCTGGCGCTGGGGCAGGATGCACAACGGCATTGACATCGCGGGCGGCGGCGACTACGGCATGCCCTTTGTCGCGGCGGACGGCGGCGAGGTCATCTGGGCAGGCAACGACGGCGGCGGCTACGGCAACTACGTCATGATCGACCACGGCAACGGCTACATGACCGTATACGGGGCCACGCGAGCGAACTGAATTGCTACGCGGGTCAAACCGTCAGTCAGGGAGACGTGATCGGCTTTGTCGGCTCGACGGGCAATTCCACGGGTCCTCACCTGCACTTCGAGATCCGCTACAACGGAGAATATCAGGATCCGCTGAACTACGTCTGCTGATTGGAATCACAAGGAAACAAAATGGGGTTGGCTCATTTCGAGTCAACCCCTTTGGTTTATCTATCGGAAATGATCAGATGATGATCGATTTGCCCGTCATTTCGGCAGGCTGCTCCAAGCCCATGACCTTGAGCATGGTCGGCGCGATATCCGCCAGCACGCCGCCCTCGCGGAGCTGACAGTCATAGCCGATCACGCAGAACGGAACGGGATTGGTGGTGTGCGCCGTGAACGGCGAGCCGTCGTCGTCGATCATCTTGTCGGCGTTGCCGTGGTCGGCGGTGATCATCGCCACGCCGCCCATCTCGCGGATCGCCGCGACGACCTGACCGACGCAGTCGTCGACCGCCTCGACCGCCTTGACAGCCGCGTCAAACACGCCCGTGTGACCGACCATGTCGCAGTTGGCAAAGTTGAGGATGATCATGTCGTAAACGCCGCTGCGGATCGCCGCGACGAGCTTGTCCTTGACCTCGTAGGCGCTCATTTCGGGCTGGAGATCATAGGTGGCGACGGCAGGCGACTTGACGAGGATCCTGTCCTCGCCGTCGTAGACCTTCTCGACGCCGCCGTTGAAGAAGAAGGTGACATGCGCGTACTTCTCGGTCTCGGCGATGCGCAGCTGCTTCATGCCGAGTGAGGAGATGTATTCGCCCATGGTATTGGTGAGCTTCTGGGGCTTGAAGGCGATATGCACATTGGGCATCGTCGCGTCGTACTGCGTCATGCAGACATAGAACAGCGGGAAGAAGCCGTTTCTGCGCTCAAAGCCCTTGAAATCGGGGTCGACAAAGGTGCGGGTGATCTCGCGCGCTCTGTCGGGGCGGAAGTTGTAGAAGATCACGCTGTCGTTGGGCTTGACGGTCGCGCCGCCCTTGACGACGATCGGGATCACAAACTCGTCGGTGACGCCGTTTGCATAGCTGTCCTTGACCCCCTGCACGGGGCAGTCAGCCGGCACGCCCTCGCCGTAGACCAGCGCGGCGTATGCCTTCTCGACACGCTCCCAGCGGTTATCTCTGTCCATGGCGTAGTATCTGCCCATGACGGTGGCGATTTTGCCGACGCCGATCCGCTCGCATGCCGCGACGGCGTCCGCGACATATTCCGCCGCACTGGACGGCGGCACGTCTCTGCCGTCGAGGAAGGCGTGGATGTAGACGTTTTCCAGCCCCTTCGCCTTGCACAGCTCGAGGATGCCGTAGAGGTGGGTATTGTGGCTGTGGACGCCGCCCGGTGAGAGCAGACCGAACAGGTGCAGGTCGGTGCCGTTTTTCAGGGCGTTGTCGATAGCGCCGACGATCTCCTCATTGTCCTTGAGCTTGTCGTCCTGAATGGTTTTGGTGATGCGGGTCAGCTCCTGATAGACGATCCTGCCCGCGCCGATGTTGGTATGTCCTACCTCACTGTTGCCCATCTGACCGTCGGGCAGACCGACGTCCATGCCCGACGCACCGATCTGCGTGAGGGGATTCTCGGCAAAGAGCTTATCCATATTGGGCGTATTGGCAGCGAGGATCGCGTTAGCGGCTTCCTCGCCCTTTTTGCCGCAGCCGAAGCCGTCGAGAATCATAAGAATCAAAGGCTTTTTCATAAAAGAAATCCTTTCTGTCAATTATCGTGGTGAGAATATCGTGTATCCGGCTTGCGAGCACGATCCGTCGGGGAAGCTCACCTCCCCCGCTATGCTCAAATTATTTCGATGCCGCCTTGACGATCGCCGCGAATTTCTCCGCCACCAGCGAAGCGCCGCCGATGAGGCCGCCGTCGACATTGACCTTGCTCAAAAGCTCGTCGGCGTTCTTGTCGTTCATGGAGCCGCCGTACTGGATGGTCACGGCGTCCGCAGCGTCCTGATCATAGAGCTTCGCGAGCTGGGCGCGGATGAAGGCGCAGACCTCCTCCGCCTGATCGGCGGTCGCGGTCTTGCCGGTGCCGATCGCCCAAACGGGCTCGTAAGCGATGACGACGTTTTTCAGCTCTTCCGCGGTGACATCCCACAGGTCAAGCTTGATCTGGCGGGCGATCACTTCCTCGGTGATGTTGCACTCGCGCTCCCAGAGCAGCTCGCCGACGCAGACGATGGGCTTGAGGCCCGCAGCCAGCGCCGCCTTGGTTCTCTTGTTGACGGTCTCGTCGGTCTCGCCGAAGTACTGTCTGCGCTCGCTGTGGCCGAGGACGACGTACTCGACGCCGACTTCCTTGAGCATGCCGGTCGAGATCTCGCCCGTGAAGGCGCCGCTCTCCGCCCAGTGGCAGTTTTCCGCGCCGATCTTGACGTTGGTGCCCGCCGTGGCTTCGATCGCCGCAGCGAGATCCACATACGGCACGCACGCGATGACCTCGCAGTCAGCGTCCGCGACGAGGGGCGCGATCTCCTTGAGAAGCGCGGTGGCTTCCTTCGGGGTCTTGTTCATTTTCCAGTTGCCCGCGATGATGGCTGTTCTTTTCGCTTTATCCATAATGATCCGTTCCTTTCATTTTAAATAAGGGCGACCCTCGGGTCGCCCCTCATCATTATAAAGAGAATTATGCTGCACGCATTATTTGTCGGCGATCACGGCGATACCGGGAAGGGTCTTTCCTTCGAGATACTCCAGAGAAGCGCCGCCGCCGGTGGAGATATGGCTCATCTTGTCAGCAAAGCCGAGCTGGATCACGGCTGCCGCGCTGTCGCCGCCGCCGATGATGGTAGTCGCGTCGGTCTCTGCCAGCGCCTTGGCGACCGCGATGGTGCCTGCCGCAAGGGTGGGATTCTCAAATACGCCCATGGGTCCGTTCCAAACAACGGTCTTGGCGTTCTTCACGGCGTCTGCGAACATCGCCTGCGTCTTGGGACCGATGTCAAGACCTTCCATGTCGGCGGGGATCGCGTCAACATCGACATTCTCGACCTCGATGGGCGCGTCGATGGGGTTCGGGAACGCCGCGGCGATGGTGGTGTCGATGGGAAGCAGCAGCTGCTTGCCGAGATCCTTTGCCTTCTGGATCATGTCCTTGCAGTACTCGATCTTGGTATCGTCAACGAGCGACTTGCCGACCTCTTTGCCCTGCGCCTTGAGGAAGGTGTAAGCCATGCCGCCGCCGATGATCAGGGTGTCGCACTTTTCAAGCAGGTTGGAAATAACATTGAGCTTGTCCGCGACCTTGGCGCCGCCGAGGATGGCAACGAAGGGGCGAACAGGATTCTCGACAGCGTTGCCGAGGAAGTTGATCTCCTTCTGCATCAGGTAACCGACAGCGGTGTCCTTGATGTGATCGGTCACGCCCGCGGTGGAGCAGTGTGCGCGGTGCGCGGAGCCGAAGGCGTCCATCACGAATACCTCGGCGAGAGAAGCGAGCTCGGCGGAGAAGGGCTCGAGGTTCTTGGTCTCTTCTTTTCTGAAACGGGTGTTTTGCAGGAGCACAACGTCGCCGTCCTTCATTTCGGCGACAGCCTTTTTGGCGTTCTCACCGACGACCGTATCGTCATTGGCAAAGACAACGTCCTGACCGAGGAGCTCGGCGAGACGGACAGCGACGGGAGCGAGGCTGAACTTCTCTTCGGGACCGTTCTTCGGCTTGCCGAGGTGGGAGCAGAGGATGACCTGACCGCCGTCTGCGATCAATTTCTTAATAGTGGGCAGCGCAGCGGTGATTCTGTTGTCATTGGTGATCACGCCTTCTTTGAGGGGTACGTTGAAGTCAACGCGGACAAGGACTTTTTTGCCCTTTACATTGATGTCGTCAACGGATACTTTGTTAAGCTGCATAGTAAAAACATCCTTTCGTTTTTGAAAATTTGTAAAAGCACTACACGTTTTACAGTTACTATTATTATAGTACATTTTGGCAGAATTAGCAAGAGCATTTGATCATGTTTTGACACTTTTTTGATCGGAATATCCTAAAATTAGCGAATCTGCATAAGCACGCTGCGCGTTTGTGAAGAATTACGAAAGATTATTCACATCCGACCATTTGTGACGGTGCAGCTCGCCCTGATTTTGCAGGGCGGGAAAGCCC
The DNA here is from genome assembly GCA_902784855.1 of uncultured Ruminococcus sp. Lineage (GTDB taxonomy): Bacteria > Bacillota > Clostridia > Oscillospirales > Acutalibacteraceae > Ruminococcoides. Next base: position 7,101 of record CACZWQ010000048.1, on the reverse strand, counting down.
CACTGGCGCAGCACCTCATAGGCGGCGACCGCCACGGAGTTGGAGAGATTCAGGCTGCGCGCCTCGCTGATCATCGGCAGACGCAGCGTCTCGTCGGGATGCGCCATCAGGACATGCTCGGGCAGACCGCGCGTCTCCCTGCCGAAGAGCAGAAAGCAGTTGTCGGGGAACTGCACGTCGCTGTAGACGTGCCTGCCCTTGGTCGAAAAGAAATAAAAGCTGCCGCCCGCATTCTTTTCGAAGAAGTCGGCGAGGCTCTCGTAGTAGGTGATATCGAGCAGGTACCAGTAATCGAGCCCCGCGCGCTTGAGCTTTCTGTCGTCGACGGCAAAGCCCATCGGCTTGACGATATGGAGCCGCGCGCCCGTCGCGGCGCAGGTGCGGGCGATGTTGCCCGTGTTCTGCGGAATCTCGGGCTCGACGAGAACGAGGTTGAGGGTTGGCATAAACGATCCTTCCTTTGTGCAATAAATTTTTCCATTATTATATTTATTGTAAATCGGAAAGAATAATATTGCAAGTTTTTTCTTGCGATTGCCGAAAAGGAGGAAAAAGCATGAGCAAAAGTCCTTTGCTGAATATGGTCAAGGGCGTGGCGGTCGGCATGGTGGCGGGCGCCTGCCTCGGCTACGCGGGCAAGTCCGCCGCAGACGAGAATCCGAAGATCCGCAAAAAAATCAACCGTGCCAAGCACACCGTCAATGACGTCGCCAACACGGCGAAGTATCTGTTTAAATAAGAGACGCAGGGGCTGCCGCAACGCATGCGCAGCCCCTGCGGATTTTTACGTAAAGAAAACGACCCTTTTTGTCAGCTTCTTTCATGTCCAATATACACAAAAAACGCAGAAAACTTTGTGCAATATAATATGATTATCGAAATAAAAAAGCAATTTGCACAAAGAGGAACGCCTGATATTGTTGAAAGAGCGGATTTTTTGATTTTTCAAAAAACGCATTGTTTAAACTGTACAAATATGCTATAATGTTTTAGGAATATTGTATAATATTTATGAAGTATTGGTTTAAATCATTTGAAGGGAGTTTTTTCTTTGAAACAATACGACGCGAAAAAAATTCTGAACATCGCGCTTGCAGGCCACAGCGGCTGCGGCAAGACCTCTGTCGCGGAGTCCATCCTCTACCTCGCCAAGGCGACGGACAGACTGGGCAAGATCGCTGACGGCAACACCACCCTTGACTTTGACAGCGAGGAGATCAAGCGTCAGGCGTCCATTATGACCGCCGTCGCGCCCATAGAATGGAAAGGCACCAAAATCAACCTCATCGACACCCCCGGTCTCTTTGACTTTGCCGGCGGCGTCGCCGAGGGCATGCGCGCAGCCGATACCGCGCTGATCGTCGTCTCGGGCAAGGACGGCGTCAACGTCGGCACCGAAAAGGCAGTTGCCGCCGCCGACAAAGCGGGTCTTACCAAGGTTTTCTTCGTCAACGGTCTCTGCGACGAGGACGCGCGCTTCTACCGCGTATTTGAAAACCTCAAATCCACCTTCGGTCCCTCCGTCTGCCCCGTGGTCGTTCCCCACATCATCGACGGCAAGGCGAACACCTATGTCAACCTCTTTGACTACAAGGCATATGAATACGACAACAAGGGCAACGCCAAGCCCACCGCTCTGCCCGACATGGGCGCCCGTTTAGAGGGTCTGCGCGAGGCGATCAAGGAGGCTGTTGCCGAAACCAGCGAAGAGCTGCTCGACAAGTTCCTCATGGGCGAGGAATTCACCCCCGAGGAGATCGTGCTCGGCGTCTCTCAGGGCGTCAAGGACGGCTCCATCTGCCCCGTTTTCTGCGGCGACGCCTTCAACACCTTCGCCATCGACCAGCTGCTCAACAGCCTGATCTGGCTGGCTCCCTCCGCGGCTGTCAAGAGCGAGGAGATCGGCACCGACCTCGACGGCGAGCCGGTTGAGGTCTCCGTCAACATCAACGCCGCCACCGCCGCCATCGTCTTTAAGACCGTCGCCGACCCGTTCATCGGCAGACTTTCCTATGTCAAGGTCGTCTCGGGCAAGATCGCGCCCGACGTGCCCGTCATCAACATGCGCACCGGCTCTCCCGAGAGAATCTCCAAGGTGCTCACCATGACCGGCAAAAAGCAGAGCGACTCCGACTTCATCGGCGCGGGCGATATCGGCGCCATCCCGAAGCTCGTCTCCACCAAGACCGGCGACACCCTCTGCTCACCGCTGAGAAAGGTCGTCCTCGAGGGCATCGACTATCCCGTTTCCAGCTACTCCATGGCGATCTATCCCGCCAAGAAGGGCGACGAGGACAAGGTCGCGCAGGCGGTCGGCAAGCTCAGCGATGAGGATCCCACCATCAAGCTGGTGAGCAATCACGAAACCCATGAAATGGTCCTTTCCGGTCTGGGCGAGCAGCACCTCGACGTGGTCATCTCCCGCCTGAAAGCGAAATACAATGTAGAAGCCCAGCTGCGCAAGCCGAAGATCGCCTATCGCGAGACCATCCGCAAGAAGGTTTCGGCTCAGGGACGCTATAAGAAGCAGTCCGGCGGTCACGGCCAGTTCGGCGACGTCTGGATCGAGTTCGAGCCGTTCGATACCGACGGTCTCGAGTTCGCCGAGCGCGTTGTCGGCGGCGCGGTCCCGAAGAACTTCTTCCCCGCCGTCGAAAAGGGTCTGCGCGACGCCATCAAGAAGGGCGTGCTCGCGGGCTATCCCACCGTCGGCATCAAGGCGACGCTTTATGACGGCTCCTACCACCCCGTCGACTCCTCCGAAATGTCCTTCAAGACCGCTGCGAGCCTCGCATATAAGAACGGCATCCCCAACGCGATGCCCACCCTGCTCGAGCCGATCGGCAGCCTGCGCGCCACCGTGCCCGACAGCAACATGGGCGACGTGATGGGCGAGGTCAACAAGCGCCGCGGCAGAGTCATGGGCATGTCCCCCGCGGGTCACGGCGTCCAGGTCGTCGAGGCGGAGGTCCCGATGGCGGAGATGGCGGACTTTGCCACCTTCATCCGTCAGATCACCCAGGGACGCGGCTCCTTTGAGTTCAGCTTTGTCCGCTACGAGGACTGCCCCGCCAATGTGGCGCAGAAGGTCATCGAAGCTGCCAAGGCGGAAGCCGACGAATAATCCTCAGCATCCAAACGGCTCTTTCTCGGAAGAGCCGTTTTTATCCCTATGCTGTGATCCCTATCGAATCAGGAGATGAGAGAAATGAAAAAGCTACTGACCCTCGTGCTCGCGGCGTGCCTGCTGCTGAGCGCGTTCCCCTTCACCGCAGCGGCGGCGGACGGCGATAGGTCCGGCGTCACCGGCACCTGCACATGGAACTACGACGCGCAGGAAAAGGAGCTGACCATCGGCGGCGCGGGCGAAACCGATTACTACAGCTTTGACGAGCCCGCCCCGTGGCATGAGCTGGACGTGCGCAAGCTGACCGTCGAGGACGGCGTGGTGCGCATCCGCTCGGGCGCGTTCATCGGCTTGAAGATCGAGAGCGTCGTGATCCCGCCGTCGGTGCTGACCATCGGCATGATCGCCTTTGCCGACTGTCAAAGTCTGAAAGCCGTCACCTTCTCCGAGGGCTTGGAGGAGATCAACGGCGGCGCCTTCATGAACTGCGCTGCGCTCGAGCGCATCGACCTGCCCGAGAGCATGAAACGCATCGGACCCTTCGCCTTCGAGAATTGCAGCGCGCTGGAGACCGTCTCGGTGCCCGACACGCTTGAAAGCATCGGCGTCGCGATCTTTGATAACACCAAATGGTTCGAAAACCTGCCGAAGGGCGCGGTCTACCTCGGCAGCATCCTGTACACCTTCAAGGGCAACATGCCCGAGGGCTACACCCTGACCATCCGCAAGGGCACGCGCGGGGTCGCGGCGGGTGCGCTCGGCGGCGCGCCCACGCAGAAGGAACACCTGACCCGACTTGTGATCCCCGACAGCGTCACGACGATCGGCGAAAACGCCTTTTACGCCTGCGTCAACCTGAGCGCCGTGCGCGTTCCTGCCGGCGTGACAGCACTTGACGAGAGGTGCTTCGGCTTCAACTACGACCCGGAAACGGATGGGAATGTCGCCCTTGACGGCTTTGTCATCTGCGGCGCCGAAAACAGCGCGGCGCAGACCTACGCGGCGGATTTCGGCTTCACCTTTGTGCGCGCAGGCGACGCCGACGGCAACGGCGTGGTGAATGTCGCGGACGTCACCGCCATCCAGCGCCAAGCCGCCGAGATCGAGGATGTCCGCTACCCCATCGCCGCCGACAACGATCAAAACGGCAAGGTCGAGATCGGCGACGCCACACTGGCGCTGCAATATCTCGCGGAATTCACGTCCACACTTTAATCCAAAACACAACGGCCTCTCCGAGAACGGAGAGGTCGTTTTTGTCGCCGCGAATGAGGATTCAGCGGATATCATACTGTGAATAGTAGAGCTTGTGATAGAAGCCCTTTTTCGCGAGCAGCGCGCGGTGGCTGCCCTGCTCGACAATATTGCCGTCGCGCATGACTAAGATGATGTCGCTCTCGCGGATGGTCGAGAGGCGGTGGGCGACGACAAAGCTCGTCCTGCCCTTCATCATCTTGGCAAACGCCTTCTGCACGCGGATCTCGGTGAGGGTGTCGATGGACGAGGTCGCCTCGTCGAGAATCAATATTTCGGGGTCGGTCAGCATGGCGCGGGCGATACAGAGCAGCTGCTTTTGCCCTTGGCTGAGATTGCCGCCGCCCTCGCTGATGACCGTGTCATAGCCCTGCGGCATGCGGCGGATGAAGCTGTGCGCATATGCCGCCTTTGCCGCGGCGATGATCTCGCTGTCGGAGGCATTCTCGTTTCCGTAGCGCAGGTTTTCCATGATCGTGCCGCAAAACAGCCAGCTGTCCTGCAAGACCATGCCGCAGCGCGCGCGCAGGTCGTCGCGCTTCATCGAGCGGATATCCGCGCCGTCGACGAGGATCATGCCGCCGTTCACGTCATAGAACCGCATGAGCAAATTGATCAGCGTCGTCTTGCCGCAGCCCGTGGGTCCGACGATCGCCACATGGGTGCCGCTCTTGACATGCAGCGAGAAATGCTCGATCAGCGGCTTGTCGGGCGTGTAGGAAAAGCTGACGTCCGCAAACGTCACCTCTCCCCTGTGCGGCGGCGAAACGCTGTCCGCCGCGTCGGGAAGCTCGTCGGGCGCTTCCAGCACCTCGAACACGCGGCCTGCGGCGGCGATACCCGTTTGCAGCTGGGTCAGCACGCCCGTCACCTCGTTGAAGGGCTTGGTGTATTGGTTGGCGTAGGTCAAAAAGCACGACAGCCCGCCGACCGTCAGCGTGCCCGACAGCGCCGCCAGCGCGCCGATGATGCCGACCGCCGCATAGACGATGGCATTGACGAGCCGCGTGGTGGGATTCGCCAGCGCGCCCGCGTACTGCGCCTTGAAGCCGACATCGTAGAGCTCGGTGTTATAGCGGTCAAAATCCTCGAACGCCTGCTGTTCATAGGCGAACGCCTTGACGATGCGCTGGTTGCCGACGTATTCCTCCACATAGGCGGAGATATCGCCCTGCAAGACCTGCTGCTCGCGGAACCGCCGCGCGGTGAGCTTGCCGATGAAGCCCGCCACGAACAGCGACAGCGGCGTGAGGAAGAACACCGCCAGCGCGATGCGCCAGTCGGTCATCAGCATGAATACCAAGGTGCCGATGATCGTGACCACGCCCGCGAAGAGCTGTAGAAAGAACTGGGTCAAGCCGTCGCCCACCGCGTCGACGTCGTTGATGACGCGGCTGATGAGGTCGCCGTGACCGTGGGAGTCGATCGCAGAGAGGGGCACCGCGTTGAGCTTGCGGAACACCGCGCGGCGCAGGTCGCGCACGGTGCGGAAGCTGACGAGGTTGACAAAGTAATTCATCAGCCATTGGCAGACCGTCACGCCGACGACCGCCCCGCCGATCAAGCCGAGGATGAGCGCGACGTTTTCAAAGTCGACCTGCCCCTGCCCGATGATGCGGTCGATCGCCTTGCCGACCAAGACGGGGATCAAAAGCGTCAGCGACACGCTGACCAAGGCGCAGACGACCGCAGCCGAAAGCTGCAGGCGGTAGGGGCGCAGGCGCTTGAGCACCTTTTTGACGGGAGATTGTACTGTCATGTTACTTCCTCCGTTTCACTCTGCTGCGAGCGGCAGATGTCGCGATAGATTTCGCAACTTGCCAGCAGCTCGCGGTGCGTGCCCTGCCCCGCGAGGGCGCCGTCGTGGACGACCAGAATCAGATCAGCGTCGCGGACGGTCGTGCTGCGCTGGGTGACGATCAGCACGGTCATGTCCCGCGTGTTCTCCTTCAACGCCTTGCGCAGCGCCGCGTCGGTCGCGAGGTCGAGCGCCGAAAAGCTGTCGTCCAGAATCAGGACATCCGGCTCTCCGACCAGCGCGCGCGCGATACAGAGCCGCTGCCGCTGACCGCCGCTGAAATTCCTGCCGCCCTGCTCGACATGGGTGTCCAAGCCCTTCGGCAGCTTTTCCACGAACTCATATGCCTGCGCGAGCTTCAGCGCGCGGATGATCGCCTCGTCAGAGGCGTTTTTGTTTTGCCACTGCATGTTTTGGCGGATGGTGCCGCTGAACAGCACGCTCTGCTGCGGCACGATGCCCATCTGTTTGCGCAGTTGGGTGAAGGGATAGTCGCGCACATCCCTGCCGTCGACGCGCACGGCGCCCTCGGTGGCATCGTAAAACCGCGGGATCAATTGGATGAGCGTGCTCTTGCCGCAGCCCGTGCCGCCGATGATGCCGACGGTGCTGCCGCGCGGCACCGAGAAGGTGACGTCGGTGAGCGCTTCGTCGGAATCGGCGTTGTAGCGGAAGCTGACGTGATCGAAAACGATCTTCGGCGCGGCGGGGTCGGTCTCGATCGGCTCGGCGGTCTTTTCCTGCACGCTCGGAACGGTCTCGAACACCTCGTTGATGCGCTTGGCGGACGCCGAGGTGCGCGTCAGCAGGGTGATCAGATTCGCCACCACGACCATCGCCAGCAAAATCTGCGTCATATAGCTGACCAGCGCCACGATATCGCCCGTCTGCATGCCGCCGATGTTGACCTCGACCGCGCCGA
>CACZWQ010000047.1 GCA_902784855.1 uncultured Ruminococcus sp. | reverse complement strand
TCGCAGGGACCGGCGATGCAGAACTCCAGGACCACGTTCTTTTTGATCCGCAGCTCCTTTAATCGCTTGCAATAGTCCATGAAAAAACCTCCGTTTTGTAATATTACTCTCTGTATAATTTGAGTTTCAACATCATTATAACATGTTAATATGTCCGAATGCAACTAAAACTTTTGTTAACACCTATGTGAAAAGACTGCTTTTGAATTATACAAAATATTTTCTCCGATGTGGAAAACCCGCTTTCGGCGCGGCGGGGAAGGGGAGACGAGCGGGCAAAGGCTTCCGAAATGCATGTTCGCGGGCGCGGAATCCTGCAAAATTTCGTGCAATTTGTGAAAAAAACGGAGGTTTTTACCCTGATTATGAAACTTTTTTTCATAAACTTGCAAAAAACACTTGCAAAATCCCCGATGATAGTGTAGAATAAGAAAGCTGGTGAAATGAAGGTATCATTTCCCTGCATTGTCATACAATTGCATATTATAAAAAGGGAGGACTTTTTAACTATGTCATACGTTAGCGAACAGCTTGAAAAGCTGGCAGCAAAAAATTCCAATCAACCTGAGTTCCTTCAAACCGCAACCGAGGTTCTGACTTCCTTGGAGCCCGTGTTTGACGCGAACCCCCAGTACGAGAAGATGGCTCTCATCGAGAGAATCACCGAGCCTGAGAGACAGGTCATTTTCAGAGTCCCGTGGGTGGACGACAACGGCAAGGTGCAGGTCAACCGCGGCTTCCGCGTGCAGTTCAACAGCGCGCTCGGTCCGTACAAGGGCGGTCTCCGCTTTGACCCCTCCGTCAACATCAGCATCGTGAAATTCCTCGGCTTTGAGCAGATCTTCAAGAATTCTCTGACAGGTCTTCCCATCGGCGGCGGCAAGGGCGGCGCTGACTTCAACCCCAACGGCAAATCCGACATGGAGATCATGCGTTTCTGCCAGTCCTTCATGACTGAGCTTTACAGACACATCGGACCCAACACCGACGTTCCCGCGGGCGACCTCGGCGTAGGCGGCAGAGAGATCGGCTATATGATGGGTCAGTACAAGAGAATCCGCGACAGCTATGACGGCACACTCACCGGCAAGGGCGTCGAGAACGGCGGCCTCGCGGGCAGAGCGGAAGCGACCGGCTACGGCATCGTGTTCTATGCCAGAGAGATGCTCAACCACTTCGGCGAGAGCCTCGAGGGCAAGAAGGTCGTCATCTCCGGCTTCGGCAACGTTGCCTGGGGCACCGCGAAGAAGCTTGAGCAGCTCGGCGCAAAGGCGATCACCATCTCCGGTCCCGACGGCTACATCCTCGACGAGGAAGGCGTCACCGGCGAGAAGATCGATTACCTCCTCGAGCTCCGTTCCTCCGGCAAGAACATCTGCGCACCCTATGCGGAGAAATATCCCAACGCGAAGTTCTTTGCAGGCGAGAAGCCCTGGGGCGTCAAGGCTGACCTCTACATCCCCTGCGCGACCCAGAATGAGATCCACACTGCCGACGCGGAGAAGATGGTTGCCAACGGCTGCAAGTTCCTCTGCGAGGGCGCTAACATGCCCACCACCAACGAGGCGATCGAGTATCTGCAGAAGAACGGCGTTGTCGTCGGTCCTTCCAAGGCTGCGAATGCGGGCGGCGTAGCTTGCTCCTGCATCGAGATGGCGCAGAACGCAGAGCACCTCATCTTCACCGAGGAAGAGGTCTATGCAAAGCTCGAGGCGATCATGGTCAACATCTTCAAGCAGTCCGTTGCGGCTTGCGAGAAGTACGACCTCGGCGACAACCTCATCGCGGGCGCGAACATCGCGGGCTTCGAGAGAGTTGCCAACGCTATGATGATGCAGGGCATCTGCTGATCACGTTCATAAAATCTACCATATATAAAAGCGGCGCCCGGGAATTACTCGGGCGTTGTTTTTATCTTAAAAAAATAACGGTCGGCTCACATGCAGTGAGTCGACCGTTTCGGTCTTTCTATTATAATGGGGTATCGGCAGCGCTTACTGCTCGATGCAGGCGTCCAGCGCTTGGATGATCGCCGCCTTGTCCATTTTTCTGCCGATGAACACCAGCTTGTTGACGCGGTCGCCGTAGACGGGGTGCCATGCCGCCGCGATATCGGGATTCATCTCCAAAATCTCTTTTCTGTCCTCCTCGGGGAACGCCGCGATCCAGTCGCCGTCGTCGGTGGCATATTTCTGCTTGCCGCTCTGCTCGAAGATATAGGCGGTGTTGGGCGCCTCGCTGATCCAGAACAGACCCTTGGCGCGGATGACCTCCTTCGGCCAGCTGTTGAAGATGAAGTTTTCAAACTTCTCCTTGTTGAAGGGCTTCACGTTCTGATAGACGAAGGTGCCGATGCCGTACTCCTCCGCTTCGCCCTCCTCGTGGTGATGGTGGTGATGGTGGTGATGGCCGTGGTGCTCGTGCTCGTCGTGGTCGTCGTCGTCATGGTCGTGATGATGGTGCTCGTCGTGGTCGTCGTCATGGTCATGATGATGGTGCTCGTGCTCGTCATGGTCATGGTCATCGTCGTCGTGCAGGTTCTCGGAGTTTTCGCCCTCCATCTCCATCGCCTTGACCCAGCCGGCGCTCTGCATGATCTTGCGCATGTCGAAGTTCTTGGTGCCGAGCACCTCGCTCACGTCGACCTTGCCGTAGTTGGTCTCGATGATCTTCGCCTCGGGCTGCAACGCGCGGATGACCTCGAGCACCGCTTTCTTTTCCTCCGGGGTCACGAGATCGACCTTGTTGAGGATGATGGTGGTGCAGTACTCGATCTGCTGGATCAGCAGGTTTTCGATGTCCTCCTCGTCGAGGTCCTCGTTGAGCAGGGACTTGCCCGCGCCGAACTCGTCCGCCATGCGCTTGGCATCGACGATGGTGGTGATGCTGTCGAGGTAGGCGACGGCGGGCAGCTTCGCCTGCTCCTGCGTGCCGTCGAGCATGCAGATGGAGCCTGCGATGGGGCCCGGCTCGCAGATGCCGGAGGCTTCGATCAGGATATAGTCAAAGCGCTTGGAGCGGGCAAGCTCGATGATCTGTTTCATCAGGTCCACCTTGAGGGTGCAGCAGATGCAGCCGTTTTGCAGGGGGACAAGGTTTTCGTCCTTCTGGGTGACGGCGCCGCCCTTGGCGATCAGGGACGCGTCGATGTTGACCTCGCCGATGTCGTTGACGATGACGGCTACCTTGTAGCCCTCCTGATTGGCGAGAACGTGGTTGAGAACCGTGGTTTTTCCTGCGCCCAGATAGCCGGTCAGCAGGGAAACGGGAACAAGCTTGGTCTGTTTTTTCTTGAACATATTGCATTCCTCCTATTTTTTCCACCCCTTATCATACTCCACATTTGAACGAAATGCAAGAGACATTTTTAATTTCAAATTCTGCCGCGGGAACGTGACGTTCCATCCAATCCGCGCGTGCAACGTAGGTAAAAAAGGAAAGTTTATAGCCCGCGCTATAACGCGGGCTACTGCCGTAGCAGCAGGGCGCCTATTGCGAACGTTGTTGAGTGAAAAACGTTTCTGCAACGGCGCGCTATAACGCGGGCTTGAACGGTCACCGTTCCTGCGAACGCATCACGCGCGGACTGACCCCCGCGGCGCGCGGGTTGACAGGAAGGGGGGGTTTGCGTTATGATGGGAGCGGAATAAAATGATCGAAAGGGGAGGAAGCATGAAGGCGTTACTGATCGTCAATCCCGTCTCGGGCAGAAAAAAGGGAAAAGAGCGGGCGCTGACCGTGCGGCGGCTCCTGCAGCGGCGCGGTATTGGCTGCGAGGTGCTTTTCACCCGCGGTGCCCGCGACGCCGAGACCTTTGCCAAAAACCGCGCGGCGCACTTCGATACCCTCATCTGCCTCGGCGGCGACGGCACCCTCAACGAGACCGTCAACGGCTTGATGTCTGCCGCGCATAAGCCCCTGCTCTGCTATCTGCCCGTCGGCACCACGAACGACTTCTCCAAGACGATCGGAATGTCGGGCGACGCGCAGGCTGCGGCGGATACCGTCCTCGGCGGCAGGGTAGAAGAGATCGACCTCGGCAGGATGGACGGGCGGTATTTCATCTACACCGTGTCCTTCGGCATCATGACCCAAAGCGCCAACAACACCCCACGTCGCATGAAAAACATCCTCGGCAGACCCGCCTACATCCTCACGGGGCTATTAGAGCTGCCGGGCACGCGCGCCTATCACATGCGCCTGCGCGACGACCGCGGAATCATTCACGAGGGCGACTATGTATTCGGCTGCGTGTCCAATGCGACCGTCGTCGGCGGGCTGCTGCGGCTCAGGGAGGAGGATGTCTCCCTCAATGACGGGCGCCACGAGGTCACGCTCATCCGAAAGCCGCGCTCACCCTCCGCCCTGCTCAAAGCCCTGAACGCCATCAGGCGGCGAGAGCTTCCCGCCGAGGGCGTGGAGTTTTTCCACACCTCCTCGCTCTGCTGCGAATTTGACAAGCCCATGGACTTCTCGATCGACGGCGAGCGCTTCTGCGCATCCGGCTCGGTGACGATCGAGACCGAGCCGCACGCCGTCCGTCTCCTACTCCCTAAGAAAAGAGGTACCCGATGAAAAAGCTTTTGACCGTATTATGCGCGGGAGCGCTCCTGCTGCCCTCCGTCCTGCCCGCTGCGGCAGTGGATCGGAGTGCGCCCGTCAGGGACAGCGTCGCCGTCGAAAAGATCAATTTTCAAAACCCCGCCTTTCTCAGGGGCATGGACGTCTCCTCGGTCATCTCGCTGGAGGACGCGGGCGTGACCTTCCGCGACGAGCGGGGAGAGGAGCAGGACCTTTTTAAAATCCTCGCCGACAACGGCGTCAACGCCGTCCGCGTCCGCATCTGGCACGACCCCTATGACAGCGAAGGCCACGGCTACGGCGGCGGCAACAGCGACCTCGACAAGGCAAAGCAGATCGGCAGGCGCGCCGCCGCATACGGCATGAAGCTGCTGGCGGACTTCCACTACTCGGACTTCTGGGCGGATCCCGCCAAGCAGAAGGAGCCGAAGGCGTGGGCGGGATTGTCCGCCGCACAGAAGGCGGAAGTGATCTACACCTACACAAATGATTCTCTAAAAGAATTAAGAGCTGCGGGCGCCGACCTCTGCATGGTGCAGATCGGCAACGAGATCACCTCGGGCGTCGCGGGCTGCATGGATAACGCCGACCGCGCCGCGCTGCTGAGCGCTGCCTCGCGGGCGGTGCGCGACTTTGACAGCGAGGTCATGATCGCCTGCCACTTTACCGACCCCCAAAAGACCGACACCATCAAATGGTTCGCCGACTATCTCCATCAGTACGGGGTCGATTACGACGTGTTCGCCACCTCCTATTACCCGAGCTGGCACGGCAGCCTCTCCAATCTCACGCATGTGCTCAGCTACGCCGCCGAAACCTACGGCAAATACGCCATGGTCGCCGAGACCTCCTATCCCTACACCTTAGAGGACTCCGACGGCCACGCCAACACCGTCAGCTTTTGGAACAACAACACCGGAGACGATATGCGCTGGGACTTCTCGGTGCAGGGGCAGGCTGACGCGGTGCGCGCCGTGGCGGACGCCGTCAACCGCGTTCCCGACGGCAGGGGACTCGGCGTGTTCTACTGGGAGGGCGCGTGGATCACGGTCGGCGATATCACGGGCAAGACCGGCAGCGCGTGGACGCGGCAGTATAACGCCAACCGCGCGAAGTGGGAGCAATACGGCTGCGGCTGGGCGTCGTCCTACGCGGCGGAATACGACCCCGACGACGCGGGACAGTACTGCGGCGGCAGCGCGGTGGACAATCAGGCGTTTTTCGACCCCAAGGGTCAGGCGCTGCCCTCGCTGCACGTGTTCAAAACCGTTCTGACGGGCACCGTGACAAACAGCGTGCTCTCGGGAGACGTCAACGGCGACGGCAGGGTGGATGTCAACGACGCGACGCAGCTGCAGCGCTTTCTCGCCGAGCTCATTCCCCTTGCGGATGAAAGGCGGTGCGCCGCCGACGTCGATCAAAACGGGTCGCTCACGGCGGATGACGTCACCGTTTTGCTGCGTTATCTCGCGGAATTTGAGACGGATTTCCCGATCGGCGCGGTCATTTAAACGGAATCACTAAAAATGCAGCCACATTCCACACATTTCTGTCTTAACCTTAAAATTTGATTATAATTCTAATACGGTAAAAAGAATCGATTTTCTATATTATAATATTACTGTATTTTTATATACCCGAAATGGGTCATTTTATGGGAGGAATCATCATGGAAAAGAAAGAGCTTATGTACGAAGGCAAAGCAAAAAAGGTCTATGCCACCGAGGATCCCGCTTACTGCGTCGTCTCCTACAAGGATGACGCCACCGCGTTCAACGGCGAGAAGAAGGGCACCATCGTCGGCAAGGGCGTCGTCAACAACCGCATGTCCAACTTCATGTTCAAGCTGATCGAGCAGAACGGCGTGCCCACCGACTTTGTCGAGGAGCTCAACGACCGCGACACCGTCCTCAAGCGCGTGCAGATCGTGCCCCTCGAGGTCATCGTCAGAAACAAGGCGGCAGGCTCTTTCTCCAAGCGCTTCGGCGTTCCCGAGGGAACCCCCTTCAAGGCGCCCACGCTGGAATACTGCCTCAAGGACGACGCGCTGGGCGACCCCATGATCAACGACAGCCAGATCATCGCCATCGGCGCCGCCACCAAGGAGGAGCTTGATACCATCGCCTCCTACACCATGAAGATCAACGCGATCATGGTGGACTTCTTCAAGCAGTGCAACGTCGATCTGATCGACTTCAAGATCGAGTTCGGCAGACTGCCCGACGGCACCGTCATCCTCGCCGACGAGATCTCTCCCGATACCTGCCGCTTCTGGGATATGGACACGCAGGAGAAGCTCGACAAGGACCGCTTCCGCCGCGATATGGGCGGTGTCGAGGAAGCCTATGCCGAGATGATGAAGCGCGTCGGTCTCGATAAATGATCATAAAACCCGACCCAAAAAAGTTATCGTTTCGGATGGTGAAATTTTGAGTTTTTCAATGGATCGTTATCATAAGGAGGACCTGCACGAGGAGTGCGGCGTCTTCGGCGTTTTCAGCGACGGCACCCTCAGCCCTGCCTATGCCTGCTACAACGGACTTCTTGCGCTGCAGCACAGAGGTCAGGAGAGCTGCGGCATCGCGGTGTCGGATGAAGGCGTGATCGAGTATCATAAAAACATGGGTCTTGTCAGCGAGGTGTTCAATAACGCGATCCTCGACTCGCTGGCGGGACAGATGGGGATTTCTCACGTTCGATATTCAACGGCAGGCGGCTCTGTGCTCGAAAACGCGCAGCCGCTTGTTATGCGTTATGTCAAGGGCACCATCGCCGTCGCCCACAACGGCAACCTCACCAACGCCGTCGAGATTCGCCGCGAGCTTGAGCAGCGGGGCGCGATCTTCCAGACGACCATCGACAGCGAGGTCATCTGTTACCTGATCGCCCGCGCCAGACTGCGGGTGCACAGCGTGGAGGAGGCGGTCATCGAGACCATGCGCCGCATCGAGGGCGCCTATTCGCTGCTCGTGATGTCGCCGCGCAAGATCATCGCGGCGCGCGACCCCCACGGCTTCCGTCCGCTCTGCATCGGCAGACATAACGGCTCGGTCGTCGTCGCCAGCGAGAGCGCGGCGCTTGACGCCTGCGGCGCGGAGTTCATCCGCGATGTGGAGCCGGGCGAGATCATCGTCATCGACGGCAAGGGGGAAGAGGGCTATCACGCCATCCGCCCCGACTTCAAGGACAAGAAGAAATCCATCTGCATTTTTGAATACATCTACTTCGCGCGCAGCGACTCGCTGATCGACGGCGTGAGCGTCTATGAAGCGCGCAAGCAGGCGGGGCGCATCCTCGCCCGCACCTGCCCGGTAGAGGCGGATATCGTTATCGGCGTGCCCGAGTCGGGAATCGACGCCGCCATCGGCTATGCCGAGGCAAGCGGCATCCCCTATGAGAAGGGCATCGTCAAGAACGCCTATATCGGCAGGACCTTTATCAAGCCCAGCCAGAAGGAGCGCATGAAGAGCGTGCGCATCAAGCTCAATCCCATCGCCGACCGCGTCCGCGGCAAGCGCGTCGTCATGATCGACGACAGCATCGTCCGCGGCACCACGGTCGACCGCATCGTCACCATGCTGCGCGAGGCGGGCGCCAAGGAAGTGCATATGCGCATCAGCTCGCCGCCCTTCCTCTGGCCCTGCTACTACGGCACCGACATCCCCTCGCGCGGCGAGCTGATCGCTGTCAACCACAGCGTCGAGGAGATCACCAAGCTCAGCGGCGCCGACTCACTCGCTTATCTGCCCGTAGAGTCGCTGCACGAGATGATCGGCTACGCGCCGACAGGCTTCTGCGCCGGCTGCTTTACGGGCGACTATCCCGCCCCGACCACCAAGCTTACGCTGGAGGGCAAGGAGCGCGGCGGCATGTACGACGCGTGCTCCGGCAACGACGAATAGACAAAAGCGGCGAAGCCGCAATTCATGTGACAACCGAATTGTGAAAGCAGATCAAATGACGGCGCCAAAATGAATTGACCTTCGGTCATGAATTGGCTTCGCCGTGAATGGTCCCTTCGGAACATGAATTGATTTGCTGCGCAAATCATGAAGGAGAGGTAACCGCCATGATCAAAGACACCTATGAATCGCCCTTGTCCGCGCGCTACGCGAGCAAGGAAATGAAATACATCTTTTCCCCCGACAAGAAGTTCCGCACATGGAGAAGGCTCTGGATCGCCCTTGCCGAGGCGGAAATGGAGCTGGGGCTGCCCGTCACGCAGGCGCAGATCGACGAGCTGAAGGCGCACGCCGACGACATCAACTACGAGGTCGCCGTCGAGCGCGAAAAGCTGGTGCGCCACGACGTCATGAGCCATGTCTACGCCTACGGCGTCCAGTGCCCCAACGCCAAGGGTATCATCCACCTCGGCGCGACCTCCTGCTATGTGGGCGACAACACCGACATCATCATCATGACCGAGGGTCTGCGCCTGATCAGAAACAAGCTGATCACCGTGATCCGCAACCTCGCGAAGTTCGCCGAGGAATACAAGGCGCTGCCCACCCTCGCCTTCACCCACTTCCAGCCCGCACAGCCCACCACCGTCGGCAAGCGCGCCACCCTCTGGCTGCAGGAGCTGCTGATGGACTTGGAGGATGTGGAGTATCAGCTCTCCAAGGCAAAGCTCTTAGGCTCCAAGGGCACCACGGGCACACAGGCGAGCTTTCTCGAGCTCTTTGACGGCGACCACGAGAAGTGCAAGGCGCTCGATCGAAAGATCGCCGAGAAGATGGGCTTTGGGGCGTGCTTCCCCGTATCGGGTCAGACCTATTCCCGCAAGCTCGATTCGCAGTTCCTCAATGTGCTGGCGGGCATCGCGCAGTCCGCGGCGAAGTTCTCGAATGATATCCGCCTTTTGCAGCACCTTAAAGAGGTGGAGGAGCCGTTTGAAAAGAACCAGATCGGTTCCTCCGCGATGGCATACAAGCGCAATCCCATGCGCAGCGAGCGCATCGGCTCGCTCTCCCGCTATGTGATGGTGGACGTGCTCAACGGCTATTTCACCACCGCGACCCAGTGGTTCGAGCGCACCCTCGACGATTCCGCGAACAAGCGCCTCAGCGTTCCCGAGGCATTCCTCGCGGTGGACGGCATCCTCTCGCTGTACGCGAATGTCGCCGACGGCTTGGTGGTCTATCCCAAGGTCATCGAGCAGCGCCTGAGAAAGGAGCTGCCCTTTATGGCGACCGAGAACATCATGATGGACGCCGTCAAGAAGCGCGGCGCCGACCGTCAGCAGCTTCACGAGCGCATCCGCGTGCATTCCATGGCTGCCTCCAAGGTCATCAAGGAGGAGGGCGGCGAAAACGACCTGCTGCAGCGGATCGCCTCCGACGACGCCTTCGGCGTCACCCTCGAAGAGCTGGAAAACATCCTCCAGCCCGAAAAGTACACCGGCAGAGCCAAGGAGCAGACCGAGGATTTCTTAAAGGAATGCGTCGCGCCCGTGCTCGAGGCATACAAGGATATCGCCTCCGACAAGGCGGAGATCACCGTGTGACAAGGTCACCGTTTCATCAATAGATCAACAAAGGAGAAAACCATCATGGTAAAAGCAATCGTAGGCGCCAACTGGGGCGACGAGGGTAAGGGTAAAATCACCGACGTTCTCGCAAACGACAGCGATATGGTCATCCGCTTTCAGGGCGGTGCCAACGCCGGTCATACGATCATCAACGACTACGGCAAATTTGCGCTGCATCAGCTTCCCTCGGGCGTGTTCCACCGGAACATCACCAACGTCATCGGCAACGGCGTGGCGTTTTCCGTAGAAAACTTTGTCAAGGAAATGCAGGAGCTCAGAGACCGCGGCGTGCCCGAGCCGAATATCGTCATCTCCGACCGCGCGCAGATCGTGATGCCTTACCATGTCGACTTTGACTGCTACGAGGAGGAGCGCCTGGGCAAAAATTCCTTCGGCTCCACCAAGAGCGGCATCGCGCCCTTCTATTCCGATAAATATTCCAAGATCGGCTTCCAGATCAACGAGCTGTACGACGACCCCGACTCGCTGAGAGTGAAGATCCGCCACGCGCTCGAGATCAAGAACGCCATCCTGAAAAATCTCTATGATAAGCCTCCCATCACCGAGGAGGAGATTTTTGACAAGCTGATGACCTATAAGGAGCAGCTCGCGCCCTATGTGGGCGACGCCTTCATGATCGTGCACAACGCGCTCAAGGAGGGCAAGACCATCCTGCTGGAGGGTCAGCTCGGCTCCTTAAAGGACACCGACTTCGGCATCTATCCCATGGTCACCTCGTCCAACACCATCGCGGGCTACGGCGCGGTCGGCGCGGGCATCCCGCCCTATGAGATCAAGGAGATCGTCACGGTCGTCAAGGCGTATTCCAGCGCGGTCGGCGCGGGCGAGTTCGTCAGCGAGATCTTCGGCGACGAGGCGGACGAGCTGCGCAGACGCGGCGGCGACGGCGGCGAGTTCGGCGCGACCACCGGCAGACCCAGACGCATGGGCTGGCTCGACCTCGTGGCGACCCGCTACGGCTGCATGGTGCAGGGCGCCACACAGGTCGCCTTTACCGTGCTCGACGTGCTGGGCTATCTCGACGAGATCCCCGTCTGCGTCGGGTACGAGCTCGACGGCAAGGTCATCGACTACTTCCCGTCGACCACCAAGCTCAAAAGATGCAAGCCCGTCCTCAAAAAGCTCAAGGGCTGGAAATGCTCCATCAAGGGCATCAAGAAGTATGAGGACCTGCCCGAGGAGTGCCGCGCCTACATCGAGTTCGCCGAAAAGGAGATCGGCGTCCCGATCAAGATGGTCTCCAACGGCCCCTCCAGAAACGATAT
>CACZWQ010000046.1 GCA_902784855.1 uncultured Ruminococcus sp. | reverse complement strand
GGCTGGAGGTCATGGCGTCGTAAGTGTCGGCGACGGCGATAATCCGAGCCGGGCGGGGAATCGCCTCGCCCGCCAGCTTGTCCGGGTAGCCTTTGCCGTCGTAACGCTCATGGTGGGAGCGGGCGCCGATGGAGAGGTCGGGGAATTGGCTGATCGTGCTCAGAATCTCGGAGCCGATAATGGTATGGGACTGGATGGAATGGAATTCATCGTCGTCCAGTCGGCTGGTCTTGTTGATGATGGTTCCGGCGACGCCGATCTTTCCGATGTCGTGCAGAAGGCCCATGTAATAGATTCGTTCCTGTGCCTCTTCATCGTCCCCGGCCTGTTTCGCGAGCATGCGCGCGTAAGTCGCGACGCGTTCGGAATGGCCGTGGGTGTAGGCGTCCTTGGCGTCGATGGTCTTGGCGAGGGCGACGGCCATTTCCCTGAACAGTTCCTGGCTGTCTTCCAGCCGTTTTTCCGCGAGAGCGGTCTGCCGCTGTACTTCGTGTTCCAGATGGTCCTGCAGATATTCGTAACGGAGCACGCGCCGCACGCGCTGGCGCATGACGTCGGGGATGAACGGCTTGCGCACGAAATCGGTGGCGCCCGCGATGAAGCCCTTCGCTTCCAACTCTACGCTGATGTCGCCGGTCAGCATGATGACCGGAATGTCGGCGGTCTTCGGGTTGTTTTTCAATACGCGCAGTACGTCGAACCCATCCATGACGGGCATGCGAAAATCAAGCATGATGAGGTCGGCTTCATTGGAAGCCAGCCACGAGATGGCTTCCGGGCCGGAGGGAGCGGTCGCCACGTCCGCTTCGTCTTTGAACGCCCGTGAAATCATCATCAGGTTCATGTTGTCGTCGTCTACAGCCAAGAGCTGCGGTCTGCGCCCGCCGTATAGGGAATCTGGCATAGGGTATCGTCCTTTCGATATAGGGAATGTATTACTCCTATATAATAGCAGGAATGCGGCAGAAAGAAAATAGGAAAAGAAAAGACGCTTCCGCGTTTTTGCGGGAAGCGTCTTTATCGTCGTTATACTTTTTCTGTGACGTCCACGTCGGAGGCGTCCACCGGAACGTGCTCCAACAGCTTCGAGCCGGAGAACATACTGGAGACTTCGCTTTCGCCCTCCATGAACTCTGCTCTCGTGACCATGTAAAGGTGGCCGGAGGTGAACAGGACGATTGCCCATGCGGTGTAATGATGGACGAGGTGCGTCATCATCTCGCCGCCGAGCCAGACGTTCACCCAGCCGAAGAGCGACGCGCCGATTCCGTCGGGGTTCGTCATGTAGTACATCGCGAAGCCGGTCAAAACCTCGATTGCGACCAGCACATAAAGCCCGGCGTAAGACATGCGCGCCAAAGGATTTCTCAGGTACGAACGGTGAAACCGCTTCAGCAGCATATAGTGGAGCGCGACGTCGATGGTGTCCGCGTAGAAGCGTCCTTCCCAAAAGCGCGGGAAAAGGCGGTCGCCTTTGTTGGTGATGAAGCCGTAGATGCGCAGGATAAAGGATGCGCAAAACGCGTAGGCCGCGAGGAAGTGGATGTTTCGCACCCAGTTCATCAGCATGCTGGTCTGCGTCGGCTCCAAAGCCATGATTTCGAGCGGCTTGCCGATCAGGATGCCCGTCACGAAAAGCACGATGATCGAGTCCACCATGACCCAGTGGAAGATGCGGAGCCACGGGCTGAACAGGTAATACTCCCGTCGTTTTTGGATCTTCATGTTGTCATGTTGCATGCGAATCCCTCCTCACGATTCGACGCGGGTTCCCGTGTAGGGATCGGTGGTGACGACCCGGAGCTTTTCGCCCTCAGGGTTGTAAATGTGCGTCGCGCACGCCATGCACGGGTCGAAGGAGCGGACGACCTTGGCGATTTCCAGCGGCTTGTCGGGCACCTTGACCCGGGTGTCCATCATCGCCGCCTCGTAGGCGCCATGCCCCGCCTTGTCGTCGCGCGGGCAGGCGTTCCACGTCGTCGGCACGATGCACTGGTAATTCGTGATGGAGCCGCTCTCAATGTTTACCCAGTGGCTGAGCGCGCCGCGCGGCGCTTCGTAGAGGCCGACGCCCTTCGCCATTTTCGGCCATTCGGAAGGCTCCCATTTCGCCATGTTCGCGACCTGCGTGTCGCCGGCTTTGAGGTTGGCGATGAGCTGGTCGAAGAAGAATTTCGCGATTTCCGCGTTGAGCTGCGCGTCGAGCGCGCGGGCCGCCGTACGGCCCACCATCGTCGGCAGCCAAACGTGAGGCGGCAGGTTCAGCACCTTCGACACGGCGTCGATTTGGTCGATCATCATTTTTTCCGCCCATGTCGGGTCGGGCAGCATGCCCTGCTGGGCGCGGGTGTAGATAATGATATAGCGCGCCAGCGGCCCGACTTCGCAGAGCTTGCCGTGCCATTTCGGCGTCTTGAGCCACGAATACTTGCCCTTCTCGTCGAGCTCCTTCCAGTCGGTGGGCGTGCCGACCTTCGGCGCGGTGAATTTCGCTTCGGTGACGCCGTCCCAAGGATGGAGCGCCTTGTCCGCTTTCGCCCCCGGATATTCGTACCAGGCGTGCGCGACGCCCTCGTCCTTGATGTTGACGCCGTTTGCGTACTCGACGATGACGGGAACGTTCTTGTTTTTCAGGTTCTCGACATATTTGTCGGCGTAGTCCGAAAGGAAGGTGTAGAACGGCGCGTTGTTGAGGCAGTGGTTGATGTCGGTCTCATAGACGATACCCGTGCCGGTCTCCATGCCCCAGTCGCTGAGAAGGGCATCGATATTCGGTTTCTTTTGCTCGGTGACCGTCGGGTCGGCGTTGGCGACATAGATCAGCGTCCTGCCGTACTTGCCGCCGTTTTCCAACCATGCGCTCAGGGTCTCGGCGGACTTGTCGCTCAGGTCGGTCATCGGCGCGAACATCAGCGCGAGCTTCGCGTCCTCGTCCAGCGTGCCCGTCAGCAGCGAGACCTCGTTGACCTGATAGGCATTGTCGGTCAGCAGTGCGGTCAAGCCCTCATAGCCGTTCTCGCCGGTCTCGCCCTCGCTGGTCAGCACATCCACGATCACCTTGTCCTCGGTGGTGACGTTGAGCGCGCCCTTGACGACCGCCTGCTCGATGGTGGTGCCCGTCCAGCTGTAGCTGCCGTAGTAGTTGTAATACTCCTCGTCGTAGGTGAAGCACTCCTTGACCGTCAGCCCCTTGTATTGGTCGCCGCATTCCAGCACACCGAAATTGCTCTTGGTGGTCCAGTCGATGTTGGGGTACTTCTGGGTAAACTGCGGGTTGTCGGTGGTATCGACGAACTCGTAGGTGAATTTTCCGTCAGCGCAGGAGACCATCTTGTCCAGCAGGTTCTTCGCCTGTACAAAGTAGGTGCTGCTCTCGGTAAAGGTCTTTTCGTCGCTCAGGATATAGAGCTTGACGTCCTTGGTCAGGTGGCTCATATAGTCCTTGGTGTCATCGGACAGCGCGTACGCCTTGTTGGCGGTGAAGTCCGCCTTTAGATCGGGAAAGCGGTCGATCAGCAGTCCCACGATCACATTGATCAGGATCACCACCGCGACGCCCACCGCTGTCAGAATGACAGCCAGCGAGCCGTGGCGCAGCCTGCGTTTTGCGAGCAGCGCCTTGATACCGCCCTTCTTTTCGGTATTCTTGCCGTCGCGGGCAACTGTTTTTTCTTTTTTGTCAGCCATGCGATCCCCTCCTTAGCTCCAGCGGCGCCGCTCGAGGACGCGCACGGTAAAGAACAAAAACAGTCCCGTCACACTCAGGTAGAACACCACGTCGACGGCGCTGAGAATGCCGTAGGTAAAGTTTGTGTAGTAGTTCAGGAAATTGATTTTATCCAAAACAGTCCGCAGCCAGTCGACGGGGATCAGATTGGCAAAGTAGCCCATGGTGTCGATCAGCAGACCCACCGCCATGCCGACGACCGCCGCAACGACCATGCTCTCGGTCAGCGAGGAGATAAAGACATTGATGGCGATCACCGCCGCGCCAAGCAGGAACATGCCCAGCAGCGTGCACAGCATGACCGACCACTGCGGCTGCGCAAAGAAGGAGATCACCACGCCGTACACCAAAAAGATGGCGCAGCACAGGGCGTAGATGGTCAGCGCGCCCAAGAACTTGCCGAGCACGATCTCGGTCAGGCTGACGGGCGCGGTCAGCAGCGCCTGATCGGTTTTCTGCCGCTTTTCCTCGGAAAAGGTTTTCATCGTCAAAACGGGAATGACGAACATGATGATATAGAACATGTTGGCGAACACATAGGAGAGGCTTGCGGAATCGCCGTAAAAGCAATACAGGTAGAAAAACCAGCCGGAAAAGAAGAAGTATACCGCCAGCACGACATAGGCGATCGCCGAATTGAAGTAGCCGGACATTTCGCGTTTATAGATCGCACTCATGCTTCTGCTCCTCCTTTCGCTTTTGCGGTGAGCTTGAGATACAGCTCCTCCAAGCTCTCGCTGCCCGCGCGCATTTCCAGAATCGGGCAGTGGATGCGCGCCATGGCGTGAAACGTCTCGCGGCGGATATCCGCGCCGGGCTTGTATTCGACGGCATAGCGACCCGTCTTATCCGAGAGGGTCTCGGTCTTTTTCGCCTGCGTGACGTCGGGGATCTTTTTCAGCTCCGCGATGATGTCGGCGGGCGTGCCCTCGATCACGGCGGTCAGCTGCTGACCGTCCGCCAGCACCTTGGACAGCTCGTCCTTCTTGGCGTCGGCGATGATCCTGCCCTCCGCGATGATGATGATGCGGTCGCAGGTGGCGGATATCTCGCTGAGCACATGGGACGAGAAGATGACCGTGTGCTTTTTGCCGAGGCTCTTGATCAGCTTGCGGATCTCGATGATCTGCTGCGGGTCAAGTCCGACGGTCGGCTCGTCGAGGATGATGACGGGCGGATTGCCCAGCAGCGCCTGCGCAAAGCCGACGCGCTGGCGATAGCCCTTCGACAGGTTTTTGATCAGCCTGTTTCCGTGCTTTTCCAGCCCCACCAGCCGCATGACCTCGTCGACATGCTCCTTTTTCGGCAGCTTGACGCGTTTGAGGTCGAACATGAATTCCAGATACTTGCGCACCGTCATATCGACGTACAGCGGCGGCAGCTCGGGAAGATAGCCGATTTTCTGCTTGGTTTTCCTCGGCTCCGCGAGGATCTCGCATCCGTCCACCGTAACGGTACCCCGGGTGGAGGAGATGTAGCCGGTAATGATGTTCATGGTCGTGGACTTGCCCGCGCCGTTCGGCCCGAGGAATCCCAGCACTTCGCCCGTGTCGACGGTGAAGCTGATGTTGTCCAGCGCCGTGATCTTACCGTAGCGTTTTGTGAGGTTTTTTACCTCGATCATCTGTGTCACTCCTTAGCAGTGTTCTGCATTTTTTGCGCGCCCGCGTGTCGCGGGGGCCAGTCCGCGCGTGCAACGTTTGTGAGAAAGGTTAGGTTAATATCCCGCGTTATAGCGCGGGCGCTAACGGTAACCGTCCAAACAACCCTCTCACTCGTGGATTGAGTCGAGCGTCACGCTCGCGCGGAGAAGGCGCCCTTGGGCGCCTGCTACAGCCGTAGGATAAAATTCGATTGATTGGGGCATGCTATTTGAAAAACGGAAAGGAGATTTTGCATGCAATATCTGTTTGCATTCCTGACGGGCGGGCTGATCTGCGTCGTCGGGCAGGTTTTGATCGACAAGACCTCGCTCACGCCGGCGCGCATCCTCACGGGCTTTGTCATCGCGGGGCTGATCCTCGGGGCACTCGGGCTGTACGAGCCGCTTGTGCGCTTCGGGCAGGAGGGCGCATCCATCCCGCTGTCGGGCTTCGGCAGCCTGATGGCGCAGGGCGTGCGCGACGCACTGCGGCGTGACGGTGCGCTCGGCATCCTCACGGGCGGCGTCACGATCGCCGCGGCGGGCGTTGCGGCGGCGATATTTTTCTCCGTCTGCGCGGCGCTGGTCACAAAATCCCGCGAAAAGTGAGCACGGGCTTGAAAAAGCAGCCGAAATTTGCTATACTGTAAGATAAAGCAAATTTTGGCTGCTACAGCCTAAGGAGGACAAATTATGTGTGAGAAAAAACCGTATTACATCACCACCGCCATCGCCTATACCTCGCGCAAGCCGCACATCGGCAACAGCTACGAGATCGTCCTGACCGACGCCATCGCGCGCTACAAGAGAATGCTGGGCTACGACGTGTTCTTCCAGACCGGAACCGACGAGCACGGTCAGAAAATCGAGATGTACGCCCGGGCGGAGGGCTGCACGCCCAAGGAATATGTCGATAAGGTCGCGGGCGAGATCCGCGCGATCTGCGACGTGCTGAACACCTCCTACGACTACTTTATCCGCACCACCGACGAAAAGCACGAAAAGGTCGTGCAGAAAATCTTCAAAAAGCTCTACGAGCAGGGCGACATCTACAAGGGCAGCTACGAGGGACTGTACTGCACGCCCTGCGAAAGCTTCTGGACCGAGAGCCAGCTTGTCGACGGCAAGTGCCCCGACTGCGGCAGAGAGGTCAAGCCCATGAAGGAGGAGGCGTATTTCCTGCGCCTGTCCAAATACCAAAAGCAGCTCGAGGAATACATCGAGAGCCATCCCGACTTCATCTATCCCGAGAGCCGCAAAAAAGAGATGCTCAACAACTTCATCAAGCCCGGCCTGCAGGACCTCTGCGTCTCGCGCACGAGCTTCAAGTGGGGCATCCCCGTCGACTTTGACGACAAGCACGTCGTCTATGTCTGGATCGACGCGCTGTCGAACTATATCACCTCGCTCGGCTACGACCCCGACGGCAGCAGCGAGATGTACCAAAAATACTGGCCTGCCGACGCGCACATCATCGGCAAGGACATCGTGCGCTTCCACACCATCTACTGGCCGATCATGCTGATGGCGCTGGGCGAGCCTCTGCCCAAGCAGGTCTACGGTCATCCGTGGCTGCTCTTCGGCGAGGACAAGATGAGCAAGAGCCGCGGCAACGTCATCTATGCCGACGAGCTGGTAGAGATGATCGGCGTCGACGCGGTGCGCTACTACCTGCTCAGCGAGATGCCCTTTGCCAACGACGGCTCCATCACCTATGACACGATCGTGGAGCGCTTCAACGCCGACCTCGCCAACACGCTGGGCAATCTGGTCAACCGCACCGTCGCGATGAACAACAAATACTTCGGCGGCGTGGTGCAGGAGCCGAACACCCCCGACCCCTTGGACGACGAGCTCAGGCAGTTCTGCCTTGACACGGTCAAAAAGGTGGACGACGCCATCAATATCTTCCACATCAGCGACGCGCTGGAGGCGGTCATCAACCTCGCCAAGCGCTGCAACAAATACATCGACGAAACTGCGCCGTGGGTGCTCGCGAAGACCGACGAGACCAAACCGCGCCTCGGAACGGTCCTGTACAACCTGCTCGAGAGCATCCGCTTCATCGCGGTGCTGCTTCTCCCCTTCATGCCCGACACGCACAAGGCGATCCTCGCGCAGATCAACTGCGATGCCGCGGGCTACGAAACGCTTGCGTCCTTCGGCGCCTATCAGGCGGGCACACAGCTCGGTCAGGCGACACCCCTGTTCGTGCGCATCGACCCCAAGCAGTTTGAGGCGGCGCTGAAAGCGAAGCAGCAGGCAGCCGCCGAGGGTGAAAAGACCATCGAGCAGCTGGAGGAAGCCGAGGATCTGGAGAGCATCCCCAAGATCGGCATCGACGACTTTGCCAAGTGCGACATCCGCGTCGGCGAGGTCAAGGCGTGCGAAAAGGTCAAAAAGAGCAAGAAGCTGCTGCAATTCCGTATTTTTGACGGCACGGGCGAGCGCACCATCGTCAGCGGTATCGCGAAATACTATCAGCCCGAGGAGCTGGTCGGCAAAAAGATCCTCTTTGTCTCCAACCTCAAGCCCGTCAAGCTCTGCGGCATCGAGAGCCACGGCATGATCCTCTCGGCAGTCCACGGCGAGGGCGACAGCGAACAGCTCCGCCTCGTGACGGTCGCCGACGACATGCCCGCCGGCTGGAAGATCTCCTGAGATGGGCATGCATCACATCTTCGACGCGCACGCGCACTATGACGACGCGTGGTTTGACGCGGACAGGGACGAGGTGCTGACGGCGCTGCCCGAAAAGGGCGTATGCGGCGTGGTGAACAACGCCGTCGACCTCGACAGCGCCGCGCGGGTGATCGCGCTTGCCGAGCGCTATGACCACTGCTACGCGGCGGTGGGGTTCCATCCCGAGAACCTCGAAAGCCTGCCCGACGATTATCTTGACCGCGTCGCGGCGCTCACACGCCACCCCAAGGTGGTCGCCGTCGGCGAGACGGGGCTCGATTATCACTGGGACATCCCCAAGCCCCTGCAGCAGCGCGTGTTCCGCGAGCAGATCGACCTCTCACTCGACCTGCGCATGCCGATCGTCGTGCATGACCGCGAGGCGCACGGCGACGTCTTTGACCTGCTGCGACTGCGCAGACCCAAGGCGCTGGTGCACTGCTTTTCGGGCAGCGTCGAGCTGGCGCGCGAGGCGGTGCGGCTTGGCTGTTACATCAGTCTCGGCGGGGTGGTGACGTTCAAAAACGCCCGCCACAGCTTGGAGGTCGCATCGGACATCCCGCTCGACCGCCTGCTGCTCGAGACCGACGCGCCCTATATGGCGCCCGTTCCGTTCCGCGGCAAGCGCTGCGACAGCAGCATGATCATCTACGCGGCGGAAAAAATAGCAGCCCTGCGCCGCATCGGCGTGCAGGAGCTGCTGGATATCACCGCGGAGAATGCGCGGACATTTTTTGGAATCGAATAAAAAACTGCGGCGGGTCCTGTCATCAGGATCCGCCGTTTTATCTTGAAAGCTTCGTTTTACGAGAAGGCAATATCAGCAGTCTGCCGCCATTTCCTCAGAAGCTGCGTTTGCTTTTTTATCAAGCTGCCTGTGCAGATCATACGCCAAGTACTCTCTCTTGGCAAATTTGCAGTGGGTGGAGGGGTTTTTGCACTTGGTAAAGGTCGTGCATTCGGGAAGCGATACGCATCCCCGGCATTTTTCCGCCGTTTTCTCCACCGTCGAGAACGCGCGCACCAGATCCGGGCGGGTAATGCCGTCAAAAACCGTGCCGATGCTCTCAAAGGAATCAAGGTTTTCGCAGTTATACAGCTTGCC
This sequence comes from uncultured Ruminococcus sp., assembly GCA_902784855.1. GTDB lineage: Bacteria > Bacillota > Clostridia > Oscillospirales > Acutalibacteraceae > Ruminococcoides. The sequence continues at coordinate 13,923 of CACZWQ010000046.1, read as the reverse complement.
GTCCGGCGCGATGGCGATCGAACGGGTGAGATTCTCCGCCATGCAGTGGCGCAGCTTGACGCGTTTGAGTTGGCTGTGCGGGGTGGTGCAAAACTCGGTGGAATCAATGTAGGTCATCAGCTCGAACAGCTCCTTCCACACCGCGATGCCGCTCTCTCTGCCCTGGACCTCAAACAGCGGCACCAGGTCGATCGTGGTGTTTTCCGGATACTTGATGAAGGGACGAAGATCGTCGATCATCTGCTTGACCCCGCCGATGTTTTTCTCGTCGATGTTCACGCGGATGCACAGGTACAGCCCGCTGTCGACGATCATTTTGATGCGGCTGAGCACGTGCCAGTAAGCCGAGTCGTATGGGAACACATAGTTTTTCCTGCTGTTATATTCTTCCTCGACGCCGTCCAGCGTGATCTGCAGCGCGTAGACATGCCAGCGCTTTTTCATTTTTTCCACCAGCGCCTCGGTGATCAGGCTGCCGTTGGTGACGATTTTGCTCTTGAAGTCGATCCCCGCCGCCGTCATCGCGTCCGTGATCCTGTCGATCGTCTTTTCGCCGATCAGCGGCTCGCCGCCGAACCAGCTGAGGGTGACCTTTTCTCCCGGGCAGACATGATCCAGCATGAAGCGGATGGTCTGCTCGGCCACCTCGTCCGTCATGGTGACATATTTCATCCCCTGCTCGAAGCAATACACACAGCGCGCGTTGCACGCGGTGGTCGGCAGCAGCACGAACGAACGGTATCCCTTTTTCTTTCCCTTCTCGCGCACCATGCGGAGCACCTGCAAAATTCCCTCATAGTATGCCGCCTCGTCCTTGTCTGCGGGAACCAAAAAGCCGTCCTCCGCCAGCAGGGTGAGGTCGCTGTCACGCAGAATATTCGCCGAGGTAAACACCGTCTCGCGGGCTGTGGCAAGCGACGGGCTGACCTGATAGCAGCGCTTTGTCAGGTTGTGGAATACATACGGTTCCCCACGGTGCATGAGCGGCAAAACAAAATCCGACCAGCGGTATGTCGCGTCGCCCTGAATCTTCTTTTTTCCGATGACAGCAATCGCGTGCGGGTCGCCGTTCATGATCTGCTTCATATGTATCACCATTCTTTTTCAGTATTATTATTATCATACACTAACGGAGGAAAAAAAGCAAGTAAAAATGTTTGCAAAAAAAAGCTGCTGCACCCACGGTACAGCAGCCTTTTTACCGGCGTTTTTTAGAATGGAACGAAGTCACAATCAAAATCGCAGTGGTCATTGCATTCGTCTTCGTTTGTGCTGGTCAGGATAGCTTCCTCAGCCTGCAGATCAACGACGTCCATAAAAGCCTTTGAATATTTCATTTATCTTCGCACCTCCTTTTCTTTGTTATGATAGTATACCTTATTTCATAACAAATTGCAATAGTTAGCTAAAATATTCTTTTGCCGCAGCATAATACCAGTACATGGCAGTGCAGATATCGCTGCTGTCGCTTGCTAACTTAGTCTTGAGATAGCTCAGAATGCTGACATTGTAGGTCTTGCCGTTGCTGAACGCGATGGTGTGGACGCTGTCCATATCCTTGGCGGCGATATCGGCGACCTTGAGCAACATCAGGCGCTTCTTGCCCATCTTGGTAACATAGTTGAACGTGGCTGCCTTGCTGTCGATCGTGGCGGATGCGCTGCCGAATTTGGTCTCGTCGTCGACCCTGTAGTAGTAATTGATGGCGTTCTGAGAACCGAGCTCAACACCCTCCTGATAGAGGGAGAGACCCAGAGCCGAAACATCGGGATGTGTTGCGGGCGAGTTGGGAGTCGCCTGAATCATGTCCGCGGTGACGGGCGCCAAGGTGGAGTCGATGTGCTTGTTGGCAAGGTTATCGGTGAACTTGTTCGTATAAATCTGGCTGTATGCGCCGTAGTTGAGCATCGCCTTCAGCAGAGGAACCTTGTTGTCGTTGGGGTTCGCCTCGATGGTGGCGCTCGCGAAGTCACAGACATTCAGCGTCTCGGTAGCGATAACCTCAGAGCCCTGAGATACGGTGATGGTAACAGGCTGGGTCAGATAAGAAGCCATCAGGAAGTAGGCGGCTGTGCGCACAGGCTTGCCGCCCATCTTGCCCGCGCTCTGCATCTGGCTGTAAGCCTTGTTGATGTTCTGATCGTCGTGAGGACCCTGGATGGAAACATTCAGGGTGCTGGCGTCATAGCCTTCGGGATTGGCGTAGAAAATAAACTGGAAGCCGATCTTGCCCTTCAGATTAACACCGCGGCTGTAGATGAAGGTATCCATGCTGACGCCGGACTCGCCGCTGACCTCTGCCTCGGCAGTGGGAGTGATCGCAGCGCCTTCCTGGAGCTCTTCGGCGATCACGACGGGAACGTCGTTTGCGGACAGCGCTGTGGTGCCGGTGAGGGTGTCGACCGCCAGGTTGACGGTGGTGTTGCCGGAGCCGATGATATCAAAAATAACGGTGACGAAAGCGCCGCCTGCCGAGAAATCATAGCCGCCCGCAAAATCGGAAGCAGCAAAGGGAACTCTGCCGGACTTAGTCAGGTTGACGGTCGCGCCGGGGATGTTCGGGCATACGGTAGCGGCAGTCTGTCCGTCTGCCAGTTTAAGGACAGCGGGGTCAAAGGTGACGACAGCCTGCACGTTGATGATGGGGGTGCTTGTCTTCAGGTTATAGGTTACGGTTACCTGCTTGTCGGTGCCGGGAACATAGGTCTTGGTGCCCTGTGCGCCGATGTTGGAAGTGTAGGTAATGGTGTTTTCCGCTGCGCTCGCGACGCTGATGCCCATGGTAACCATACCGAGGACAAGCATCAAAGAAAGCAAGACGGATACGGTTCTTTTGATTGCTTTCATGTTAATTGCTCCTCTTCTAAGTATATTTTTCCGATTTAAGGCTTTCAGCCTACTATCTAGCATAATTATACCATAGACAAACAAAACTCGCAATTAAAAGTGCGATTTTTTTAGTAAAAAAAATCGGGTATTATTTATCTAAATTCACGAATCAAACAGCATTCTGCACAATAATCGCGATAATATTTATAATATTTTGACAATTCTCTTATTTGGCAAATAATTCCGGATGCATACGGCTGTAGTGAAAAATATACTGCTGCGCCACACCTGCATAGGGGGCGAAGTCAAGAGGTGACAATCCGGGGAACAGCGTCTGCATGGCGCGCTTCATCCACACATCGAGCGGAAAAGCCTCTGTCCGGTGCATGCCGAAGAGCAGCGTGCAGTCGGCGACCTTGACGCCCACGCCCGTGATCTTCATCAGCTCGGCGCGCGCCGTTTCATATGGCACGGTCTCGCACAGCGACAGATCGACCGCGCCGCTGTTCACCTTCTGCGCCGCGTCGATCAGGTAGCGCGCACGGAAGCCCGCGCGCAGCGGCGCCAGATCTTCCGCCGAAAGCCGGCTCAGGTCCCGTGCCGACGGGAACGCAAAGCATCCGCCGGGCAGCGGCGCGCCGAAATGCTCGCACAGCCGCGCGACGATCCCCTTGATGCGGGGGATGTTGTTGTTCTGGGAGATGATGAAGGTGCAGAGCGTCTCAAACCTCTCCTGACGAAGCAGCCGGATCCCCCCGGCATATTCCGCCGCCTCCCGCAGCACGGGATGCAGCCTGCCGAGTGTGCGGGCGATCTCCCCGTAATCCGTGTCGAGGTCAAAATAGGCGTGCCAAAGCGCGCGGTCCGCTTCATCGGCGCCGTCCAGAACAAGCCGGTCTCCCTCCATGCGGGCGGTGACGCTCTTGCCGAACGCCACGCCGTGAAAGGAGCCGTCCTCCTGCGCCGTCCAGCGAAAGCACTGACCGCAATCGAGGGTCTGCGCTAAATCGAGGTCATGGATCTGTTCAAAAACTAACATAACGAAACCGTCGGGCGCGCTCCTGCCTGTCCGAACCGCGTCGATCGCGATGACGGTGTTCGGCGGCGGGTACGCAATTTCCCGTTGAAAAAAATCTTTGTTATTTTTTTCAACTATTATAGCACTTTTTCATAGTTTATGCTATACTGATTTTGTCAGATTCTTTTTCACAATTACGTCGATTTTAGGGAACTTTGGCGACATTTTGCCTGATATGATACTATAATAAAGAAAAACGGAGATGATCTTGATGAAGGAAACCATTGTCACCATACCGATCAACGACCTTTTTGCGCCCCGCGACGGCTGCCCGCTCTGCCGCATGCAGCGGATGCTCGAGCAGCAGTACTGCGAATTCGTGACGGGCGACGCCATGATGGAGCCGAGCGTGCGCGTCATCACCAATAAAAAAGGCTTTTGCCACCGCCACTTCGCCAAGATGACGCAGGTGGGGCAAAAGCTGCCGAATGCGTTGATTTTAGAGAGCCATTTGCAGGAGATCTTAGAGCAGCTCATGCCCGCCAAGGCGGGTAAGCCCGACAAAAAGCAGCTCGCGGCAATCGGGGAGCTGACCGGCTCCTGCTATGTCTGCGACCGCGTCGAGGCGGACATGCTGCACCTGATGGCGACCGTCTTTGTGGAATGGACAAAGGGCAGCCCGTTCCGCGAGACCTTCCGCGACCAGCCGTTCATCTGTCTGGAGCACTACCGCTTTATGATGGCGGCGGCGATGAGCAAGGGCGGCGTGCCGTCCAAGCTGCTGCCCGAATTCCACGCGGACGCGCTCAAGCTGACGCGCGGCTATCTGGAAAGCCTGAAAAAGGATATCAGTCACTTTGTGACGATGTTTGACTACCGCAGCAAGGGTCAGGAATGGGGCACCTCGGTCGACGCGATCGAAAGGAGCATTGAATTCCTGACGCAGGAAAAGCCGTAGCCGATTAGTGGTCAGTGGTTGGTGACCAGCTTTTGCAGGTCGGGGAAAACGCCGAGGGTGCGGCGCAGGATGCCCTGCATATACGCCAGCGCGGTACCGTAGTTCGTGAAGGGCACGCCGCTGTCGGACGCGAAATTGCGCCGATAGGTCACCTCGCGCTCGTTGAGCATACAGCCGCCGCAGTGGATGATCAGATCATACGGCGCAAGATCGTCGGGAAAGCCCTTGCCCGAGCTTGTCTCGATGGCGATCGCCTTTCCCGTATAACCGCGCAGCATGCGGGGCAGCTTGACCGTGCCGATGTCGTCGCACTGGCGGTGATGGGTGCAGCCCTCGGCGATCAGCACGCGGCTGCCGTCCGTCAGCGCTTCGATCGCCGCGGCGCCGCGCACCGCCGTCTCGAGAAAGCCCTTGTACCGCGCCATCAGGATGGAAAACGAGGTCAGCGGCACGCTCTCGGGGACGATGTCCTTGACGCGCCCGAACGCCTGGCTGTCGGTGATCACCAGCTTGGGCGCTTCTTTGAGCCTGCCGAGCGTGACGGCAAGCTCCTCGTCGCGGCAGATCACGGGGATGGCGCCCCGGTCGAGCAGGTCGCGGATGGTCTGCTGCTGGGGCAGGATCAGCCTGCCCTTGGGCGCCGCCTTGTCGATCGGCACCACCAGCACCGCCGTATCGCCCGGCTCGACCAGATCGGCGCAGAGACGGCGGCCGTCGTCGCCGGTCTTGACCAGACGGGCGACGGTCTCCTTTAACAATTCGATATTTGTCTGACGCAGCGCGCTGACGGCGATACCGTCGCACTGCCCCTCCCCTGTCAGGTCGCTCTTGTTGCAGGCGATGACATAGGGGATGTTTTTTTGCCGGAAGATCGCAATCAGCTCTTCGTCGGCTGCGGTCCTGCCGACCGTGCCGTCGATCACCAGCACCGCGATGTCCACGCGGTTGAGCACCTGCTTGGTGCGCCTGACGCGCTCCTCACCGAGGGCGCCCTCGTCGTCAAAGCCCGGCGTGTCGATGATCATCACGGGGCCGAGCGGCAGCAGCTCCATCGCCTTGGAAACGGGGTCGGTGGTCGTGCCCTTGACGTCGGACACCACCGAGAGCGGCTGACCGGTAAAGGCGTTGACGACGCTCGATTTTCCCGCGTTGCGCCTGCCGAAGAACCCGATGTGCACGCGCTCGCCGGAAGGGGTCTCATTCAGTGACATGGGATCACCTCTCTTTTGTATGTTATCAGAAACGGAAGTCTCTCTTGCCGTTGTTCTTGATCTCCTCGATATGCTCCTCGGCGATCCGGCGCACCTTCTCCTTGGGGATGTTGCATAGCTGCTCGGCGATGACCTTTTCGCCGATGGCGCGGGTCTCGGGTGAAGCGTAGTCCACCAGATATTCCTCGAGGGTCATCAGGGCGTTCGGGTGGCAGCAGTTTTGGATCTGACCGCTCTTGCACAGCGACATGAAGCGGTCGCCCGTTCTGCCCTCGCGGTAACAGGCGGTGCAGAAGGACGGGATATAGCCCAACTCCATCAGCCAGCGCACGACCTCGTCAAGGGTGCGGCGGTCGGAAACGTCGAACTGCGCGGAGTTGTCCTCCTCCTTTTCCTCCTCCACATAGCCGCCGACGCTGGTGCGCGAGCCGCCGCTGATCTGGGAGATGCCGAGGCGCAGCGCCTTCTTGCGCACCTCGGCGCTCTCGCGGGTGGAGATGATCATGCCCGTGTAGGGCACCGCGATGCGGATGATCGCGATCAGCTTGGCAAAGGTGTCGTCGTCGATGCCGTTGTCAAAGTCCTCGGGGTCGATGTCGTCGGCGGGCTGGATGCGCGGCACGCTGATGGTGTGCGGTCCGACACCGTGGACAGCCTCCAGATGCTCGGCGTGCATCAGCAGGCCCGCCAGCTCATAGCGGTACAGCTCGAGTCCGAAGAGGACGCCCAGACCCACGTCGTCGATGCCGCCCTCCATGGCTCTGTCCATCGCCTCGGTGTGATAGGCGTAGTTGTGCTTGGGACCCGTGGGATGCAGCAGCTCATAGCTCTTCTTGTGATAGGTCTCCTGGAAGAGGATGTAGGTGCCGATGCCCGCGTCGTGGAGCTTTTTGTAATTCTCCACCGTCGTGGCGGCGATGTTGACGTTAACGCGGCGGATGGCGCCGTTTTTATGCTTGATGGAATAGATGGTCTTGATGCATTCCAGAATATACTCGATGGGATTGTTGACGGGATCCTCGCCCGACTCGATCGCCAGACGCTTGTGTCCCATGTCCTGCAAGGCGATGACCTCCGCCTTGACCTCCTCTTGGGTCAGCTTTTTGCGGCAGATGTGCTTGTTCTTCGCGTGATAGGGGCAGTAGACGCAGCCGTTGACGCAGTAGTTGGAGAGATACAGCGGCGCGAACATGACGATGCGGTCGCCGTAGAAGTCCTTTTTGATCTGCTCGGCGAGGGCAAATATCTCTTTGATTTTCGCCTCGTCCTCGCAGGCGAGCAGGACGCTCGCCTCGCGGTGGGTGATGCCCTTGCGCAGCCTTGCCTTTTCGATGATTTCATCGATCAGCGCAAAGTTGTCCTTGTTTTCGTCGGCGTACTGCAGGGACGCCTGAATTTCCTCGTCGTTGATAAATTCCTCAGCCTTGAGGGATTTGGGGTCATAAATTGCCATAACTTGATTACTCCCTTATGATTTTATTTGTTTCGTTGCCGCGGTAGTCGCCGCGGTCCGTAACGATCTCATAGCCGATCGCGCGCATTTGCGCCTTCAATTTGTCCAAGCCCTCGGCGGATTCCACGCCCGTCGCGAGCTTGTTGTCGTAGATCGCGTAATCGCGGCGGTGTTCCTCGGGCGAAAGGTTGGGCATGACGACGTTCGCGCCGTGCAGGATGCCCTGCTCCCTTCCCTGTGGATGGATGGTGCCCAGCGCGGTGGTGGCGGGCAGGAGGATGCGCGGGTGCATGAGGCGGATGATCGCCAGCAGCGCCAGCGTCAATTCCAAGCTGCCGCGCGGCTTGTCGTGAAACGCGGTATCCCTGTGCGGGATGAAGGGTCCGATGCCGCACATCTGCGGCGCCAGCCGTTTGAGGAACAGCAGATCGTCCGCCAAATTCTCCGCCGTCTGGTACGGCGAGCCGACCATGAAGCCCGCGCCCGTCTGAAAGCCGATGCGCTTGAGGGCGAAGAGCTGTTTCTGACGCTCGCTGCCGCTCATTTCGGGCGGGTGGAGCTTTTGATAGTGATCGGGATCGGCGGTCTCGTGCCGCAGCAGATAGCGGTCGGCGCCCGCGTCAAAGAGCCGCCGGAAGCTCTCCTCACCCCGCTCGCCCAGCGACAGGGTGATCGCGCAGTCGGGAAACCGAGACTTGATGGCGCCGACGATGCCGCAGACGCGCGCGTCGGTGAAAAAGCCGTCCTCGCCGCCCTGCAGCACAAAGGTGCGAAAGCCAAGCCCCCACCCCTTGCGGCAGCAGGAGAGGATCTGCTCCTCGCTCAGCCGATAGCGCACGGCATGCGGATTGGAGCGGCGCAGCCCGCAATAATAACAGTCGTTCTTGCAGACGCTCGAGATCTCGATCAATCCGCGGATATAGATCTTGTTGCCGAACTGCCGCAGCGCGGTTTCCCGCGCGGCTTCCCGCAGCGCCCTGCGCTCCTGTTCGCCGAGGCGGCGCAGCAGGAAGATCAGCTCGTCGCGGGAGGCGTTCTGTTCGGTTTTCAGCTTGTCGATGATCGTCAGGGTATTCATTACTTCTTGGAATAGGCGGTTTTGACGGTCGCGCCCGGTAGCCTTCCCAGACGCCCCGAAAGGTTGTTGATGTCGTCCTGTGCCGCGTCGACCACCACGCTGATGATGCTGATGTCCTTTTCGCGGTAGGGGATCCCCATCCTGCCGATGATGCGGTCGGATGCGGCATGGAGGATCTCATTGATGGCGGGCACGCATCCGGGTTCCTCAACGATGATGCTGATGACCGCCACGCGGGTCTTGGTTTCCTGTGTTGGTTCCATATGATCCTTTCCGGAAAATAAACGGCGGTGAAAATGCTCACCGCCGTTTTTCTCATGCTGACGCGCCCGTGTGAAACGGGTGCGAATTGAAACGGTCTCGGCGTCAATGCAATTTCCGCCTTGAGCTTTTCGTTTATTCTGTTGGTTTAAAAGCCGCCGCTGCTGTTGCCGCCGCCGGAATGGCTGCTGCCCGAGTCGCGGTCGTTATCCTCGCGGATGGTGCGCACCGTGGTGTGCTGGGTGACGAAATCGTCCTCCACGTCGCGCAGGTCGACGCTGCTGTTCGCCTTCAGGTCATAGGTGCCCGCCTTGCCCATGTTCTTGTAGCGGGAGCGGTTGGCGAGGAAAAATGCCAAGCCCGCGATCACGGACGCGATGCCCGCGATCCAGCCGTATTTCCGCAGCGAGAGCACCAGCGCGCTCGTCTTGCCCATATCGTGGACTTCCACGGCCTTTTCGATGAACTGCTCGGTTGCGCCGACCATATCGTCCTCTTCGAGGTAGGGGCGCATGGCGTCCTTGATGATGTCGTAGCGGGAGGAGTCCTTGAAATATGCCCTGACGTCGCCGTAGGTCAGCAGGTCGCGCAGACCCGAGCCGCGGTCGATGACGAGCATGATCGCGTCGTAGGCGAAGCTTTGGCTGTCGTAATAATCGTTGTAGTGGCGCTCCAGCGCGTCGTCGCCGCTGATGCCGTCGTTGGAGGTGTGAACGATGAACTGCCAGCCGGTCCGGCTGCCCGCTTCATCGAGCTTGACGGCGAGGCTTGCCGCCTCGTCCGCGCTGAACACCGCCGCGTCGTCGGTGATGGCGTAGGTCTGCGTGATCTCGGCAAAGGCGCAGAACACCGAGGCAAAAATCAGCATGACCGCCAGCGCCAGCGCCGAGGATCGGATAATGAGTTTCTTTCTCATAAGAACAGCATACCTCCCAACGTTCCGAGCACAAATACCAGCACCGCGACGATGACCGACGCGATCGCCAGCTTGCCGGCGGCTACGGGCAATTGACCGTATGCCTTGCCTGTCTGACCGTTGATGGCAAAGGGGATGATCTCGCCGTTGTATTTGTAGGTCATCATCCACACGGGCAGCAGGTTGTAGGTGTATGCCGCAAGATCGGTGCGCTCGTTGAAGCTCTCGGTCTCGATGACGTCATAGCCCTCCATGGTGTTTTTGAGCACCTGCTCGGCGTACTCGTGCATTTTCTGCTCGATGACGGGCTCGACGTCCTTTTTGTCGAGGTCGCGCTTTTCCGCCTGGAAGCCCGACAGGTAGCTCATGGCAAAGGGCTGCGCCTTGGACATGTCAAAGGGATGCACGCTTTGCAGCATATCGCGGCTCTCGCTTTTGAGCGCGCGCTCAAAGACGTTGCGGATGACGACGTCGCCGCCGCGCACCACATGGAACACGCGGGTCTCGGTGTATTCCTTGTTGCCCGAGCGCCAGGTGCGGATCTTCTTGCCCGTGGCGGTGAGGTGGGCGGATTTTTGCTCGTCGGCGAACCAGTAAGGGAAGTAAACGCCGTTGAGCTTTTCCACCTGCGATTTGCCCGTGAAGCCCTTGGGCAGGAACCACCGCTTGCCGCACATCGCAAGAAACCGATCGACCGCCTTTTCCTTGGACAGCTCAAAGGGGAGCACCCGGTCGGGGTTGAACTCGCCCGACAGACGGCTGCCCAGCACGATGGGGTTGTAGCAGTAGAAGCAGGTGGTGGCGGCGGTGGTGGAGGTGGTGACCACCTCGGCGCCGCAGCTCGGGCAGGTGTAGGACACGGCGTACTCGCCGTTGTCGTCGATGCCCTGCGCCTGTGCCTCCTGCTTGACCTGCTCGGCGTGCTTCACCTCGCGCTCGTCATAGGTCTCATGCTGTTCTTTTTGTTGGTTCATCTGCTGCACCTGCGCGGGCGGGAATTCGCCCAGGCAGTATTCGCAGGTGAACAGTTGTTTTTCGGGATCAAATTTTAAGGGTCCGTCGCAATTCGGACACTTGTAGCTCATTGTCGCCATAAAATCGACTCCTGTTTTATCGTTTGCGCTGTCTGACGGGCGCCCCGCTGTTTCACGGCGCCGCCCGCCGCGTTAAGCGATTACTGCTTGGTGCCGCACTCGGGGCAGAACTTCTGACCCTCGGTGAGCTGCGCGCCGCAGTTGCCGCAGAAGCGCTTTTTGGGTGCTTCGGGCTTGGGAGAGCCGCACTCGCAGCAGAATTTGCCGGTGTTCACCGCGCCGCAGGTGCAGGTCCAGCCGCCCGCGGGCGCTGCCTGCTGCTGGGGAGCCTGCTGCTGAGGCGCCTGCTGCTGATACTGCTGGTTCTGATTGACATACTGCGGGTTCTGCATATAGCCGCCCATGATGTTGCCGCCCATGTTCTGTGCCATGCCCATGCCGAGGAACGCGTTCATCGCGCCGCCCTCGTTGTGGCCTGCCGCGTTGATGCCTTCGGCGATGTTCTTCGCCATGTAAGCCTGCTGGTTGGCGCCGTCGCGCAGGAAGCTGACGGAAGCGCCCATTTCGGCTCTCTTGTCGATGATCTCCTGGCTCTTGTCGGCATATCTCGGGATCGCCATGGAAACGGAGAACACCTCGAAGCCGCGCATCTCGCGCCAGTCGTCGTCGAGCGCGTCGCGCATATACTTCGCCATTTCCTTGGACTTGGAGGTGATGAAGCTGATGCGGTTGCCGTCGGCGGAATACTGGTTGAACGCCGTGCCCAGCTCGGTCACAAATTCCTCGTTATACTGACGGATGAACTCGCCCTCGAATTCCAAGCTCTTGTTGCCGGTGATGTTCTCGTTGGGGACGACCTCCTGCAGGAACTTGAAGGGGTCGGTCACCTTGATGGAATAGGAGCCGTGCAGCGCCATGAACAGCTCCGCCTCATAGAAGCTGTCGTAATACTGAATGGGGCTGGTGGTGCCGAATTTCAGGTTCTTGATCTCCTTGAGGTTGATATAGAACACGCGCTGTGACTGTGAGGAGACGCCGCCGTACTTGATACGCGAGAAGCTCTCCTTGATGGCGTCGCCGAACTGTCCGTTGAACAGAGAGGGCATGGAGCTGTTGTCCACCTTGAAATAGCCGTCATCGGCGGTGTAGTCAACCACCTTGCCGCCGTCGATCAAAATCATCATCTGATCGGGATATACGTGAATGATGGAGCCGTTGGAAACGATGTTGGAAGAACCCTTTTTGTTCTGGCTCTTGCCGTTCTGCGTGATGAGCTGACCCGGGGCGAAAACGGTGTGCTCGCCCATGGGCGAAGGCTCAATGACTTCCAGCCAAGTGTCGGCAAGGCCGCCCTTTACGGCGTTGATTGCCGCTTTGATAATACCCATAGTGATTTCTCCTTTTGAATTGGAATTGACCGGGCGGGATTTTGCTCAATTGCCCGTATTGGTTCTATCATAATATTTTTTTGACAAAAAAGCAAGTGGTTTCGCGGATTTTTTGTAGGAAACACGTCAGCGGGCGAGTGAGCGCCCACCGATAATGCAAAAAAGGAACGGCGCCGCTCTCAAAACCGGAGCCGTGCCGTTCTAAAATCATGATTGATAGTGGTGGCAGCCGCCGAGGTCCTCGACCCGGATGCACTTCACGGTGCAGTTTTCGGCGCAGGCGCCGCAGCCGGTGCACGCCTCATAGTCGATGACCGCCACGTTGCCGACGACCTTGATCGCACCCGACGGGCAGACGCGCTCGCACTTTTTGCAGCCGATGCAGCCGTTTTGGCAGACCTTTTTGGTCGCGGCGCCCTTGTCGCGGTTGCTGCACGCTACGATGACCTTCTTGTCATCGGGCACCAGCGAGATCAGGTGGTTGGGACAGGCGGCGGCGCACATGCCGCAGCCGATACAGTCGCAGGTCTGCACCTGCGCCACACCGTTGCAAACGGCGATCGCGTTCTGCGGGCACACCGCGGCGCAGTCGCCCAAGCCGAGGCAGCCGTAGATGCAGCTGCCCTTGCCGCCGTACAGCAGCTTTGCCGCCTTGCAGCTCTCGATGCCGCTGTAGATCACCTTGTCCTGCGTGTGGGCGCAGTCGCCCGCACAGTGGACGACCGCCACCTGCTCCACGACGTCGGCGACCTCCACGCCGAGCACCTCACCGAGCTGCCGCGCGGTATCGGCGCCGCCCGGGATGCAGAGGTTGGCGGGCGTGTCGCTGCTTTCGCACAGCGCCTTGGCGTAGCCGTCGCAGCCCGCAAAGCCGCAGGCGCCGCAGTTGGCGCCGGGCAGGCAGTCGCGCACGGCGGGGAACCGCTCGTCCTCCTTGACCGCCATCAGCTTGGAGGCGACCACCAGCACCGCCGCACAGACAATGCCGATGATCACGACGGGGATCACCGCAATCAGAATCTCATTCATTTCGCGTCACCTCCGTCAGACAGGGAACATATTCTCCACCACGCCGCCGAAGCCAAGGAAGGACAGCGAGGTGATGGATGCCGCGACGAGGGTCACGGGCAGGCCTTTGAACGACTCGGGGATGTCGGCGCCCTCGATCTTGGAGCGCACGCCCGAGAACATGACCATCGCGAGGAAGAAGCCGAGGCCGCTGCCGAGCGAATTGATCATGGACTGGAGAAAATCGTAGCTTTCGGTGATGTTGAGGATGGTCACGCCCAGCACCGCGCAGTTGGTGGTGATCAGCGGCAGGTACACGCCCAGCGACTTGTGCAGCGAGGGGATGTAGCGCTTGAGCACGATCTCGACGAGCTGCACCAGCGCGGCGATGACGAGGATAAAGACGATCGTCTGCAAATACTCGAGGTGGTTGGGCACGAGCAAATACATCTGGATCGGCCACGTGGCGGCAGTCGCCATCAGCATGACGAAGATGACCGCGAGGCTCATGCCCGTCGCGGAGTCGAGCTTTTTGGATACGCCGAGGAACGGACAGATACCCAAGAACCGCGACAGCACATAGTTGTTGACGAATACTGCCGAGAGCAGGATGACGATAAGCTTTGTCATGACGCGCTCACCTCCGCATTCCCGGCGCAGGCGCCGCGGCCAGCCCTGCCGCAGGAAGCCGCCTGCGGGCAGCCCGCGCAGCCGAAGTCCTTCTTCTTGGGCTTGTGCTTGCCGAATTTGTTCACCAGCGCGATCAGAA
>CACZWQ010000045.1 GCA_902784855.1 uncultured Ruminococcus sp. | reverse complement strand
CCGTTTTTATATAGAAAAATTAAAAGGTACTATGACAACTTGTATCATTGTCATAGTACCGATGTGGCCCGCCCGAAGGGATTTGAACCCCTGTTCTCCGGAATCGGAATCCGTTGCGTTATCCAGCTGCGCCACGGGCGGTTATTCGGTTTTCGGCTTCCGCCTTGCTTATTATTATAATACATTTTTACGCAAACGTCAACCTCGATTTCTTTGCCCGCACAAATTGATTTTTTCATTGAAAAACCACGCGACATATGCTACAATAAAACATGACAAAATATAAACATAAAGGAGCTTTGATTATGGAAGGCTTTAACGAACAGGTGGTCAAGCGCGACAAAACCGCGAAATCACTCGTTATCAAAATCGTCGCGGTGGTACTGCTCTTTGTCATACCGCTGACCCTTGTCTTTCTGGGACGGTTCATCCCCTATATGGCGATGGTGGGGCTGTTTGTGTTCATCGGCGGCATCTATGTCGTCTGGTGGGTGTTCACCTCGCAGAAGGTCGAATACGAATACTCCATCAACGGCGATATGCTGAATATCGCCAAGATCATCTCGCTGCGCCGCAGAAAGCGCGTCTGCGACATCAACATCAAGGATATTGAGCTTCTCGAGGTCGGCGACCAAACCATCCGTGAGCGCCACTTCGGCAAGCTCTACTACGCCTGCAAAAATCCCGCCGACGTCACTACCAACACCTTCGCGGTCTTTGCCGATCCGGTGTACAGCAAGTGCCTGCTGGTATTCAACCCCAATCAGGCGATCCTCGACGGCATGAAGCCCTATCTGCGCAGAGAGCTCGTCGTCAAGCTGTTCTATCATAAATCATGACGGAGCGTACCGACCCCACCGTCGTCCGGCGGGCTGTCGCGCCGCGCCCCGACGACGCGCATAAGGGCACCATGGGCACGCTGCTGTCTGTCTGCGGCAGCTACGGCATGGCGGGCGCCTGCCTGCTCAGCAGCATGGCGGCGCTGCGCTGCGGCATTGGGCTGCTCAAATGCGCGCTTCCCAAGAGCATTTACTCCATCGCGGCGGGCAGGGTACTAGAGAGCGTCTATCTGCCCTTGGAGGAGAATGCCGACGGCAGGATCGCCGCAGGCAGCCTCCCCTATCTGCTGGCACAGCCTTCCGACGCGGTGCTGCTCGGCTGCGGCATGGGCAATTGCGAGGATACCCGCACACTGGTGCGCGGCTTTCTCAAACGCTGTGACAAGCCGATGGTGCTCGATGCCGATGCCCTCAACGCGATCTGCGACGACCCGGCGGTATTAAAAAGCGCCAAGGCACCTGTCATCATCACCCCCCACCCCGCGGAAATGGCGCGACTGCTCGGCACCACCGTCAAGGAGGTCAACACCGACCGCGCAAAAACAGCGCGCGCCTTTGCCGCGCGCTTCGGTGTGATCACCGTGCTCAAGGGAAATGGCACCGTCATCGCCGCGCCGAACGGCAAAGCGTTTCTCAATCCGACGGGCAACAGCGGGATGGCGACCGGTGGAAGCGGCGATGTGCTCGCGGGCATGTGCGCCTCGCTTCTTGCGCAGGGGCAGGCACCTCTTGACTGCGCGGCAGCGGCGGTGTACCTTCACGGGTTGGCGGGCGATCTCGCGGCAAAGCGGCTCGGAAAAATCTCGATGCTCCCGACCGATATCATCGACGAGATCCCGAGCGCCTTTCGCGCATGCACTGCGGAGGGGAATTTTTAAAAGGACAAAGACATATAATAGCGACAGAACAGGAGGTGCCTTATGGCTGCCAAGGTTTTGAAGCTGTTATGTGTCTTTTTTGCTACCGTGACGGTGCTGCTCTGCGGCTGCGTCAAGCGAAACGAGCCGGATCCGCCCAACCTTGATTTTCAGGCGGACTTTACCGCGGAATATCGCGGTCTCCACCCCGCAGGAAGCCTGACCGCTATGCGTCAGGGCATCTGTACCATCACCTTTACCGCGCCGCCGACGCTTTCGGGGCTGCAGATCCGCTGCCGAAACGGCACGATCGCCCTGATCTGCGGAGACGCTGCCGCGACTGCCGACGAGCCCTATCTGCCCGACGACAGCTTTCCGTCGCTGCTCTGCGCAGTGCTGGACGCTGCCGGGAACTGCGCCGCGAAGGACGGCAGCAAGGTTTCCCTAACGCTCCCGAGCGGTGAGGCGACGCTGACGATCGACGACCGACAGCTCCCAAGCAGTGCGGCGATCCCGTCCGCAGACTTTGCGGTGAGCTTTTCGCACTGCAAGCCCCTCGGCTGACGAACCAACCGCGCCTCCAAAAATAATATGTAATAGCCGCATAAATCCTTGCGGACAGGCAAAAATACTGACAGAACATTTTTGGAGCGTGAAAGCCTTGAATATCAAACGCGGAGATATCTATTATGCCGACCTCAGTCCCGTGGTCGGCTCGGAACAGGGCGGTGTGCGGCCGGTGCTGATCGTGCAGAACAACGTCGGAAACCGTTTCAGCCCGACGGTGATCGCGGCGGCGATCACCAGCAGGCAGACAAAAGCCAAGCTGCCGACGCACATACCGCTCTACTCGGGCACCTCGGGGCTGTCGAAGGACAGCGTGGTGCTGCTGGAACAAATGCGCACGATCGACAAGCGCCGCCTCAGAGAAAAAATGGGCAGTGTCGATGAACACGCCATGAGCGCCATCGACAACGCCATCTCCATCTCGCTGGGATTGGTACCGAACGGCGCGCGCGGCGCATTGGGATAGGCAGAACTGCCGCTTCATTTGCTCGATGCCCCTGAGAAAGAAAAAATATTTTTTTATAATTCTAATTCGGAATTATAAAACCCTCATTATGGTATAGAATAGTTTACGGTAAATTTCATAGCCACATGTGGGGGTATAGCTCAGATGGTAGAGCGCTTGGTTCGCATTCAAGAGGTCAGGGGTTCGATTCCCCTTATCTCCACCAGATAAAAAAGGCACGCACAGCGTGCTTTTTTTATTTGGTATAAGGAGATAAGGGGAATCGAAGGCGAGTGCGAGCCGCATCATGCGGCGCAGGATGTGATTTGTTCTTGGCGGAAATATGTGATAAAGAAAGCCGGCTCGAAACTTTTTCGGAATTTTGAGCCGGCTTCATTTCGTTTGTATTATCCCCAAAGATGACCGAGATCGGTATCGTTGGCAAAGTTGTCGATGCCGTAGAGGACAAGCACCTGCTGCGGCTTTTCCTCCTTGACCAGCTCGACGATATTCTCGGTGGAATAGCGCATATCGAGCAGGATCACCTTGCTGAAATTATCGGCGAGGAAGGGCGCAAAGCAGTGCGCAAAGCTGTCCTTGATCACCACGACCGTGCCGCCCTTGCTGTTCTTGTTGGTGATAACGGTCTTAGCGTGGTTGCCGTCGATGAAGATGGGGTACTTGTCATCCTCTGCGTCGTGCTCATAGAAGAAGAGCGAATCCTGTTCCTTGGCGACGTCGCCGCCGTCGCTGATCGTGATGTGGAGGTTATCCTCCTCCTTGTCGGCTCTCTTCTCCCATACCTCGAGCGTATCGGCAGGCGTGAACCAGTAGCCGCTCTTGGAGTAGGTGGTGCCGTAGAAGCCCGGATGGGGTTCTATGTCGAAGGATTCCTTCGGCGCGGTGGTCAGACCGTAGAGGCGGCAATACTCGCGGTAGGCGGTGTAGGCGCCCTCCGTCGTCCAGTGATGGTCGGTGCGGTAATACAGCTGGGTGCCGCTCTGGTAGGTATTGAGGAAGGTCTGGCGCAGGTCGATGAAGAAGATATTGCCCGCTTGGAACTGCGCGGCAGCATTGTTGAAATAATCGTCGTCGTAATAGAAATCATGGACACGCGGCAGCTTGTCATCGACGATATAACCCGTCGAGGGAACAAACATCGCGGTCATGGGAATGTTGCCGATCTCTTTTTTGAAATCCACCAGCATTTCGACGTTTTCGTCGATGCGGTTATCCTGCGGGATGGGCGTATTGATCAGATACTCATCCTTGCACTTATAGACGCCGCTGATGCCGTTTTTTTCGTCCGTGGGAGTGGTGGTGAAGCCGTTGTTGCCGCTGCGGAGCGTGGCATAGGCGTTGATGCCAACCCAAAGGTTGCGGTTGGGGAAATGGTCGGCAAAGTATGTCTCAAAGCCGCTGCCGAATTGACCGCTGAAAACGGTCTGCACATTGGTTTCCGGGAAATCGGACAGCACGCGCTTTTCGCTGGCGCTGTAGGTCGCCTTGGGCAGGATGATGAAGCCCAGCGCCATCGCCAGCAGGAAGCCGCCGAAAAGAAAGGCAGGGAGGTATCCCGCTTTCATCTTGGGGACGGGCGCCGTGGGCGTCGCGGGCACATCGGTATGCGGGCGCTTGACGCTGCCCTGTGCGGGATCGGCTGATACGGGCGTTTCGTTGTAGACGTAGTAAGGCTTGAGCCGTGTGATCAGGTTTTGCAGTTTATTCTTAGAGGAAGTGCGCTCCTTGGGTTGTTTGGCGACAGCGGCGCGCGGCTGCTTTGCGGGCGCGTCGGTCTTTTTGGGCGCAGTCGGTTTTTTCGGTGCAGCCGGTTTTTTGGGCGCGACAGGCTTTTTCGGTGCGACCGGTTTTTTCGGAAGCGTTGGCTTTGCCGGTGCAGCAGGCTTCGCCGGAGCAGGCGCAACGGGTTTTGCCGGTGCAGCGGGCTTAGCCGGAGCAGGCGCAACGGGTTTTGCCGGTGCGACGGGCTGCTTGACGGCAGGCGCCGCAGGCTTTGCCGGCGCGACGGGTTTCTTAACGGCAGGTGCCGCAGGCTTCGCCGGTGCGACGGGCTTCTTGACGGCAGGTGCCGCAGGCTTCGCCGGCGCAACGGGCTGCTTGACGGCAGGCGCCGCAGGTTTTGCCGGTGCGACGGGCTTAGTCGGCGCGGGCGCAACGGGTTTTGCCGGCGCAACAGGTCTCTTAACGGCAGGTGCCGCAGGCTTTGCCGGCGCAACGGGTTTCTTGACGGCAGGTGCCGCAGGCTTTGCCGGTGTGACAGGCTGCTTGACGGCGGGTGCCGCAGGCTTTGCCGGTGCGACGGGCTTCTTAACGGCAGGTGCCGCAGGTCTTGCCGGTGCAACGGGCTTCTTGACGGCAGGTCCCGCAGGCTTTGCCGGTGCGACGGGCTTCTTGACGGCAGGTGCCGCAGGCTTTGCCGGTGCGACAGGCTTCTTGACGGCGGGTGCCGCAGGCTTCGTCGATTCGGCAGGCTTCACGGGAACAGCCGCAGAGCCGCTGTAGCGCGGTTTTCTATCCTCAGTGGCATAGCGGGGCTTCTTCTCCGCCGCACTCGAAGCGGACGCGTAGCGCGGCTGACTGCCCTCCGTGGCATAGTGTCTGCCGCCGGTGCGCTGCTTGGACTCTTTTTTCGGTTTATTATTATCTTTCGCGTAATGTTTCATTCTATCACCTTGACATTCCATACACTTCGCTTATTCCGAAGCACATCAGAAACGGAAATACAGGAAGGGGCTGTACTGCTGTCTGACCAACGCGGCAGTGGCAAGCGCCAGAACCGCAACGCAGAACAGGGTCTCCAGCACCCACACAAAGCGCGTGCCGGAAATCTTGAGATACAGCTTCGTCAGCAGCGGCGTGCTGCCGATGCAGGCGGCAAGCAGCAACGGGAGATAGCTGACGATCGTGTTGAGGGTGTGCTCGTCGCCCCATCCCCTGCTGAAATCAAAGAGATTGTGCAGGAAGGTGGTGAGCTGGCTCATATCGGTGAAGTTGAACAAGCCCCAGCCGATCAGCACAAAGAACAGCGCATAAAGATGCTGCACGGGGGACGGCAGCCGATCGAGAAAACGCTTGAGGATAAATTTTTCGAGAATCAGCAGCACGCCGTAATACAGACCCCAGAGGATGAAGTTGTACGCAGCGCCGTGCCACAAGCCCGTCAAACCCCAGACGATCATCAGGTTAATGATCTGTCTGCCGACGCCCTTGCGGTTGCCGCCGAGGGGAATATAGACATACTCCTTGAACCAGGTGGACAGCGAGATGTGCCAACGCCGCCAGAAGTCGGTGATCGACTTGGAGATGTAGGGATAGTTGAAGTTCTTGAGGAACTCGAAGCCCATCATGTTGCCCAAGCCGCACGCCATGTCGGAGTAGCCGGAGAAATCAAAATAGAGCTGGAGGGAGAAGCCGATGATGCCGACCCATGTGCCGAGCACGCCGTTGCCCTCGGTGTTGATGACGGATTCCGTCAGCTTGGCGAGCTGATCGGCGATGAGCACCTTTTTACCGAGACCGACACAGAACAGCTTAACGCCCTTGGTGAACATCGCCAGCGTCTCGCGGCGGTGGATGAGCTGCTCCGCAACGTCGCGGTAGCGGACGATGGGTCCGGCGATCAGCTGCGGGAACAGGGCAACATAGGTGCCGAAGTTGATCAGACTCTTGGACGGCGGCGCCTCGTCGCGGTAGACGTCGATGACGTAGCTCATGGTCTGGAAGGTGTAGAAGCTGATGCCGATGGGCAGGCTGACCGTCACCGCGGGAATGGAGGCAAAGGGCAGCAGGTTCACCGTATCAATGATCAAGCCGAGGTATTTGAACACACAGAGCACACCGATGTCGATGACGCAGGTGAGAATCAAAAACAGCTTTTTCTTTTTAACGTCGGCGCGGTACTTGTCGACAAGCCAGCCGCCGATGTAGTTGATGACGATGTTGCCGAGCATGAGCGTGACGAGCAGCGGCTCGCCCCAGCCGTAGAACACCAGGTTGATGAAGAAAAGAAAGACGTTTCGCCACTTGCGCGGGGTGATGTAGTATATCAGCAGCGTCAGCGGCAGGTACGCAAAGAGAAAGACCAGACTGGAAAATACCACTTTCTTCACTCCTCCTCATTTTTCGTTATTGTCACATACATATTTATTGTATAATAATCGGAACAAGAAGTCAAGGAAAAGTCACTTGTGTTTCTGCCGTTTTTACGCCGTTTCAAGCGGTTTTATTCATCATTTTCGGCAAATATTCCCCCGCATCACAACAAAACAGGCGTGCTCTCGCACGCCTGTTTTTATCTGCATTGATCAAACCAGCTCAATGACCGCCATCTCGGCGCCGTCGCCGCGACGGGGACCGATCTTGGTCACTCTTGTGTAGCCGCCGTTGCGGTCGGCATACTTGGGAGCAATTTCAGAGAACAGCTTGGAAACAACATCCTCTTTTGTGACAAAGGCCAAAACAAGGCGTCTGTTGTGAAGGGTGTTGGTTTTTGCTGTGGTAATCATTTTTTCCGCCATCGCCTGAACTTCCTTGGCGCGCGTATTGGTTGTTTCAATTTTGCCGTTTTCGAGAAGGAAGGTCACCATAGCGCGGAGCATTGCGGTTCTCTGCGCGGTGGGTCTTCCCAGCTTTCTTGTACCTGGCATTTCTTTCACTCCTTTACCGTAAATTCAAAGGGTCAATTTATTCGTCTTCCTTCTGAAGACTGAAACCGAGAGAGTTGAGCTTCTGAACAACCTCTTCCAGAGACTTTCTGCCGAGGTTGCGCACCTTCATCATGTCCTCTTCGGATCTGTTAATCAAATCCTCCACCGTGTTGATACCCGCACGCTTGAGGCAGTTGAACGAACGAACCGAAAGGTCGAGATCCTCGATGGTCATCTCCAGGATCTTCTCCTTGCCCTTGTCGTCCTTCTCGACCATGACTTCCGCAGAGGAAGCCTTGTCGGAGAGGTTGACAAAGAGGTTGAGGTGCTCGGTCAGCACCTTCGCAGCCAAGGAGACTGCCTCTTCGGCGTTGATGACGCCGTTTGTCCAGACATCCAGCGTCAGCTTGTCGTAGTCGGTGATCTGACCGACACGGGTATTGTCAACTGTGTAGCATACCTTCAACACAGGTGTATAGATTGAATCAATCGGCAGGACGCCGATGACGTTGTTGCCGCTGATCTGCTTGTTACGCTCGGAAGGAACGTAGCCTCTGCCCTTATCGACGGTGATCTCCATGTTGAGCTTTGCGCCGTCACCCAAGGTGGCGATGTGCAGCTCGGGATTGAGGATTTCCACTTCGTTGTCGCACTTGATATCGGCGGCAGTGACTTCGCAGGGACCCTCGGCGTTGATCTCAACTACCTTGGGGCTTGTTTCAAAAAGCTTGGCAACAAGGCTTTTCATATTGAGCACAATCTCCGTTACGTCTTCCTTGACGCCCGGAACCGTTGAAAATTCGTGAAGAACGCCGTCAATCTTGATGGATGTGACAGCACAGCCCTCCAGTGAGGAAAGCAGCACTCTGCGAAGGCTGTTGCCGAGAGTGTTGCCGAAACCGCGTTCAAGCGGCTCGACAACGAACTTACCGTATCTTCCGTCCTCGGCTAATTCAGCGGTTTCAATTCTTGGCTTTTCAATTTCAATCATTCGCGAATCCTCCTAACATGCTACTGCCGAGAGAACCGGCAGGTCTGTGTGTGTAATCTGCCTGTGAAAAATGGGATATAGATTACTTGGAGTACAACTCGACGATGAGGTGCTCTTCAACGGGATAGTCAATGTCGTCTCTCTGGGGATTGGCAACGACCTTGCCGCCGAGGAGGTTTTGATCCTTTTCCAGCCACTTGGGAGTGACCATGGAAGCGTTCTCGCCCTCTGCGATCGCTTTGAATCTGGTGGTGGAGCGGCTTGCTTCCTTCACGGCGATCACATCGCCGACCTTCACGAGGTAGGAAGGAATGTTGACCTTTTTGCCGTTTACGGTAAAGTGTGCGTGGTTGACCAGCTGTCTTGCTTCTCTTCTGGTCGCTGCAAGACCGAGACGGAAAACAACGTTGTCCAGTCTGCGCTCTACGAGAGAGAGCAGCTCTTCACCGGTTTTACCCTCAGCCTTCTCAGCCTTTTCATAGTAAGCACGGAACTGCTTCTCGAGAATGCCGTAGATAAACTTGACCTTCTGCTTCTCGGTCAGCTGCATGCTGTATTCGCTCTTTTTTCTTCTCATTTTGCCGCCGGGGTTTCTGTTGGAAGTCTTTTTGCTGTAACCCATCACAGCGGGAGAAATGCCAAGCGCTCTGCAACGCTTTGCGATCGGCTGCATATTTTTAGCCATGTAAATTTCCTCCTTATTTAATACTACACACGTCTTCTCTTGGGAGGACGGCAACCGTTGTGAGGAATGGGGGTAACGTCTTTGATCATGGTTACCTCAAGGCCTGCGGTCTGCAACGCTCTGATTGCAGCCTCTCTGCCCTGTCCCGGTCCCTTTACATATACTTCAACATACTTCATGCCGTGCTCCATGGCTGCCTTTGCGGCAGTCTCCGCAGCAGACTGAGCCGCGAAGGGAGTGGACTTCTTGGAGCCTCTGAATCCGAGCTCGCCTGCGCTCGCCCAAGAAACAGCGTTGCCCTGTGTATCGGAAATAGTGACAATTGTGTTGTTAAATGTTGACTGGATATGCGCTGCGCCTCTTTCAATGTGCTTACGCTCACGACGACGGCGAATAACCTTTTTACCACCTTTTGGTGCTGCCATAATACCGTGCCTCCTTACTTCTTCTTGTTGGCCATCGTCTTACGAGGACCTTTGCGGGTGCGCGCATTTGTCTTGGAGCGCTGACCCCTTACGGGAAGTCCCTTTCTGTGACGAACGCCACGGTAACAGCCAATATCGATGAGTCTCTTGATGTCATACGCGATGTCGCGGCGAAGGTCACCCTCCACGCGGCAGTGATGCTCGATGTACTCTCTGAGTTTTGATACGTCTTCCTCTGTCAAATCTCTGACACGGGTGTCAGGATTAACGCCTGTTGCAGCAATAATGTCTGTTGCAGTTTTACGGCCGATACCGAAAATATAAGTTAAACCGATTTCAACTCTTTTATCTCTCGGCAAGTCAACACCTGCTATACGAGCCATTCAGTTGCACCTCCAAATATTGTTAAGAATTAGATTTTAAAATAATGCCGTGCGCTTGCAAAATGATCTGCGCATTCGCGCGGGACGCTGCCCGCCAAAGCAACGACTAGCCCTGACGCTGCTTATGCTTGGGGTTTTCGCAGATGACGAGAATCTTACCTTTTCTCTTGATGATCTTGCACTTGTCGCACATTTTCTTTACTGAAGGTCTGACTTTCACTTACAATCATTCCTTTCTAAAAAATAGTGTGTTGGCTTTTGGAGATCATTTGCTTCTCCAAGTGATTCTTCCTCTTGTCAGGTCATAGGGAGACATTTCCACCGTGACCTTGTCGCCCGGCAAAATGCGGATGAAATTCATGCGCAGCTTGCCTGAAATAACAGCTAAAATGACGTGACCGTTTTGGAGCTCCACCTTAAACTGGGCGTTGGGGAGCGCCTCTCTGACGATACCCTCTACCTCAATGACATCTTGTTTGGACATGATCCTTAACCTCCGTTAAATTCTCTGATCGCTTTTCTGATTTGCGGATTGGTTTCCGTCGAACCGCTGCAAACAGTATGAGTCGGCGCCAGATGTTTCAGCTTTTTCCGCTTGGGGTGCTGAATCCGCCGCCTTTTTCCGTCTGCTATGCATGCATAGGAGCCCTCTGTGTCGAGCACAACAAAGAGTCCTCCCTTGTCGCGCCCCGCCAAAGCCCTGACGATGCTTCCCTTTTGAATATCCATAAATAAGTCCTTTACTCGCAAAGGGTCAGAATCCTCGGACCGTCGGGAGTGATCGCGATGGTGTGTTCAAAGTGCGCGGACAGTCTGCCGTCGACCGTGACGACCGTCCATCCGTCGCCCAGAACACGGGTGTGGCTTGCGCCCTCGTTGATCATGGGTTCGATGGCAATTGTCATTCCGGGCAAAAGCTTGACGCCCCTGCCCCTTGTACCGTAGTTGGGTACGCTTGGGTCCTCGTGTAACTTCGCACCTACGCCGTGGCCGACGTAATTTCGTACCACCGAGTAACTGCGAGCTTCGACATACTCCTGAACCGCACTGCTGATATCGCCGATGCGGTTGCCGACGGTTGCCTGCTTAATTCCCTCATACAGGCTCTCTCTCGTGACGGTGAGCAGGCGCAGCGCTGCTTCGCTGACGGTTCCGCAGGGGAAGGTATAGGCGTTGTCGCCGTGATAGCCCTTGTAGAACGCGCCGACGTCGACGCTGACGATGTCGCCGTCGCGGAGAACGGTTGTCTTTTTGGGTATGCCATGGATGACCACGTTGTTTACGGAAATGCAGGCGCTTGCGGGAAAGCCGCCGTATCCGAGAAACGAGGGGGAAGCCCCCTGTTTCTCGATATACCTGCGGACAATTGTATCAATTTCAAAGGTGGAGATACCGGGCTTTACAGCCTCTCCCGCAGCACGCAACGCCTCAGCGGAAATTCTGCAGGCGTCTTTCATAAGTGAAAGTTCCCGTGCTGTTTTGATGGATACCATGCTTACGCCTCGATCGCCTTGAGTACAGCCTCTGTAGTCGCTTCTACAGTGTCCATGCCCTTTACGTTGACCAGCTTACCCTGCTTGTCATAGTAAATACACAGCGAGACGCGCGAGCACGGTGTCGGGGTGGTCGTCCTTGCGCTGAACAAGGGTGCCGCCGCAATCGTCGCACACACCGTCCACAGCGGGCTTCAAGCTCTCGATGTGGAAGGGTCTGCCGCAATCCTGGCAAACACGGCGTCCGGACATACGCTTGGTGATGACCTCGTCGGGCACGTCGATGTTGATGACGTACTGGATGTCAACGCCCATGGCGTCCAGAGCCTCGGCCTGGGGAATGGTTCTGGGGAAGCCGTCAAGGATGAATCCCTTCTTGCAGTCGTCGGCGGTCAGTCTTTCTTTGACGATACCGATGACGACCTCGTCGGGAACCAGCTTGCCGTCGTCCATATAGGACTTTGCCTTCAGACCCATTTCCGTGCCGTTTTTCAGCGCTTCACGAATCATGTTGCCGGTTGAAATAGTGGGAATACCAAAATGCTCACAAAGTACAGCGGCTTGAGTGCCTTTACCTGCGCCGGGAGCACCTAACATGATAATGTTCATAATATTATACCTCATTTTTTTCAATTAGTCAAGAAAACCTTTGTAATGACGCATCATCATCTGGCTCTCCAGCTGCTTGACGGTCTCAAGCGCAACGCCGACGACGATGATAATGGATGTGCCGCCCAGCGACAGACCGCCCATGTTGGTGAACTTGCCGTAAATCAGCGGCACCAAAGCGATGACGGAGAGGAAGAGCGCGCCGATGAGGGTGATCCTGGAGAGGATACGCTTGATGTACTCAGCGGTGGGCGCACCCGGACGGATGCCGGGGACCGTGCCGTTGTTCGCCTTGAGGTTGTTCGCCATTTCGATGGGGTTGTACTGAATGGTCGTGTAGAAATACGCGAACATCAGGATGAGAATGAAGTATAATCCGATGTACAGCCAACTGTTGGAATTGAAGAGATCAAAGAAGCCCTTCCAGAAGCCTTCCTTCACATTGAGGAAGAGGTTGATTGTACTGGGAATGGAAAGAATGGAGCTGGCGAAGATGATGGGGAGAACGCCGCCGAGCGCAACCTTGATGGGAAGGTGGCTGGACTGGCCGCCGTACATCTTTCTGCCGACCACACGCTTTGCATACTGAATGGGGATCCTTCTTTCGCTGTCCTGCATAAAGGTGATGATCCAGATAACAGCGAGGAAGATGACGACCCAAAGGATCACAAAAACGAAGTACTGCGGCTGTGCGGAGCCTGCCTCGCCGGAGCCGAGACCGAGCTTCCAGTACTCGATCAGCATGTTGCAGGTGAAGGGGAGTCTCGCGATAATACCCGCAAACAGCAGGATGGAGATACCGTTGCCGATACCGTTTTTGTTGATTTGCTCACCGAGCCACATCATCAGCGCGGTGCCCGCGGTGAATACCAGCACGATGACGATCGCGGCAAACACCATCGAGAAGCCCTCTCTGTACTGGGTGATGCCCGAGTTATGCAGATAGAAGAAGTAGGCGGTACCCTGGATCAAGCCCAAGCCGACCGTGACATAACGGGTGATGGTGCCGATCTTCTTTCTGCCTGCCTCGCCCTCCTTGGAAAGTCTTTCCAGGGCAGGGATCGCGACGCAGAGGAGCTGGATGATAATGGAGCTGTTGATGTAGGGGGTGATACCCATGGCGAAGATGGTCGCGTTGGAGAACGCGCCGCCCGACAGGGTGTTCAGATAGGCGATCATGTTGTTCGCCTCGGCGCCGACGCTGTTGGCGCCCTGCATCGCCTCCTGCAGTGCCGCCGTGTCGATGAACGGAACGGGGATGACCGAACCGATACGGAACACGACGATGATCAACAGGGTGAACAAAAGCTTTTTACGCAGATCGGGGATCGACCATGCGTTGCGAATTGTTTTAAACAATTAGATCACCTCTGCCTTTCCGCCCGCAGCCTCGATAGCGGCCTTGGCTGACTCGGAAAAAGCAGAAACCTTAACAGTGAGTTTTTTCTCAAGCTTTCCGTTGCCGAGAACCTTGATGGCATCAAAGCCGTTCTTGACAACGCCCGCAGCCTTGAGCGCTTCGGCGTCTACGGTATCGCCGTCGTTAAACTTTCTGTTCAGTGTGCTGAGGTTGATAGCAACGACGTTTTTCGCAAAGATGTTGTTGAAACCTCTCTTCGGAACACGACGCTGCAGAGGCATCTGGCCGCCCTCGAAACCGGGACGGATGCTGCCGCCTGAACGGGCCTTCTGACCCTTGTGTCCCTTACCGGCTGTTTTGCCCCAGCCGGAGCCGTGACCTCTACCGATCCTCTTGGAGCTCTTCTTGGAGCCCTCGACCGGTGAAAGTTCATGTAACTTCATTCGTTCGCACCTCCTTGCTTACGCTTCACTAACCTCTACGAGGTGGATGATTTTTGCTACCTTACCCTTGGTCTGAGCATTATCGGGCTGGGTGGTGGTGTCGCCGATTTTTTTCAGACCCAAAGCGTGGGCTGTTGCAATCTGATCCTTCTTGGAGCCGATCAGGCTCTTTACTAACTTTACTGTCATGTCGCAACCTCCCTTATCAAAGAATTTCCTTTACGGACTTGCCGCGAACAACCGCGACCTCCTCGGCGGTTCTGAGCGCCGCAAGACCTGCCAGAGTTGCGCGAACAACGTTGCAGGGGTTGTTGGAGCGGAGCGCCTTGGTACGGATGTCCTTGATGCCGACAGCCTCAACGACCGCACGAACGGGACCGCCCGCGATCACGCCGGTACCGGGAGCAGCGGGCTTCATCAGCACTCTGCCGGCGCCGAACTCGCCGATGATCTCGTGAGGAATGGTGGTTCCTCTGAGCGAAACCTTCATCAGGTTCTTCTTTGCGTCCTCAATACCCTTGCGGATCGCGTCGGGAACTTCGCCCGCCTTGCCGATGCCGAAGCCTACGGTGCCGTTGCCGTCGCCGACGACCACCAAAGCCGCAAACTTGAAGATACGGCCGCCCTTAACCGTCTTGGATACGCGGTTAATGGTAACAACTCTTTCTTTTAATTCGCCTGTTGCTTCTACTTTATTAGCCAAAGTATTTTCCTCCTCTTCCTTAGAAATTGAGGCCGCCCTCACGAGCGCCTTCGGCCAATTCTTTCACACGGCCGTGATAAATGTTACCGCCTCTGTCGAAAACAACGTCAACGATGTTCTTTTCCTTGGCGCGCTCGGCGACGAGCTTGCCGACAGCTCTTGCTGCCTCTTTGTTTCCGCCATTACCAGTGATGGACTTGTCAAGGCTGGAAGCCTGGGCAAGAGTAACACCCGCTACGTCGTCGATCAACTGCGCGTAGATGTTGTTGGTGGAGCGGAATACGCACAAACGGGGGCACTGAGCGGTACCGCTTACCTTGCCGCGGACTCTCTTATGGCGTTTTGCGCGTGCCTTTTTTGTATCAGGTCTGCTTACCATGTTCTTTCACTCCTTAATTATTTACCCTTACCGGCTTTGCCTTCCTTGCGGCGGATATATTCGTCAACGTACTTGATACCTTTGCCCTTATAAGGCTCGGGAGGACGTTTTTCTCTTACTTCGGCAGCAAACTGACCGACCTTTTGCTTATCAATGCCGACAATAATGATGGTGTTGGGATCGGGAACTTCGATTTTGATGTCCTCGGTATCCTCAACGATGACCTGATGCGAGTAGCCCAGGTTCATGACGCACTTGCTGCCCTGCTTCTGCACACGGTAGCCGACGCCGTTGACCTTCAGCTCCTTCTTATAGCCGTCCGTGACGCCGACCACCATGTTGTGGATCAGCGTTCTTGTCAGGCCGTGGAGCGAACGGTTTTCTTTCTTGTCATCGGGGCGTGAAACTTCGATCTCTGCGCCCTTCACTTCAACTGTCATGGCGGGGTTGCAGTGATAGCTGAGCTCACCCTTGGGACCTTTGACAGTGACAACACCGTTGTCGACCTTGACGTCGACGCCGGCGGGAATATTTATCGGTTTTCTTCCAATTCGAGACATTTTCGCACCTCCTCTTACCAAATGTAAGCGAG
>CACZWQ010000044.1 GCA_902784855.1 uncultured Ruminococcus sp. | reverse complement strand
ATTGGCTGGAAGGCGCCTCCGCCTTCATTCCGTTTGCCGGCTTGATCGCCGTCATGGCTCTCGGAACGGCAGTAAAAAGGAAAAAGCCCGATATCGCCGTTTCGCTCTCAGGTGTTTTTGATAAGCTGTGGATACCGGCTGAGATATTCCTGTTTGTGCTGGTCGGCGCTTCTGTGGCGATCGACAGCGTGAAAGACGCAGGCTTCTTCTCGATTGTTCTGATTCTTGCTGTTCTGCTGTTCCGTATGCTCGGCGTATTCATCTGCACGATCGGTACCGATCTGTCTAAAAGAGAAAGGCTGTTCTGCATGCTGGCGTATACACCCAAAGCAACGGTTCAGGCGGCGATCGGCGGCTTGCCTCTGGCGATGGGGCTCGCATGCGGTCAGACTGTATTAACGGTATCGGTGATCGCGATCATGATCACCGCACCGCTGGGCGCTTTTGCAATCGACCTCACATATAAGAAGCTTCTTTCAAAAAACCAAGACCCATAACCAACGTCGCTTTAAAAACTGCTGCAAGTTATCAAAATCATATTGCGGTTTGGAAAAGATTGTGATATGATTTGTTTGGCGATCATCATGATCGCAGCTTGCCAACGCCCGCGAGACCGCCATCGGCAGAGAACCGGCTCGAAACATGCAGAGGGATTGCGGCAAATACAGCGCCGCTTCCGTAGAGACGGCGCCTGTCCGGATGATGTTCATAAAAAACCAAGGAATGAAAACATGGATGAGATAACAAGCTCTTTGATCAGAATAGTCGGTTATCAGCTTTTCGGCGGAGAATGCCCAAAGGCTGATATGGATGTGCCCGGTATTCTCAAAGAGGCAAGGGCGCAGACTGTTTTCTCCATGGTTTTTTCTTTTTTTCAGGATCGATCGGGCGCCGATGTGAGAGAGCTTGCGGCGGCGCAGGAGGAGTTTTTCAGAAGCATTATCCTCAATACCAATAACTTTCAGGAGCATCATGAGCTCAATGAGATCATGGGATCTCACGATATCCCTTATACAGCGGTCAAGGGTCTGTCGTCTGCATATTATTATCCCGATCCGTCGCTGCGAGATATGGGTGACGTCGATTTTTTGGTGTATGAAAAGGACTTTGAGAGAGCGAAGCAAGCTGTTTTGAGTGCGGGATTTGAGATCGATCACGGTGATAAACCGGATAGTATCCATATCGCCTTCAAGCGTGAGCCGATGAGCATTTGGGAACAGCACCGCAGCGTTAACGGTATCCCGGACGGAAGGATCGGTGAGCTGATCCAAAGCGATATCGAGACAACGATCGAAACAGCACAATTGATCGATTTGGACGGTGCGGAATGTAAGATCCCGGATCCATACCATCACGGCTTGGTCATCCTGCTGCATATGATCTCTCACATGACGAGCGAGGGGATCGGCTTGCGTCATCTTTGCGATTGGGCAGTGTTTGCCGATCGGCTCGATAACGACAGATTTGTCAGCCTGTTCAAAGTCAGGCTAGAGCGTTTCGGACTCTGGAAATACGCGCAGATCATGACGGCCGCAGCCGAGAAATACCTCGGAATGAAGCATAAGCAGTGGGCGGAGAACGCGCTGATCGATGATGACCTGCTGCAAGATGTGATCGAGGATATCTTAGGCGGCGGTAATTTCGGCAAGAAGGATCTCAACCGGTACCGCGAGACAAAATACATTTCCAATCGCGGTGAGAGAACCGTTGATGATAAAAATATCGTCATACAGGTTTTGGGGACGCTGTCCAAGAAAACATATGCCGATTATCCGTTTATCGAAAAACACAGAGCTCTGCTGCCGATCGGCTGGATCGCGGAGGGCGGAAAGTATGTCGGGTACCTGATATCCGGTGAACGCAAAAGCGAAGGAACGACCGCTATGCTGAAAGAGGCGGCGAAGCGGAAAGATATTTATCACAAAATGGAGCTTTTCAAAACAGAATGAGCAGTTTAATTCATGATTTTTATGTCCAACCGATGAATCAGGTATACATGGAAACCATCGCTGTTTACCTGATTTGGACGGCAGCAATGTGGTTACTGCGCGGTAAAGCACGAAGCGTTCTTGCGATCATTGGGGCAGCCCTGTCGATCTGGATCATTTTTCTGCTTACGATATTCGGACGAAGCGGCGGAGGTGATCAGGGGATAAGCTTGATTCCGTTCATCACTTTCGTCAATGCCAAAGTACAGCCGGAATTATACCGAACGATGTATATGAACATGCTGCTTTTCCTGCCGTTCGGTTTGAGCCTGCCGTTTGTGATTCAAAAAAAGATGCGGCATCCGATTCTTGCAACGATCCTGTCGGCTTTCGGACTGTCCGCCTGCATTGAATTTGTCCAATGCGTATTTCATACCGGTAAATGTGAAACCGATGATGTGATCATGAATGTGTTGGGTGCTGCGATAGGAACCACAGCGTTTTTGATTTGCCGTCTCAGAGCATCTCGGAAAGCATAGTGTACAGAGACTTATCATACAAGGAGAGATATCAATGAGCAAAGTAAAAGATTTTTTGGCAGAAACAGGTATTTTCTTTCTGGCGACGGTCGACGGTGATCAGCCGAAGCTTCGTCCGCTCGGCGCGTTTTTGGAAGAGGACGGCAAGCTGATCTTCGGTGTGGGCGATTTCAAGAACGTCTACAGGCAGATGCGCGCCAATCCTCTTGTCGAGATCGCGGCGTGCAAGAAGGACGGGCACTGGCTCCGCTATACCGGAAGGGCTGTCTTTGAAACCGATTCCAAGTATGCGGAGGCGATGATTCGGCAGAGCCATCTGGAAGCGATCTACAACGAGCAGACAGGGCACAAGCTGATGACCTTCCATCTGGAAGACGCGACAGCGGTGGATATCGCGATCATGGGCGAGGGTGAGAGCCTTCTGTAATATCAAAGAATAAGGCAATACCGCAGATTCAGGTGTGCGGTATTGCCTTAATATATTGATCCCGTTTTTTATTCGGATAATAATGCTTTCGGGGTCGGGACAAATTTTGCGGCGATCGCGGCGAAGATCATGACCGGTATCAGCTTGGGCGGGAACACGATCATCAAAAGCAGAACGGTCGCGACCGGTTTTTTCAGCGTATGTCCGACCAGCGCGGTCGTGACGACGGCGGCGCAGAAAACCGCGCCGAAGCCCGAGAGCAGGCTCACGGAGCAGCCGATACAGACGCCGCAGAAGATCACGGGGAAGAAGTGACCGCCCTTGAGTCCCGAGCTGATGCAGATATTCGTCAGCAGCAGCTTGATAATTGCAACGGCGAGCAGCATGACCGCGCCGATATTCTTCATGCCTTCCATGACCACACCGATCTGGTGCTCGCCGGAAAACATCGTCAGCGGCAGGAAGGTTCCCGCGATGCCGAGCAGCAGCCCGCCGACCGAGGCGCGCAGGACGATGTATTTTTCAAGCTTGCCTTTCAAAACGGAGGTCAGCTTTTGAAAGAGAAAGAACAGATAGCCCGCGGCAATGCCGATCAGCGTGAGCGGCACGGCGAAGAGATAGGAGAAGATGTCCTGCTTTTCAGCCGCCATGCTCTCCATTCCCATGCTGACGCCGAACAGTTTGTTCAGCAGGATAAACACGCCGAAGGAGCTGAGTATCGCGGTGAAGTATAAAACGATCTTGGAGGTTTTCGGCAGCACGGTGTCCTGATCGGACTCGATCGGCTCCATAAAGCCGAACATCGGCGAGCGGAAGATCGTTCCGAGCGTCGCGCTCAGTCCGATCTCGGTCAGCTCCGTGAGCTCGCGGCGGAACCGTTTCAGCTTATCGCCGACCCACGAGCACAGCCCCGCGATCACGCCCGTCAAGCCTGCCTCCGGACCGACGCTCGCGCCGATCAAAAGCGGAAACAGCGCCGAGCCGAGGGTGGAGAAAACATTGTGATAAGGGTACCGCCCCGTCTTTTTGACCTTGCCCAAGACGACGTGCAGCTCCTCGGGATAATCCCCGAAGCGGCGCTTCCACAGCCCGATCAGCACCCCGCCGACCGTACACAGGCACAGGGTATAGAGCGGAAAGTTGATTTGCGACGGCAAAAACTCCCACAGGAACTGTATGCCGAGATTCATCACGCGCAGAAAGCCCCAGATGATCACGCCGACGATCGCGCCGAGGATCAGGGTGTAAAGCAAAAAGAGCGCATTGTTTTTGAATTTGATCATGTTTCATCCCTCCTGTTTCCATTATACACCAAATCTTTTCGGATTGCACTACCATTTATCCCAAAAATCGACTATTCGTCCCAAAAAATAAAAAACAGGATGAAACAGGGTGAAAATAAACCCGAAAAATGCGAAATGGGCTTCCTGTTTCTCAGGGACAGCCTTCTTGACAGAGGCTTCCGCCGGGTCTGCGGCTTTTCGATGCCGAGCACGGGAAGAATTGATGAAATTAATTGACAAACGAGGAAGGATATTGTATAATTATCATGGTTTTTGCTATTAGTACCAAAAAACAGCAAAAAATAATTGTATAAGGAGACTTTCAAATGAAAAAAGTATTGGCAATTATCCTGGCTGTCGCGATGATAGCCTCTATCGCGGTCCTCTCCGGCTGCTCCGGCAACAGCGGCACCGCAAGCACCGCAGGCTCCGCCGACGACGGCAAGACGAGCGGCGACGCCGGCACTCCGGACAGCAAGGACACCGGAAAGACCTATATCATCTATTCCGACAACGCGTTTGCGCCGTTTGAGTATCTGGACACCGAGACCGGCAAGTATGTCGGCGTTGATATGGATATCATGGAAGCCGTCGCTGCCGATCAGGGCTTTTCCTATGAGATGCACAACGAGGGCTTTGACCCCGCCATGGGCGCTGTTCAGGCGCGTCAGGCTGACGGCATGATCGCCGGCATGACCATCACCGACGAGCGCAAGGAGACCTTCGATTTCTCCGCGCCCTACTTTGAGGACGGTCAGGTCATCGTCGCCAAGGAAGGCACCACCCTCGAGGACCTCAAGGGCAAGACCGTAGCCGCCAAGACCTCTACCGTCGGCGGCGAGTATGCCGAGTCCATCAAGGATGAGTACGGCTTCACCATCAACTACTACGAGGGCTCCGACAACATGTATCAGGCGGTTCTCGCGGGCACCGACGTCGCCTGCGTCGAGGACTTCTCGGTCATCGGTTACGCCATCAAGAGCGGCAAGGTCGCGCTGTCCATCATCAGCGACAAGCCTGCCAACGTCAAGGGCTACGGCTTCGCTGTCAAGAAGGGCGAGAACGCCGAGCTGCTCAAGATGTTTGACGCGGGTCTGAAGAACATCACGGACAACGGCAAGCTGAAAGAGATCCTGGCAAAGTACGGCTATTGATCGCACGGCACGATAATTAATAAAGAATTTGATTCGGCACGGTAAGCTGCTTATCGTGCTGAATTTATGTAAGGCAGTTGTAGAGAGTATGGATTTTAGCAGAGTATTTCAAGAGGCGATGCCGCTGCTCCTTGAGGGCTTAAAGGTCACGGCGATCGTTTCTGTTGTTTCAATTGCAATCGGCATGGTCATCGGACTGTTGGTGTGCCTGATGAAGATGTCAAAGCATGTGGTACCGCGGGCGATCGCGGGCGTGTATATCTGGATCATCCGCGGCACGCCTATGCTCGTCCAGGCATTCATCGTCTTTTACGGCGTTCCGCTGTTGATTCAGATGTTTATGCCCTTCCGCATGGACGCCACCACCGCGGGTATCATCACCCTGTCGCTCAACGCGGGCGCATATCTGGCAGAGATCTACCGCGGCGGCATCCTCGCCGTTCCCAAGGGTCAGAGCGAGGCGGCGCGTTCGCTGGGTCTTTCGCAGGGCGCAACGATGTGGAAGGTCGTTTTGCCGCAGGCGTTCAAGTTTTCGATCCCTTCGTTGGTCAACCAGTTCATCATCACCGTCAAGGACACCTCGATTCTGGCGATGATCGGCTTGCCCGAGATCGTCAACAAGGCTAAAACCTATGTCGGCAGCACCTATGTCTACTTTGAGACCTACATGGTCGTCGCCGTGATGTATCTGGCGATCATTTCGGTGCTGATGGTCATTTCCAAGTATATCGAGAAGAAACTAAAATATGAAGGGAAGAAGCAGCCGTGACGAATATCAACAGGAACAATAAAAAGGTCGTGGTGACAAACCTTCATAAATCCTTCGGCAAGGTGGATGTGCTGACGGGCATCGACGCCACCATCTACGAGGGCGAGGTCGTCTGTGTCATCGGACCCTCCGGCTCGGGCAAGTCGACATTCCTGCGCTGCCTGAACAAGCTGGAGGACGCCACCGACGGCGAGATCGTGATCGACGGCTTCGATATCACCGACAAGAAGGTCAATATCAACAAGGTGCGCGAGAACATCGGCATGGTGTTCCAGCAGTTCAATCTCTTCCACAATATGAACGTGCTCAAGAACATCATGATGGCGCCCGTGTCGCTGAAAAAGATGACGAAGGCGGAAGCCGAAAAACGGGCGAGAGAGCTTCTGGACCGCGTCGGGCTGGCGGACAAGGCGCATGCCTTCCCGGGCGAGCTGTCGGGCGGACAGCAGCAGCGTGTGGCGATCGCGCGCGCGCTGGCGATGAATCCCGATATCATGCTGTTTGACGAGCCGACCTCGGCGCTCGACCCCGAAATGGTCGGCGAGGTGCTGGACGTCATGAAGGAGCTTGCCGCCGAGGGCATGACGATGATCGTCGTCACCCACGAGATGGGCTTTGCCCGCGAGGTATCCGACCGTGTGCTGTTCATGGCGGACGGCGTGATCATGGAGCAGGGCACACCCGAGGAGGTTTTCGGCAATCCGCAGAACCCCCGCACACAGGATTTCCTGAGCAAGGTATTATAAATACGATAAAAAGGAGCTGCCCGCGTCGGCAGCTCCTTATTCACAACAAAAAATAACGGCTGCCGCGATGGGCAGCCGCTTGGGATTGCGTATTATTCCTCAGCAGTCTCTTCGGAACCGTTCTCTTCCGCCTCTCCTCTGACAAGAAGAGTCGTGACACCGGTGTTCTCGTCATTGACGAAGAGGGAGTCGTTATTCTCGTCATATTTGAACGCAGGGCTGGCATTCTCAAAGGTGGTCTGCACGTTCGTGCCGTCAAAGGTGTAGGTGCCCTCTACGGTAACGCCCGCCATGGTGCAGGTGGTCTTGCCCTCGGCGTCAAAGGTGTAAACGATGAGGAGAGAATCGCTGTCTACGCCGACCAGCTCGGCATACTCGGGGACGGAGTAGTCCTTGCCGTCACGGTTGAACGCGCCGACGACCCATGCGCCGGTGATATCTGCCTTTTCAGCCTCGTCGGGAGTTGCCTTGGGAGCCTCGGTGGTGGGAGCAACCGTGGTTTCCACAGCAGCGGTGGTCTCGGGAGCGGTGGTCTCCTTGTTGCTGTCGGCAGCTTCGCCGCAGCCCGCAAACGCGCAGCAGGCGAGAATGCCCGCAGCTAAAATTGCGATGAGCTTTTTCATTGAAAAATACCTTCTTTATTAATATTTGCGGAATCATCATGATTTGCCGCTGAAAAGTATTATACAATATCTCCCTTGTGATTGTCAATGTAAATTCTTCCAAAATCAATTGCAAAAAGCCAATACTTTTAAGCTGTGATTCACGAAAAAAACGTATGCATTCATGGGTCCATATTGCAAATCGCGCAATCATCCGCGACATGCTGAAAGGATAGTGACACATATGCGTGAAACCAAAAAAACAACGAGGTCGCAGTGGCTGGTCAACGCCGCGATGATCGCGGCATTGTATGTTGTGCTGACCTTTGCACAGAATACGCTGCTGCCGGGAACGGCGTCCATGCCGGTGCAGTTCCGCGTCGCCGAGGTGGTCACGATCTTTGCCCTCTATACCTCCGCCGCCATCCCGGGGCTGACCGTCGGCTGTATCATCGCCAACCTCAGCTCGATCGCGGCGCTCGGCGCCTATGATCTGATCTTCGGCTCTCTGGCGAGCCTGTGCGCCGCGCTCGCGATGTACGCCCTGCGCAAGGTGCGCTGGCTGCGGCTGCCGATCGCTGCGGCGCTGATGCCCGCGCTGATGAACGGCATCTTTGTCGGCTTTGAGCTGGACTTTTTCTTCATCAACGCGTGGCGCTTCGATTTCTTCGACTTTCTGTTACAGGGCGGCTTGGTGGCGCTGGGCGAGCTCGGCGTATTGTTCGTGCTCGGCTTGCCGCTGAGCGTGTTGATGGAAAAGCGGTTCGGACGATTCCTCAAATTGGCGGGATAAAAAAGGGGTTGGCTCGTATGGAGTCAACCCCTTGGTGCTTATAAGGTATAGGTGGCGATCAGTCTGCCGATCTGTCGGATATCGCTGCTGCCGGAAAACTCAAAGCGCACACGGCCCAAGCCGCTGTACCACAGCTCCAGCTCGCTGTCGATATCGCCCACGCCCGAGGTCTCGACCGAGTAAGCGGAGATCTTGGCATAGGGGAGAGAGGTGTAGTCGCGTTTCTTGCCCGTCATGCCCTGCACGTTGACGGCGATCGCGCGCTTGTTGGTGAAGACGACATAGTCGCGGATGTTCTTGTAGGCGGAGAGCACGCGCTCGTTCTCAATCAGCAGCGCCTGTACCATTTTCACGCCGTGTTCGGTATCGGTTTGTTTCAGCTTAAAAAAGCCGCCGTTGGAAAAATCAATCATGTCAGAGCCTCCTCGGGATGTGTGATGCGACCGCTTATCGGTGGTCGAATTCCAGCTGCTTCAGGATTTTGTTCGCGCACATGTAGACGTTGCCGCCGCCCATGGTGAGGATCAAATCGCCCTCCTGCGCGTGAGAGCAGACATAGTCGGTGATCTCCTCGAAGGTATCGAGGCAGACCGAGCCGGGCACCTTGGCGCCCAAGTCGCGGGAATAGATGTTGTAGGTATTGGTCTCGCGGACGGGCAATATCTCGGAGATGATCGCCGTATCGGGAATTTGCAGCGCCTTGGCAAAGTCGTCGAGCAGCATGGCGGTGCGCGAGAAGGTGTGCGGCTGGAAAACCGCCCAGACCTTTTTGAAGCCCATGTTCATCGCGGCGTTCAGCGTCGCGGTCAGCTCGGTGGGATGGTGGGCGAAGTCATCGGCGACGGTGATGCCGCCGGGCGTGCCGAGGATCTCAAAGCGGCGGTGCACGCCGCCGAACTTGTGCAGGTTCCCGCTAATCTCGGCGGGTGTGGCGCCGAGGTAGTGCGCGGTGGCGGCAGCCGCGAGGGAGTTGTAGACATTGTGCTTGCCGGGGACGATCAGCTTGATATTGCAGAGCTTCTCACCGTGATAGTAGAG
Source organism: uncultured Ruminococcus sp. (assembly GCA_902784855.1). Taxonomy (GTDB): domain Bacteria; phylum Bacillota; class Clostridia; order Oscillospirales; family Acutalibacteraceae; genus Ruminococcoides. Next base: position 3,385 of record CACZWQ010000044.1, on the reverse strand, counting down.
GTCGTATTGCTCGTGTACGCCCTTGTCGGCGGTGACGTGCTCTGCGCGGTAGTCGCAGTTCTCGCCGAAGCCGAAGGTGATCTTTTCCAGCGCGACGTCCTTTACGCTGTCGAGGGTGTTTTCGTCGTCGCCGTTGAGCACGAGCAGACCGGTGGTCTGCTTGGCGAATTTGTTGAAGGACTTCTTGATGTTGTCCAGATTCTTGAAATAGTCGAGGTGATCGGCGTCCACGTTGAGGATGACCGAGATAAAGGGATTGAGCTCGAGGAAGGTGTCCACATACTCGCACGCCTCGCAGACGATGATGTCGCTCTGACCGACATAGCTGTTGCCGCCGATAAAGGGCAGCTTGCCGCCGATGATCGCCGAGGGGTCGAAGCCGCTGCCGATCAACAGCTGGGACAGCATGGCGGTGGTGGTGGTTTTGCCGTGGGTGCCCGCGATGGCGATGCTCCTTCTGTAGCGCCTTGTCACGACGCCCAGCATGACGCTGCGCTCGATGCAGGGGATGCCCTGCGCCACAGCCGCCTGACGCTCGGGATTGTTCTCCTTGACCGCCGCCGAATAGACGACCAGCTCGGCGCCCTTGATGTTCTCTGCGGCGTGACCCATGTAGACGGGAATGCCGTAGCCCTTCATCTTGTCGAGCGTCTCGCCCTCGTTCATATCGGAACCGGAGATCTCAAAGCCCTCGCTCATGAGGATCTCGGCGATGGGACACATGCCGCTGCCGCCGATGCCGATGAAATGAATCCGTTTGATTTGATTTAAAAGCTTATCGTAATCCAAAAATACGCACTCCATTTCCGTTTCGTAACAATTTCACAGTAATATTATAAGACAATTCGGCGAAAAAATAAATACCTAATTTTGCACCTCTTTTGTTGCCAAAGCCCGCGAATAATGGTAGAATATAGACAGTCAGCGACTTGATCTGTCAAGATATTTCTGAAAAGGAATTTAAAATATGCTTCAAAAAAACGATTTGATTCATCTCTCGATCACGTCCGCCACCGCCGAGGGCAGCGGCGTCGGCAAAACAGCCGACGGCATGGCGGTGTTTGTGCCGCAGTCTGCGGTCGGCGACAGGCTGGAGGTGCGCATCCTCAAGGTGAAAAAGACCTATGCCTTCGGCAAGATCGAGCGGATCCTCACGCCCGCCGCGTCGCGTATCACGCCCGACTGCCCGCATTTTGCGCAGTGCGGCGGCTGTGTGTGGCGGCACATCTCCTATGAGGAGGAGTGCCGGCTCAAGCGGCAGAAGGTGGAAGACGCCGTGACGCGCATCGGCGGCATCGAGACCGAGGTGCAGCCGATCCTGCCCGCCGCAGACACCCTGCGCTACCGCAACAAGGCGCAGCTGCCGCTGGGACTGTCGCGCGACGGCGACACGGTCATGGGCTTCTATGCCTTTCACAGCCACCGCATCATCGACTGCGCCGACTGCGCCCTGCAGCCCGCCTGCTTTGCCGACGCCATGCGCATCACGCGCGACTTCCTTGCAAAGACGGACAACGACGTCTACGACGAGCGGACGGGAAAGGGCAGACTGCGCCACCTGTACCTGCGTCTGGGAGAGGTGACGGACGAGCTGATGGTCTGCTATGTGGTCAACGGCAACGGGCTTCACCGGGAGGATATGCTGGTGCAGCTGCTGCGCGAAGGCTTGCCGAACCTGAAAACCGTCATTGTCAATTCCAACAGAGAAAAAACAAATGTCGTCCTCGGCAAAAAGAACCGCACGATCTACGGCAGCGGCGTGATCACCGACGTGCTCTGCGGTCTGACATTCACGATCTCGCCGTTCTCCTTCTGGCAGGTCAACCGCGCGCAGGCGGAGGTGCTGTACAACAAGGCGCGCGAATACGCCGCCCTCACGGGCGAGGAGGTGCTGCTCGACCTGTACTGCGGCACGGGCACCATCGGCTTGACGATGGCGCGCGGCTGCAAGCAGCTGATCGGAGTCGAGATCATCCCCGACGCCGTGCGCGACGCGGAGCACAACGCTGCGGTTAACAGTATATGCAACGCGCGGTTTCTCTGTGCAGACGCTGCGGAAGCGGCAAGTCAGCTCGAAGACGAGGGCGTGCACCCCGACGTGATCGTCCTCGACCCGCCGCGCAAGGGCTGCGGCGAAGCGCTGGTGCAGACCATCGGCAGGATGCATCCCGACCGCGTGGTTTATGTTTCCTGCGACCCGGCGACGCTGGCGAGAGATTTAAAAGCCTTTTGCGCCATCGGCTATGAGACAAGAAAAATCACCCCGGTCGACATGTTCCCGAGAACAGCTCATGTCGAGACGGTTGTTCTTTTGTCCAGAAAAATGCCCGATGACAAAATAGAGGTCGATCTTGATTTAGACGAGTTGGATATCACCTCCGCGGAGTCAAAGGCAACCTATCAGGAAATCAAGGATTATGTGCTGAAAGAATACAGCTTGAAGGTTTCAAATCTCTATATTTCACAGGTGAAACGCAAATGCGGTATCATCGAGAGGGATAATTATAATCACTCTCACAAAAAGAATCCGCATATCCCACAATGCCCGAAAGACAAGGAAAATGCTATCCGCGCTGCGCTGGAACACTTTGGGATGATATAAGATAATGAAAATTGAATAGAAAAAACAAATCGCTGTGAAATAATTAGTCCACAATGATTTGCTATTTGTTATTGAAAAACGGAATGACCTCCACTAAGCAGTAAGTCATTCCGTTTTTTATTTTTGATTCATTTTTTTGAGTAACTCAAGCGCAGCGTCACGCTGTTCTTCTGACAGCCCTGACCAGCAATCAATCAGTTCTTTTGTTTTAGGTGTCACCTCAATCAAATCTCCGTCGGCAAAGAACTCGGATAGAGTAATACCAAATCCCTTGCAAATGGCTTCTAATGTACCGACGGAAGGAAGCGAATTACGTTTTAGAATAGTTGCAATAGTGTTTTCAGATAAACCACATTTTTTTGACAGACGATAAGCAGTCCAACCTCTTTGTTCCAAAAGGGATTTGATTCTTTCGGTAGCGTCCATATAAACACCTCACTTTTGTTTATATTGTACCGCACAACTGTATGATAATATACTGAAAGATTGTTACTAATAACCATACAAATATATGATAGATGTGGTATAATAGTATGAGGGGTGCGCTATGAACGAAACAAAAATAAAAGCCTGCTGCGGCTTCGGACACAGACAGGTATTTGAAAAGTACACAAAACGATTATAATTCTAAACAAGAAAAAAGGTCGCTCTAAGCGACCAAAAATGACCATTTTTTTCACAGAGTTCATTATTCTGCGATTATATTATAACATAGTGAAAAGCTAAATACAATGGATTTTTGAAAAATTTATATTTAAATTTTGGAATAAAAGCACAAAAGCC
>CACZWQ010000043.1 GCA_902784855.1 uncultured Ruminococcus sp. | reverse complement strand
CTTCCAGCCGATGTCGAGGGTCTCCTCGATCGAGCGGTTGGCGTTATAGCCCTGCGAGACGTATTCCTTCTCAAACGCCTCCGCGAACTCGGCGTACTTCTTATCCATCTCGGTCAGCGCCGCTTCGCCGAGAATGACCATCAGCTCACGGGCGTCCTTGCCGCGCGCGTATGCGGCGAAGAGCTGGTTCATCGTCGCGGCGTGATCCTTACGGGTCCTGCCGGGTCCGATGCCCTTGTCCTTGAGACGGGACAGCGAGGGCAGCACGTCGATCGGCGGGGTCACGCCCTTGCGGTAGAGCTCACGGCTGAGGATGATCTGACCCTCGGTGATGTAGCCCGTGAGGTCGGGGATGGGATGGGTCTTGTCGTCCTCGGGCATGGTGAGGATCGGGATCAGGGTGATCGAGCCGTCCTTGCCGCGCAGTCTGCCCGCTCTCTCATAGAGGGTGGCGAGGTCGGTGTACATATAGCCGGGATAGCCGCGTCTGCCGGGGACCTCCTTGCGTGCGGCGGAGACCTCGCGCAGCGCGTCGGCGTAGTTGGTGATATCGGTCATGATGACGAGCACGTGCATGCCGAGGTCGAACGCCAGATACTCCGCGGCGGTCAGCGCCATCTTCGGGGTGGCGATACGCTCGATCGCGGGGTCGTTGGCGAGGTTGACGAACATGACGGTGCGGTCGATGGCGCCCGTCTCCTTAAAGGACTGCACGAAGTACTCGGACTCCTCAAAGGTGATGCCCATGGCGGCAAAGACGACGGCGAACTGCTCGTTTTTGCCCCTGACGGTCGCCTGACGGGCGATCTGGGCGGCGAGCTGGGCGTGGGGCAGACCGGAAGCCGAGAAGATCGGCAGCTTCTGACCCCTGACCAGCGTGTTCAGACCGTCGATCGCGGAGACGCCCGTCTGGATGAATTCCTGCGGATAGTTGCGCGCGGCGGGATTCATCGGGGTGCCGTTGACGTCCATGCGCTTCTCGGGGATCAGCGCGGGGCCGTCGTCGATCGGGTTGCCCAGACCGTCAAAGACGCGGGACAGCATATCGGGAGAAACGGGCAGCTCCATCGAGCGGCCCAGAAAACGGACCTTGGAGCCCGCGAGGTTGATGCCCGCGGCGGATTCAAAGAGCTGAACCAGCGCGTTGCTGCCGTTGACCTCGAGCACCTTGCAGCGGCGGGTCTCGCCGTTGGGCAGCTCGATCTCGCCGAGCTCGTCGTACTTGACGTCCTCAACGTCGCTGATCATCATCAGAGGACCTGCTACCTCTCGAATGGTACGATATTCCTTTGGCATCAGTCATCACTCCTTTTCAGTACGTCGCTGATCTCGGTGTCAAGCTGAGATTCGATCGACTCAAATTCCGCCCGGATCTTGTCCTCGGGCTCATATTTAAAACGTCCGATGCGCTCGCGCACGGGGATATTGACGAGCATTTCGATGTTCGCGCCCCGGTTCAGCGCCTCGCGCGCCTTGTCGTAGTAGCTGAGGATGGCGCGCATCATGAGCACCTGCTTGGGCAGGGAGGTATAGGTATCGGTGGGGTCGAAGGCGTTCTGATGGAGGTAGTCCTCGCGGATGGAGCGGGCGCTCTCGAGCTTGAGTCTGTCGGGCGCGGACAGGGCGTCCATACCGACGAGGTTGACGATCTCCTGCAATTCGCTCTCGTCCTGCAGCAGCGCCATCATCCTGCCGCGCAGCTGCATAAAGTCGGGCGCCGCGTTCTCGGCGAACCACTTTTCGAGCTGGTCGGTGTAGAGGGAGTAGGAGGTCAGCCAGTTGATGGCGGGGAAGTGCCGCTTATAGGCGAGGTTGGCGTCCAAGCCCCAGAACACCTTGACGATGCGCAGGGTCGCCTGCGAGACGGGCTCGGAGATATCGCCGCCGGGAGGGGATACCGCGCCGATGACCGAGAGCGCGCCCTCGGTGTCGGCGGTGCCGTTGACGATGACGCGGCCGGCTCTCTCGTAGAACTGCGCCAAGCGGCTGCCGAGGTAGGCGGGATAGCCCTCCTCACCGGGCATTTCCTCCAGACGGCCGGACATCTCGCGCAGCGCCTCCGCCCAGCGGGAGGTGGAGTCCGCCATCAGCGCGACGGTGTAGCCCATGTCGCGGAAGTATTCGGCGATGGTGATGCCGGTGTAGATCGACGCCTCGCGCGCCGCGACGGGCATGTCGGAGGTGTTCGCGATCAGCACGGTGCGCTCCATCAGGGAGTTGCCGGTGCGCGGGTCCTTCAGCTCGGGGAACTCGTTGAGAACGTCGGTCATCTCGTTGCCGCGCTCACCGCAGCCGATGTAGACGATGATGTCCGCCGCCGCCCACTTCGCGAGCTGGTGCTGCACGACGGTCTTGCCCGAGCCGAAGGGACCCGGAACCGCCGCCACGCCGCCCTTCGCCAGCGGGAAGAGGGTGTCGATGGGGCGCTGACCCGTCGTCAAAAGGATGTCGGGTGACAGCTTTTTCTTATAGGGTCTGCCCACGCGGACAGGCCATGTGGTGAACATTTTGACGTCGACGTCGCCCTTTTCGGTTTCGATGACCGCGACAACGTCGTCGAGGGTGAAGGTGCCCGCCTTGATCTGTTTCACGGTGCCCTCCACCTTGTTGGGGACGAGGATCTTGTGCAGCACGGCGGCAGTCTCCTGCACGGTGCCCAGCACGTCGCCCGCTTTGACCTTGCTGCCGGGCTTTGCGACGGGCTTAAAATCCCACTTCTTGCCGTGGTTGAGCGAGGGGACGTCGATGCCGCGCTTGAGGTTGGTGCCCGCGACCTTCATGATCTCGTCAAGCGGGCGCTGGATGCCGTCGTAGATCGCGCCGATCAGTCCGGGGCCCAGCTCAACGGACAGCGGCGCGCCGGTGGATTCGACGGTCTCGCCGGGGCCGAGGCCCGAGGTCTCCTCATATACCTGAATGGACGCACGGTCGCCGTGCATCTCGATGATCTCACCGATAAGACGCTGGGAGCTGACGCGCACAACGTCAAACATATTCGCGTCGCGCATGCCCTCGGCGATGACCAGAGGACCCGCGACCTTTGTGATAATTCCTTTTTTCAAATGATACACCTCATTTGTGTTAATTATTGAAGATGATGTCGGAGCCGACCGCTTTTTCCACAAAGGAGGACAGGCGGGAGACGCCCGTGCCCTGATTGCCCGTCACCCCGGGGATGGGGATGACGGCGGGGATCAGCTTGTCCTCATAGCGCGCCCGCGCCTTGCCGGTGGCGTGGTAGACGGTCTCGGTCAGATAGATCACGGCGTAGCGGTCGCTGTCGGCGATGCGCCGCAGCAGCGCGCCCGCTTCTTCCAAATCGTCGCAGGGATAGATATCCAGCCCGACGGCGGAAAAGCCCTTGATGCTCTCGCCGTCGCCGATGACGGCAATATTTCTAGCCATAGATCTCACGCACCCTTTCCCTGATGATATCGGGTCCGGCGCCGGTTCTGACGCCGCTGCAGATGATGTGCAGCACCTTTTTCTGCGCTTCCTCGCCGAGGCAGTAGCCGAGCAGCGGCTCGGCGCCCTCGCTGGTGCGCTTGCAGCACTCCTTGGCGAGCAGAATCAGCTTGTTGTCGACAAACTTCTCGAACGCGGAAGGAGATTCCCTGTATTGCTCGATCGCCTTGCAGCAGTCGAAGCTGCTCATTTTGGCGAGGACGTCCAGCAGCGCGTCCTCACCCTTGACGGCGGCAGCGACCACCTTGTCGCGGTCAAAGCCCTCAAACCGCGGCATGGCGGTTTTGAAGTAATGCCGGTCGGCGCCGGTGCGCGCGCCGCGGATGGCGATTTTGATATTGTGATAAAAAACCTCTGTGCGGATATAGTTTTTGAGGAACTGAGAGCGGAAGCTCTCGCTCAGGCGCAGCATTTCCAGCATGACCGCCTTGTCCACCACCGCGTCGGAGGCTCTGGCGTCGCCGGTGTGGGCGAGCAGGTCATACGCCTTGCCCGCAGGTGCTTGCAGCCACTCGGGCAGAAGGCTCATGTTGCGGTGCTCCACGGCGGCGATCATGTCGCTCTGCTCCACGGTGGAGGGGGAGAGCAGCATGGTTTTGTAGTAATCGCGCGCGGACATAATGCCCTTGAGCACGGTCTTGAAGTTGTGCGCGTCGTTTTGAATCAGAAACGGCGAGAAGATTGCAAAGTCGGGGGCGACGCTTTTCAGGTACGCCCAGACCTGCGCGCTGTGCCGCTCCAGCATATCATCAAAGTCCGCGACGCTGCCGTAGCCCTTATCGCTCAGGGTTTGGCAGAGCTGTTCGACGGTTTTGCAGCCGAGCAGCTGTTCGACGTCGGTTTTGGTGAAAAGCGCGTTTTCCCTCGCGCGCACGGAGCCGATGGAAAATTCATATGAAACTGCCATAAGTCCCCCTTACTGCGCGAAAAGCTCGCGGTTGATCAGGTCTTCGATTTCATCGCGCTTGGCGTTGATGATGGCGGCAAATTCCATGTTTTCCTCCACGTCGCCGCATTTGAGGATGAAGCCGCCGCTGATGTCGGCGGGGGTTTGGCTGACGGTGGCGTTCAGTCCCGCCGCGCTCAGCCGTTTTTCAAAGTTTTGGGGCTTGCGCTCAAGGTCGCGCGCATTGAGGAAGATCTCGCCGCTCTTGCCCTTCAATTGGGAAGCAAGGCGGTAGACCGCCTCAAAATACTCGCAGTCATTGAGGTCGAGAAAGTACTGTTGCAGCCCCTCGACGGTTTTGTCAATTTCTTCTCTGCGCCGTTTCAGCAGGTCGTTGCGCTTTTGCAGCTGCGCGCGGCTTTTGGCTGAGGCGTCGGTCTGCGCGTGCTTCTGCGCCGCCTGCGCGGCGATGGCGGCGGCTTGCTTGTCCGCCTCGTGCTGCGCGTCTGCGGTGATGCGGTCGCAGTCCTTGCGCGCCTGCTCCTCGATCGCCCTGACGCTTGCGTCGCAGTCCGATTTAATCCGGCTCAGAATTCTGTCGCTGCCGTTCATGCAGACACCTTCCTTTCGTGATCATCCGGTGGCGGAAAATTATGCCGCGAAGTTGGAAACCTGAATGACGACGAGGAGGGAGACGATGAACGCGAGCAGGGCGTAGATCTCAACCAGCGTGACGGAGACCATGCCCTTGGAGAAGTTTTTCTCGTCCTTGGCGGTCATGGCGATGCCCGAAACAGCCGCCTTGCCCTGTGCGATGCCCGAGAACAGGCCGCCGAAGCCGATGGCGAGAGAAGCGCCCGCATAAGCAAAGCCCTGAACGAGCGTGACGTTGGGAGTGCCGCTGAGCACACCGCTGCTGACGAGGATCAAAAAGCCGACGATGAAGCCGTAGAGACCCTGTGTGCCGGGGAGCAGGGTGAGAACGAGCATTTTACCGAACATGGAGGAGTCCTCGGAGAGAACGCCCATGGAGGTCTGTGCCGCAGAGCCGACGCCCTTGGCGGAGCCGATGCCCGCGAGTACAGTTGCGATTGCCGCGCCTAAAATTGTAAAAAAGATACCGTTGTCAAACATGATTACTTGTCCTCCTGAATTTTAATGTATTTACTGTTAAGGGAAAACGGCTCGAATTCCTTGCCGCCGCCCTCATAAAACTTACTGAACATCTCGACATATTGCAGACGCATGGTGTGCACATAGGCGCCCAGCGCGTTGAGTCCGATGTTGATGACATGACCGAGCAGGAAAATGACGATCATAAAGACGATGCCGAGCACGTTGGTGCCCATCATGGTCGCGAGCATGTTGAACACCTGCGCCATGACGCCCGTGGTCAGTCCCAGCGCCAGCAGGCGCGAGTAGCTGAGCAGGTCGGAGATGTAGCTGGTGATGCTGTACAGCGACGCCAGACCGCCGATCGCCTTGCCGACGATGCCCTTCTTGCCGCGTCCCTGCGTCAGCACCAAGCCGACCGCGCAGGCGACGGCGATGACGGCGCCGACGGTGATCAGCACGGGCGTGGTGATCAGACCTGCCGCGAGAACCGCGAAGCCTATGAGCATCAGCATCCAAAGGCCGGTGTCAAAGAAAGCGCCCGGATAGTCCTTCTGCTTGATGCAGACGATGAATTTGCAGCCCATGCCGACGAGGATGTGCACCAGACCGAAGGCGATGGAAATGATCATCAGGGTCAGCGCGTCCTTCTGCGGGTCGATGACCGGCCACGGCAGGAGCGCGGGCGTCGGGTCGCTCATATTCGAGATCGAATGCGCCATCACGACGTTCGAGCCTGTGAACATATTATACAGCGCCGCGGGCGCGTCGCCGAAGATGCTGCCGAATATCAAGCCCCAGATGGTGGTCGAGACGCCGCAGAACTGGAAGAGCTTGAGGTTGTTGCGCATCTTTTTGTCGGGCTTGAAGAGCTTGATCATCAGACCCGTGGCGATCACCATCAGGATGCCGTAGCCCGCGTCCGAGAACATCATGCCGAAGAAGAAGTAGAAGAAGAACGCAAGGACGGGGGAGGGGTCGATGTCGGTGGCGCCGGGTGCGGCGTACATCGTGAGGATGCCCTGCGCCGGCTCGGCGAATTTGTTGTTTTTGAGCTTGACGGGGGCGTTGTCACCCGCCTCGCCGAATTCCACGACGCAGGTCGCCACGCGCGTGCACAGCGTTTCCAGCTTTTCGCAGTCCTCCTCGGGGATGTAGCCCTCGATGATAAAGACATGCTTGGAGTGGTCGAGGCTGTTGATCACCCGGTACTTGTCGCTGCGGAAGCGGAAATAGTCCTGTGTGCATTTGATCTTGTCGCGCATGTCGGCAAAGGAAGCGATCTCCTGCTGTGCTTGCTCGTTTTCCCGAAGCAGGCGCTGACTCTGGTCGCGCAGGCGCTGTGCCTTCACCTTGGGGATCTTGTGCGTGGGGGACATGGGGCGCGCAAAGCCCAGCGCGCGCAGCGCTTCGTCCGCCATGGTTTTCTGGCTCTTCGGGGCAAAGATCACGGCGTTGGTCAGGTTCGGTTCGCTGTAGATGATCTCGGTCTCGAATTCCAGCTTGGGATTCTCGGCGGCAAGCGCCTCCTTGAGCCGCTGCTCGCTGTACTGCTCGGGCAGCGAGCCGATGAACACCGCTGTCGACTTGGTGTCGCCGGTGTTGAGGGGGATGTCCAGCCGGTTCCAGCTCTCCAGCTGCGCCAGCTGCGTCTTGATGCGGATCTGCTCGGCGCTGTTGTCGGAGCATTCCTTGTCCAGCTCGACGATGCGCGAGCACGCCTCGATGACCTCCTTGGCGTTTGCGGCGATGACGCCGATCTCGTCGGGGTCGATCTCACGCCGCCCCTTGAACGAGGCGAGCATGCCCGCCTTTTCGGGCTTGGCGTTGTCGAGGATCTTCAATGCCTGCTGCGTCAGGTCGACGTTGCGCTCGAACACCTGCATCTGCGGCGAGACGTTCACGCGGGTAAAGCCCCGCCGCGATTTCTCGCTGCTTTTGATCTGCACCAGCGCGCTGTCCTGCAAATGCTCCAGCAGCCGCTTGCGGTCCTGCCGCAGGGCGATGATCCTCACGGTTTTCATTTTCAGTTTTGCCAAAAGGTTTCACCACACTTTTTTGTGTTTTTTCAGCCGAGAATGGTGTCGGCTGCCTTTTTGATGACAGACGGGCGGTTCTTGGCTGCCTTTTCGGAGATTGCCCGGCAATCCGCCTGTGCGTCCAGATCTGCCTGCCTAAGCAGGCTTTCGCTGTCTTGCTTTGCAGCGGCAAGCTCCGCGGCGGCGTCTGCGCGGGCTTTTGCCGCACGCGCCGCGATCAGCTCGTCCGCTTGCTTTTTGGTATCGGCAACGCGCTGCGCCGCCGCAGCCTTTGCCTCGCTCTCACGCTTGCGGAACGCTTCCTCCGCGGCGTAGATCGCGTCTAACATATCCTTAGCCATATTCTCTCCTTTCCTTTATGAAACAAACCTTTTATCAAGATTTATACGAAACTTATCATACCATAAAACCGGCAGAATTTCAATAAAAAAGTGGAGATATCTCGCGGTTTTTAGACAAAAACAGATAATTGACAAAAAATTAACAATAAATTAACGGGACTCGCCTGTTTGACTTGACTTTTTGGTTTCTCTGCCTTTATAATAGAAACGGTGATACAGATGAAAGAGATCAAAACCAATGTCATGCGCCTTCTCGAAAAGGAGGGCGTTCCCTATATCGCGCACGAATACCCCCACGGCAAGGACGCCGTGGACGGGATGACCGTGGCGCAGCTTTTGGGTCAGGACCCCGCCTGCGTCTTTAAGACCCTTGTGACTAAGGGCGCGGGCGGCGCGTATTATGTCTTTGTCGTGCCGGTGGCGCGGGAGCTGGATCTCAAAAAATGCGCCCGCAGCGTCGGCGAGAAATCCGTCGAGATGATCCCCGTGAAGGACATCACCAAGGTGACGGGCTATGTGCGCGGCGGCTGCTCGCCGCTCGGCATGAAGAAGCCCTTTGTGACCGTGTTCCACGAAACGGCGGCGCAGCTTCCCCGCATCATCGTCAGCGCCGGCAGGATCGGTCACCAGATCGACCTTGCGCCCGCCGTCCTCATCCGCCTGACCCGCGGAAAAACGGCGGATATCATCAAATCATAAGGAAAGCATCGATCTAGACCCTGCTCGGCAAAAACGGCTGCGCGGGGATTCGGGAAGGGAAACTATGCTATCGAAACTCAGTGTCAAAAAACCCATGACCGTATTTGTGGCGGTGGTGCTGGTGCTCGTTTTGGGGATCGTCTCGTTCACCAAGATGACGCCCGACCTCATGCCGAACATGGATCTGCCCTACGCGCTGGTGCTGACCCCCTATGTCGGTCAAACGCCCGAAACCGTGGAAACGGTCGTCACCAAGCCGCTCGAACAGTCCGTCGCGGTCATCGACGGCGTCAAGCGGATCCGCTCCTCCTCCAACGACAGCTACTCGATGTGTGTCATCGAATTTCTCGACGGCACCGACATGAACACCGCGGGCAACGACGTGCGCGCGGCGCTCGACACGCTCTCCGACGGCTGGGACGAGGCGGTCGGCAGCCCCGTCCTCATCAAGATCAATCCGAACATCCTGCCCGTCGCGATGATGGCGGTCGACTATGAGGGCAAGGATAGACGCGATATCTCCGGCTTTGTCTCCGACACGCTGACCGACCGCCTCAAGGGCATCGACGGCGTCGCCTCGGTGTCCGACATGGGCGTGGTCGTCGAAAGGGAGAACGTCGTGATCTCTCAGACCAAGCTGGACGCGCTGAACAAGAAGATCGACACGGCGCTCGACAATCAGTTCGCCGAAGCGCAGGGCAAGCTGGAGGAAGCGAAGTCCGAGCTGGAGAGCAATCTTTCTCAGGCGACCGAGGGCGCGGCGGTCATCACCGACTCCATCGGCGCGATCAACGCCCGTCAGGAGGCGCTGGCGGCGCAGCTTGCCGAGGCGCAGGCGGAGGCGGACAACGGCAGAAGCAAGCTGCTCTCCGCCAAGATGGAGCTGCTCGACCAAAAAACCGTGCTCGCTTCCACCAAGCAGGTGCTGGAGACGACCTACAAGGCGCTGCTGAATGTCAAGACGACCTATGAGGAGCTGCTGGCGGAGAAGAACGAGCTGGTGGAAAAGCTTGACACGCTTAATTCGATAAACGAACAATACATGGATATCCTCTCCAAGCTTTTAGCACCCGGCACCGACGCCGCGCAGCGCGAACAGCTGCGCGAACAGCTTGCGGAGATCGACCGGCAGCTCGAGCCGTACGGGATCAAAAAGGAAGGGCTTGCCGTCGCGATCGCCGCGGCGAACGCCGCTTTAAAGCGCGTGGACAGCTCGATCGAGGAGGTCAACAAAAAGCTTGCGGAGCTTGGCACCGATACCGGCATGCTCGACGAGACGCTTAAAACCGTCAGCGACCGCATCGGTCAGATCAACAGCGGCATGGAGCAGCTCGACACCGCCCTCAAAGGGCTTGACGACAACTCGGTCACGGTCAACGAGGCGCTCGCCACGATCGCGCAGCAGCAGTCGAGCGCGGACTTCAAGATGGGCGGCGCGCTGGCGGAGCTGACCGCCAAGCAGAGCGAGGTCACGGCTGCCGCCGCACAGCTGACTGCGGCGCAGGGCGAGCTTGAAAAGAACCTCAGCGAGCTGAGCGATCAGAAGGAGCAGGCGAAGAAAAAGGCAAATCCCGATTCGCTCGTGACCATCGAGACGGTCTCGGGCATCCTCGCGGCGCAGAATTTCTCCATGCCCGCGGGCTATGTCACCGACGAGGACAACACCCGCTATCTGGTGCGCGTGGGCGACGAGGTCGCCGATGAAAAGGAGCTGACCGCTCTGCCGCTGTTCGACACCGAAATCGACGGCATCGGCGTGATCTGTCTTTGCGACGTCGCCGATGTGTTCGTCGCCGATAATTCCGACGAGATCTACGCCAAGGTCAACGGCAGCGACGGCGTCATCCTCAGCTTCACCAAGCAGAGCGACGTCGCGACCGCCGCGGTCTGCGACCGCATCAGCGAAGCCGCGGCGTCTCTCGAAAAGGAATACGAAGGGCTGCATTTCACCGTGATCTACAGCCAGGGCGACTACATCCGCCTGATCGTCAACGGCGTCCTGCAAAACCTCTTGATGGGCGCGGCGCTGGCGATCATCATCCTGCTGCTGTTTTTGCGCGACATCAAGCCGACGGTGATCGTCGCGGTGTCCATCCCCGTCAGCGTGATCTTTGCGATCGTGCTGATGTATTTCAGCGGCATCAGCCTCAACATGTTCTCGCTGTCGGGACTCGCCATCGGCGTCGGCATGCTGGTGGATAACTCGGTCGTCGTGATCGAGAACATCTACCGCCTGCGCAGCGAAGGGCTTTCTCCCGTCAAGGCGGCGCTCCGCGGCGCAAGGCAGGTGGCGGGCGCGATCATCGCGTCCACCCTGACGACGGTCTGCGTCTTTTTCCCGATCGTCTTTGTCGAGGGACTGACCCGCCAGCTCTTCATGGATATGGCGCTCACGATCACCTATTCCCTCGGCGCGAGCTTGCTCACGGCGCTGACGCTCGTCCCCGCGATGAGCAGTCGGATGCTGCGTCGGGTGCACCGCCCGAAGCATATGCGCGAGAGCCGCATTTTGGTCAAATATGAATCCTCCCTGCGCTTTGTGCTGCGCCATAAGGTGATCGCCGTGCTGGCGGTGATCGCGCTGCTGTTCGGCAGCGGCGCGCTGGTGCTGCTGCGCGGGTTCAGCTTCCTGCCGTCCATGAGCGACACGGATGTGCAGGTCTCCGTCAGCCTGCCGCCGAACACGACCTTTGACAAGACCGTGGAAGCGGCGGAGCAGGTCAACGCCGTTTTGAGCGAATACGACGAGTTTGAGACGGTCGGCGTGATCGTCGGCAGCGCCTCGGGCGTGATGGGTATCGGCATGGGCGATATGAGCGGCTCCGGCAGCGGCGCAGGCTCGGTGACGGGCTACGGCGTGCTCAAAAGCGAATTCACCAAGCGCGGCAGGGAGATCGGCAAAGAGATCGAGAGCAAGCTCGACATTGACGGCACGATCACCGTCAGCGCCGACGCTTCCTCGTCCATGAGCACGTTGCTCGGCGACGGCAGCGTGCAGATCACCCTCTGCGGCGACGACCTGCGGCAATTGCAGGCGACCGCCGTCGACATGGCGGAGAAGCTGCGGAGCATGGAGGGCGTCGAATCCGCCGACAGCGGCGTCGGCTCCACCTCTCCCGAGCTGAAGGTCACGGTCGACCGCGGCAAGGCGGCGGAGAACGGCTTGACCACGGCGCAGATCTTCCGCGAGATCGCTTCCGCCTTAGCGGCTGAAAAGACCTCCACCACCCTGAAAACCGAGAACGGCAGGCTCATCGACATCGTGACCGTCAAGGACGAGGAGCAGAAGGTCACCGCCGACAAGCTCGGCAGCATCGAGATGACCTGCACCGACATACAGGGCAACGAGAAGAAGGTGAAGCTGTCGGACGTCGCGGCGATCGAAAAGGGCGAGACGATGAACAGCATCTCCCGCATCGACCAGAAGCGCACCCTCACCGTCAGCGCCACGGTCAAGGAGGGCTACAGCTTGACCGACGTTTCCAACCGCGCGAAGGCGCTGTTCCGGGATTACGAGCTGCCCAAGGGCTTTTCCATCGCCTTCGAGGGCACCGACAAGGAGACGATGGACGCGCTCGCGCAGCTGCTGCTCATGCTGCTGCTCGGCGTGATCATGATCTATCTGATCATGGTGGCGCAGTTCCGGAGCCTGAAATCCCCGTTCATCATCATGTTCACGATCCCGCTTGCCTTTACGGGCGGCTTCCTCGGGCTGCTGTTCACGGGCTTTGACGTCAGCGTGGTGTCGCTGGTCGGCTTTATCATGCTCTGCGGCATCATCGTCAACAACGGCATCGTCCTCGTCGACTATATCAACGTCCTCCGCTTGGCGGGCAAAGAGCGCATCGACGCCATTGTCGAGGCGGGCAAGACCCGCATGCGCCCGATCCTCATCACCGCGCTGACGACCGTGCTCGGTCTGTCGGTCATGGCGCTGGGAATCGGCACCGGTGCGGAGATGATGCAGCCGCTCGCGGTGGTCTGCATCGGCGGCTTGCTCTACGCGACCCTGATGACCCTGTTCATCATCCCGCTGATCTACGACGCCTTCAATAAAAAGCAGCGTGACGCCGGCAGCGTGACGCCGGCAGCGTGACGCTGCACCCGGGGCGCCTATTAATACGTTTACTGTAAGCTAAACCATCATCAACGGCGCGTCATAACGCGGGAATGAACAGTTTCCGCTCCCGC
>CACZWQ010000042.1 GCA_902784855.1 uncultured Ruminococcus sp. | reverse complement strand
CTCGCAGACCCTTTACCATAATCGCATGTGCAGTCAACAGATCGTCTATCGAATACGGATTCAGCTCATCAAGTCTGTCATAGATTTCAAAGGCATTCTGCACCTCTGCGATGTCCTTCGGCGGCGCCAATACGCGCTTGCCCGATACAACCGCCGTAACCTGATTTAAGCTGAGAGTATTCTGCTCAATCGCCAACGAGGAATAGATGGTCTTGATTCGGTTGCTTCTTCTCAACTGCGGCGAACGCGCGGCTTCCGTCAGCGTTGACATAGAGCCGACCAACTCGGATATCTCTGCTGTCAGCTTTAATATTTTCGTATTGATTTGAAACGGATATTTCTGCATAACGATCACTCCGCTATCAGTATATCACTTCATCTCTCAAAAATCAATTCATCTCTCAAATTCTTTTCTAAAAATGAGAGATGAAAGCCCTTTATTACCAACTCACGAGTATTTTGAGGGCGAAAAAATGCAGCGCGATTGATTGACTGATGGTTGTTTTATCACTGTTTATCGAACAAATTTCTGCACCGCGTTTCTAACGCTTTTCTAACCGACGTGCAGAAAAAATGCAGAGGCGGTGAATTTTTCACCAATCTTGTCGGCATTTTTACTAAGTTTATGAGCTTTTTCGGGGCTAATTAACGTTAATAGTGACTAAGAAATTTCACTTAACAAACCCCCAGAGCAACTCCAAAAGTGCAATTCGGGGTCGCCGTAAAAGTGCTCCGAAAATACAACACAGGGGCCCCTGAAATACACAATTGGGGCTCGTGATTACACATAACAGGGTGCTGGAGTACCTATGTACTTTTTGGAGCCCCTTTTATGCACTTTTTACTTGACAAACACAATGGTATAATCGTTTGACACGCATCGTGTCGCCGATGTGACGGCGCGTTCCTTTACATTTTTGACCCTGTCTGTTACCTTTTAGTTGAAAGCTGAAACGAAAGGACAGATAGGATGAAAGCAAAAAGAACATTATGGGTCGGCGTCGGCTTGCTTGCCGCATTTGCATTGTGGACGCTGTTGATCGTGAGCGTGGATGTGCAGCATGTCGGACAGAACGAGACGGCGGTCGGCTTTGCGACCTTCAACACATGGTTCCACCGGCTCACCGGCGTTCACCTGTGGCTTTATACCGTGACGGATTGGCTGGGGCTTGTGCCGATCGCGGTCTGCATGGGCTTCGGCGTTCTGGGCTTGATTCAATGGATACGCCGCAGAAGCTTATTCCGGGTCGACCTCGATGTGATCCTTTTGGGAGTCTATTATATCTTGGTGATCTTCGGTTACCTGATTTTTGAAATGGTCCCGATCAATTACCGACCGATCCCGATCGACGGACATATGGAAGCGTCCTATCCTTCCTCGACGACGCTCTTGGTGCTGTCGGTGATGCCGACGCTGATGCTCCAAATCAAGCGAAGGTGCCGAAGCAAAGCCCTCCGCATCACGGTATATGCCCTTTCGGTATCGTTCTCGGCATTTATGGTGATCGGCAGATTAACGGCGGGCGTCCACTGGGCGACGGATATCATCGGCTCGGCATGGCTGAGCTTCGGATTATTTGCGCTGTATCACGCCGCTGTGCTGTTTTCGGATAAGAGGAAAGAAAATGGAGTTTAACGAAAAATTGCAGGAGCTGCGAAAGAGCAGGGGACTGACACAGGAGGAGCTGGCAAAGGAGCTCTTTGTGTCGAGGACAGCGGTCTCGAAATGGGAATCGGGACGGGGATATCCGAATATTGATTCTTTAAAAGAAATATCGCGCTTTTTCTCCGTATCGATCGACGAGCTGATCTGTCACGACGAGATCATCACCGCGGCTGAAAATGAGAAGCGGGAGACCGTCAGCCGCTACACCGCGCTGATCTGCGGGCTGCTCGATGTGCTGACGTCGCTGCTGCTGTTTCTGCCCGTATTCGGAAACGGCGGGAAGTCGACCGCTGTGCCGCTGTTCGGCTTGACGGAGATCCGTTTGTGGATCGTCATTTTCTACGCGGTCACGATCGGTATCACGACGCTCAACGGGATCTGCGCGGTCATCATCAGCCGCTTTGACCGTCCTGTCTGGAATCGGCACCGGCTGGTCACGGGCGCGGTGTTGTCTGTGCTCGCCGTGTTTTTGTTCATCATCACGCGTCAGCCGTATGCGGGGATCATCTGCTTTAGCATATTGATCATCAAGGGCTGTCTGATATGGCGCGGCGCTCATAACGGAAAAGAAAACTGATAATAAGGAGGCTGCCGCATGAAGCGGCAGCCTCCTGTTGATTAACGAAGCTTTTTAAAGAATTGTTTGAGGATATCGGCGCATTCCTCCTGCAAGATCCCGCCCTCATAAGCGGGCTTGAAGTTATAGGGCATTTCAAAGAGATTGGTGATCGTGCCGCAGGAGCCGTTTTTGAAGTCATAGGCGCCGAAGTATACCTGCGGGATGTGGGCGTTAAGGATCGCGCCCGCACACATCGGGCACGGCTCCAAGGTGACATAGATCTCACAGTTCCACAGACGCCAGCCGCCGAGCGCGGTGCAGGCGTTGTTGATCGCGTCGATCTCGGCGTGCAGCAGGGCGTTTTTGGCTTTTTCGCGGCGGTTCCTGCCCACGGCGATGATGTCGCCGTCCTTGACGATGACCGCGCCGACCGGCACCTCGCCGTCGTCAAACGCCTCCTGCGCAAGTTTAAGCGCCTCTCTCATGTAATCCGTCTTATCCACCCGCGATGCCCCTCACAAAATCGGTGATGACATCCTGCGGAATGAGGTTGAGCAGCATCTCGCCGAAGAACACGACCAGCGAGACGATGAAGCCCGCAGAGGTAAAGGCGGCGACATTCTTCTCCTTGAAGGACAGCAGGCTCTTTTCGGCGTAGGGGGTCTTGTCGCCGTCGGCGATCCGGAAAAAGCGTCTGTCCCGTTTTGCCAGATAGATATAGGAGAGGATGCCCAGCACGCTGAACATGGTGACGATGCCGATATGCACGGCTGTCGCGACGCCGTCGTCCAAGCCCGAATTGGAGCTGAATACGTCGGTGGTCACCGCAAAGAAGTTATTGGCAAAGTGGATGATGACGGAGGGGATGATGGAATTCGCCTTGCAGTCCACATAAGCGAAGATCAGACCCAGCACAAAGGCAAACACGATCTGTGTGGTGTTGCCGTGCATGGCGCCGAAGAGGACGGCTGAGGTGAGGATGGCAAAGGCGTCGCCGAACCGGCGCATGACGTTCATCAGGACGCCGCGGAACGCAAGCTCCTCTGCAAAGGCGGGGACGATCGCGGTAGAGACGATGTAGAGGATGATCTCGGGAATCGACTGCGCCTCCGAGGTCTGGGAAACCGTGTTCTTTAATTCGAATAAAGAAATATTCTGGTCGAAGAGCGAGGCGAGCTGATTGGCGATCATGGCGGCGCCCATGCCGACCAATATCACCGGTATCAGCATATCCGCTTTCAGCCGGCACTGGGTGAAGTTGTCGCTGAATTTCCGCTTGGTGATTTTGCGGAACACCACAACGACCAGCAGGGAAGAGGCGCAAGAGACGATGATCTCCAAGAGGAACCAGTAGATGCGGTGCGCTTCGTCCGAGCCTGAGAACATGTTGCCGAACAGCAGGCTGAGGATGAGCGCCAGATGCTGCATGACTAAGAAATAGGCGAGGATGAAAAAGCCCATGCCGTTCGAGGTGCTTCTGAGCGTGCGTCGCTGCTGCTCCTTCGGACTAAGCGGCGGTTTCACGGGCGGCCGGGGCGGCTGATATGCCGCGTAGGGCGGCGGGGTCATATTTTGATACATATTATTCTGCATAATCGATCACTCCGTACCCATTGTATCATAATAAATGTGACATTTCAAGACATAATATCGACAGACATCTGCGCGCTCACATGTTTACAAGAATGTAAATTGACAAAGGGGATATTTGGTGGTAAAGTTGGAAATAGATGATTTTTTGTACAATTGATCACAAGGAGAACCGTGGCAATGATTACAGCGATGTTGTTTGCCGGCGGAAGCGGGGCGAGAATGCAGTCCTCCGATCTGCCGAAGCAGTTTTTAGAGGTCGGGGGCAAGCCGATCATCATCCATACGATGGAGCATTTTGCCAAGCATCCTCAGGTGGACGCGATCGTGATCGCCTGCAAGGAGGATTGGATCGACTATTTGAAGGAGCTGATCGCCCGCTTCAACGTGCCGAAGGTGAGGGCGATCGTCCCCGGAGGTCCCAACGGCTTCGATTCCATCCACAACGGCGTGATGGCGACGGCGGCGTTTTCGCTCAACGGCGACGATCTGATTTTGATCTGCGACGGCGTGCGTCCCATGCTCTCCGAGAAGCTGATAACCGACTGCATCGAGCATACGCGCAAATATCACACCGCCGTGCCGGTCACCCCGAGCATCGACTCGCTGCTCTACAGCACCGACGGCGAGACCTGCGGCAAGAGCTATGAGCGCAACACCATGTTCATCACGCAGGCGCCGCAGGGCTATACGATGGAACGCATCCTCTGGGCGCATGCCGAGGCGTACAAGCGCGGCATTTTGAATCCCGTTTCCTCGAGCGAGCTGTTCATCGAGCTGGGAGAAAAGGTGCACATCTTTAAGGGCGAGCGCTTCAATATCAAGGTGACGACCCCCGAGGATCTGATCACCCTGCGTTCGCAGTTCTATTATGAAAACTACAAGCGTTTTGCAAAGGAAGAGTTGAAATATGGAATATAAGGTGCATTCTTGCGTCAAGCCGCGCGTTTACGCCGATCTGCTGGAGATCGCGACCGCCGAGCTCCCTTTTGAACAGATGAAAAACGCCTCTGTCCTGATCACGGGCGCGGGCGGCTTTATCGGCTTTTATCTGACGGCGGCGCTGCTGCTGCGCAACGACTTATACGGCGACGGCATCACCGTGCAGGCGCTGGTGCGCAACCGCGAAAAAGCGGAAAAGAAGTTCGGCGGCCTGCTAAGGCGCCCTGACCTCAACCTCTGTGTGCAGGACGTCACCGAGCCGATCCGGGCGGCGCGCGCGGATTATCTCATCCACGCGGCGAGTCAGGCGAGCAATATCCAATTTGAGACCGACCCCGTCGGCACCATCAACGCCAATCTGGCAGGCACCGCCAACGTGCTGGATTTTGCCAAAGAAAGCCGCGCGAAGGCGGCGCTGATCGTGTCGAGCCTCAAGGTTTACGGAACGGTCTACGGCGACAGGGAGAAGCTCAGGGAGGACGACTGCGGCTATCTCGATTTCACCTCCTACAAAAACTGCTACGCCATGGGCAAGCGCGCCTCCGAAACGCTGGCGGCAAGCTACTGCCGCGAGTACGGCATGCATGTCAAGCTTGCGCGCCCGAGCTACATCTACGGCGCAAGCTCCCTCGACGACGACCGCGTCTGGGCGCAGTTTATCGCCAATATCGTGCGCGGCGAGGATATCCTGTTGAAGTCAAGCGGCGCGGCAAGGCGCTCCTTCTGCTATGTGACCGATACGGCGACGGCGCTGCTGTGCATCCTGCTCAAGGGCGCGGACGCCGTGCCCTACAATATCTCCTACGAGCGCTCGGATACCACCATCCGCGGCTTTGCCGAGAAGGCGTGCGAGGTGTTCCCGGAGAAAAACATGAAGCTGCGCTTTGCGAATCCCGCCGATGAAACGCTTCCCGAGGAGCTGAAAACCCCGCTCACGCAGGTGCCGGAGATCCTCGACAACAGCCGCCTGCTGGCATTGGGATGGCAGCCGAAGGCGGATTTGGCAGAAGGGATCCGCCGTTCCGTCAGCACTCTGACCGAGAAATAGGGACAATTTGAAGAAAAATCGTGTAAAAGCGGAAATTGAGAGCGCCCGGCAGGGCGCTTTCTTGACAATATAAAGTATAATATGGTATGATGTACCAAGAAATCTGTCTGTTCATTTTGAAGATGACCGCGGACGATCGACCGACCGAAAGGCTAAGAAACATCGCGCCTCTGTTTGATGGCTTTCAGGCGCAAAAAGCGTCTCAGGACGCAGGGAGGAACCTGATTTGAAGAATACCGCTATTATTCTTGCGGGCGGCACCGGAACCAGAATGGGACTGGATTGTCCCAAGCAATTCCTGATGGTTCAGGACAAGCCCATTATTTCCTATTGCTTTGACATTTTTCAGCAGCATGACGAGATCGACAATATCGTCGTGGTCGTCAGCGAGCAGTGGCAGGACTTCGTAAAGGAGCAGGCAGAAAAATACGGCATCGACAAGATCCGCGGCTATGCGCCCGCGGGCATTACCCGTCAGCACTCCATCTACAACGGCTTGAAGTGTATCGCCGAGACAGCGCCCGACACCGATATCGTGATCGTGCACGATGCGGCGCGTCCGCTCGTTTCCGACGAGATCATCTCCGCCTGCATCAAGGGCGCGACGGAGTATGACGGCGCGATGCCGGTGATCTCCGTCAAGGACACGGTCTATCAGAGCAAGGACGGTCAGACCATCAACTGCCTGCTCAAGCGCAGCGAGCTGTTCGCGGGTCAGGCTCCCGAGAGCTTTAAATTCAAAAGATATTATCAGATACATAACGAGGTGACCGACGAGGAGATCGGCAGCACGGCGGGCAGCAGCGAGATCGCTTACCGCCACGGCATGGAGATCCGCATGGTGAAGGGCAGCGAGCGCAATCTGAAGATCACCACCATCGAGGATCTGGAAACCTTTGAAACCATACTGAAAGGCGGGGACCTGAATTGGAAACGATGAAAGCGAGAGTATTGAGAGAGGTCGGCAATCTGGAATACTGCGACTACCCGATGCCCGAGGTCAAGCCCGACGAGGTGCTGTTCCGCGTGCGCGCGTGCGGCATCTGCGGCTCGGATATCCCGCGCATTTTCGTCAACGGCACCTATCACTTCCCGACCATCCCCGGTCACGAATTCGCGGGTGAGGTCGCGGGCGTCGGCGACGAGAAAAACAAGCACCTGATCGGCATGCGCGCCACCGTATTCCCGCTGATTCCCTGCAAGCACTGCGAAAACTGCAACAACGGCGACTACGAGATGTGCAAGAGCTACGACTACCTCGGCTCGCGCAGCGACGGCGCCTATGCGCAGTATGTGCGCGTGCCCGTCTGGAACCTTGTTCCCATCCCCGACAACGTCAGCTTTGAGGTCGCGGCGATGACCGAGCCCTGCGCCGTCGCGCTGCACGCCCTCAGACGCGCGCAGATCGAGGTGGGCGACAACGTGGTCATCTACGGTCCCGGCACCATCGGCATGCTGATCGCCCAGTGGGCAAGGGCATGGGGCGCCCGCGTGCTGCTGGTCGGCACGGACGTCAACAACTGGGATTTCATCGAGAGCCTCGGCTTTACCGAATACTGCAACTCCTCGCGCGAGAACGCGATCGAGTGGGTCAAAAATATGACGAACGGCGTCGGCGCGGATATCGCGATCGAGGCGGTGGGCATTCCGCTGACCGCCTGCAATTGTCTGGAATCCGCCGCTTCGGGCGGCAAGGTCATCTTTGTGGGCAATCCCCACGGCGATTTCACCTTCCCGCAGAACACCTACTGGCAGATCCTCAGAAAGCAGCTTTCCATCTTCGGCACATGGAACTCCGCCTACAGCGATACCCACAAGAGCGACTGGAACATGGTGGTCAACGCCCTTTCGAACGGCACGATCAACGCCGAAAAGCTGATCACCCACCGGTTTACGCTGGCGGACATGGACAAGGGTCTCGCCATTATGAAGAACAATTCCGAATTTTTTGCGAAAGTCATGGTCATTACCGATTAATTAGGAGTCACGAAATGAGAGGAATGCTGTCTCCGTCGCTGATGTGCGCGGATGTGCTGAATTTGCAGAGCGAACTGACGGCTCTTGACGATCTGGGCGTGAATTATATCCACCTTGATTTTATGGACAATCACTTTGTTCCCAACCTGACGCTGAGCACCGAGATGATCAAGGCGACCAAATCCGTGCTCCGTCACATGAAGCGGGACATTCATATTCTGGCGTATCATCCCGAGCGCTATTTTGACGGCATGGACATCGGGCAGGGCGATATCGTTTCGGTGCATTACGAGGCGTGCGACAACCTCGGCGAGGTGCTCGACGAGATCCGCAGACGCGGCGCGTCTCCCTCCATCGCCATCAGCCCCGATACCAAGCCCGAGGTCTTGCTCGATTGGCTCGACAGGATCGACATGGTGCTGGTGATGACGGTCTATCCCGGCTTTGCCGGCAGACCGATCGTCGAGGGCAGTCTTGAAAAGCTGGCGGCAGTGCGCAGGCTCATCGACGACAGCGGTTACAAGCTGCTGCTCGAGGTCGACGGCCATGTCAGCTGGGAGCTGTGCGCACAAATGCGCGCATGCGGCGCCGACCTGTTCGTCGCGGGTTCCTCCTCTTTATATCAGAAGGGGCTTGCGCTGGAGGAAGCGGTCGCCAGAATGACCGAGTTGGTCAAATAAGAAGTTACCGGGAGCTGGGGTGTTTTTTGTGGAATACCATATTGAAGTCAAAGAGCTGCTGATCGAGGATGACACCTTGACGCTGAACATCAAGGGAACCGTCACGGACGAAGCGATCAACGCGCATTTTGTTTCCAAACCAAAGCTGACACTGTATTTTACGAACGGAAAAGAGGACAGGCGTATCCCGCTGGTGCTGGAGAATGTGATTCCCGCCGCGGGCAAGTGCTATTTCTCGGGCATGTATGCCTATCGGCTCGATTTGCTGTTCTGGAAAACAAAGAACGATTATCTGCCCTTTGAGATGTATTTGAATTTCGGCTTTGTCGATTTCTACGAGGAAAGGATCCCCGTCGACGTCAAGCCGCAAAAAATGCGCGTGGACAATAAGCAGTACCATTTCAAGTGCATGGGCGATCATTACCTTTTCCGCCCCGACAAAAAGGCGATCCTGCATTCACCCGTCAGGCGCTTTTTCGTCAAGCTGTTCGACATGCTGCTCAAGCTCGTGCAGTATTTGATCGCCATCGTTATGCTGCCGCTGTTCTTCCTCGACGCGGTGCTGCATTTCTCCGGTGTGATCAAGCTGCCGCCGCGCTTTAACGACGAGAGCGACTCCAAGCGCTTTCTCGCCTATGTGACATGGCGGTTCTCCAAGGTATCCGACGTTGTGGTCGCGATGTGGACGATCAAGCGCTGGCTGTTCAAGCGCTGCTTCGGCTTCTACAAGCTGTTCAAGGTGCAGCAGAACAAGATCACCTTTATCTCGCTGAGAAGAAGCGATATCTCGGGAAACTTCGCGTTCGTCTATGACAAGCTCAAGGACGACAAAAATCTCGACATCCATTTCATCCTCAACGATCACACCATTTCCTATATGTCCATCCGCGAGATCATCGATTTCACCAAGTCCTGCGCGACCAGCAAGATCGTGGTGCTCGATGAATTCACCCCGATGATCCACTACATCGACCTGCGCCCCGAGACCAAGCTGGTGCAGCTCTGGCACGCCTGCGGCGCGTTCAAGACCTTCGGCTTCACGCGTCTCTCCAAGCCCAAGGGCTCGCCGCAGACCACGAGCAACCACAGAAGCTACGACTATGTGACCGTCAGCTCCACCTTCTGCAAGAAGTGCCACTCCGAGGGCTTCGGCATCTCCACCGACAATGTGGTGGCGACGGGCATCCCGCGCACCGATGTGTTCTTTGACGAGGCATATAAAGCCAAGGCGCGGGAGAAGTTCTATCGGGCGCACCCGGACTTCCTCGACAAAAAGATCATCCTCTTTGCGCCGACCTTCCGCGGCACCGTCAAGGAAACGGCGTTCTATCCGACCGACCTGTTCGATATCGAAGCGGTCTGTGAGAGCATTCCCGACGATTACGCGATCATCGTCAAGCACCATCCCTTTGTCAATGATGTGCAGCCCATCCCGAAGCGCTTTTCCGACAGGGTCATCGACCTCTCGTCGGAGTCCGAGCTCAACGACCTGCTGTTCGTGACCGACGTGATCATCACCGACTACTCTTCTCTTGTGTTTGAGGCGTCGCTGCTCGATATCCCGATGATCTTCTACGCGTTCGATCTGGAGAAGTACATCGACGAGCGTGACTTCTACTTTGATTTCAAGCAGTATGTCCCGGGCAAGATCGCCTATTCGCTCGACGAGGTCATCGACGCGATCAACAAAAACGACTTCTGTACCGAGCGGATCGCGCCCTTTGCCGATATGTTCTTCGACAAGCGCGACGGCAAGGCGACCGAGCGTGTGGTGCAGCTGCTGTATGACAATTTGAAAAAATAATGTCAATAACACTTGACAAACAGCCAATCATATAGTATAATCTCTAGAAGAATAAAGCAAAGCGGAAATGCTTTCACCTGTGGGGTGTCGTCTGCACGGGTCAATACAGACAAGAGATTTGTGTATTGTGATGCGGACGGAGTATTTCTGTCCGCATTATTTAATTGTGCTTTGGAGGTGCTCGATCATCGGCAAGAAAGAAAACTACACTCAGATCAACGAGGAAATTCGTGACAAAGAGGTACGGGTCATCGGCTCGGACGGTCAACAGCTGGGAATCATGTCTGCAAGGGACGCCCTGAATATCGCAGAGCAGAAGAACCTTGATTTGGTTAAGATTGCCCCTCAGGCAAAGCCGCCTGTCTGCAAGATCATGGACTATGGCAAATATCGCTTTGAACAGGCAAAGAGAGAAAAGGAAGCCAGAAAAAATCAGCATACCGTCGATATCAAGGAAGTCAGGCTTTCGCTGAATATCGATACGCATGATTTCAATACCAAGCTCAACAACGCTCTCAAGTTCATCAAGCACGGCGATAAGGTCAAGGTCTCCATCCGTTTTCGCGGACGCGAAATGGGTCATCCCGAGATCGGTCTGGATACCATGAGGCGTTTTGCCGAAGCCTGCGCAGAGGTCGCGACGATTGAAAAACCCGCGAAGCTGGAAGGTCGCAATATGCTGATGTTTCTTGCGCCAAAGCCAAACAAGTAATTCATTAAGGGAGGATATATATTATGCCTAAAATCAAAACACATAGCGGTGCCAAAAAGCGTTTTAAGCTTTCCAAGAACGGTAAGGTCATTCGTGCTCACGCTAACAAGAGCCACATTCTCAACAAAAAGACCAGAAAGCGCAAAAGAGGCCTTCGTCAGACAGTTGTCGCGGACGTAACCAATACGCCTCAGATCAAGCGCCTGATTCCTTACAAATAATCCACGCTTGACACAACCTATTTCAAAATATCGGAGGTAATATATCATGGCACGAGTAAAAGGCGCAATGATGACGCGCAAAAGAAGAAAAAAAGTATTAAAGCTTGCCAAGGGTTACTGGGGCTCGAAATCCAAGCACTTCAAGATGGCGAAACAGGCTGTCATGAAGAGCGGCAACTACGCATATGTCGGTCGTAAGCAGAGAAAGAGAGATTTCCGTCGTCTCTGGATCACCCGTATTTCCGCTGCCTGCAAGGCAAACGGCACCAACTATTCTACCTTTATGAACGGTCTCAAGAAGGCGGGCATCGTGCTCAACCGCAAGATGCTGTCCGAGATCGCCATTGCGGATCCCGCCGCTTTCACCGCACTGGTCGAAAAGGCAAAGAATGCATAATATAACTCAGCAGTTATCGGCGTTTGGTACTTCCAAACGCTTTTGCTGTATATGGAGAATGCCATGTTGACGCTCACAAGCAAGGACAATCCACAGATCAAAAACGTCATAAAGCTGCAAAAAAGCGCCCGCTTTCGCAGGCAGTCGGGCTTGTTCGTCGCCGAGGGTCTGCGCGTCTGCGAGGACGCCATGCGCAGCGGCGCCGAGATCGACACGCTCTTTCTGACGCAGGCGGCGCTTGACAAAAACAGCGCGATCTGCGAAAAGCTGTGCGCCTGCGCGGAAAAGGTCTTTCTGTTGTCTCCCGCGCTGTTTGCGCATATCAGCGACACGCAGACGCCGCAGGGCGTGCTCGGCGTGATAAAAACACTTGACAAAAGCGCTCTTTTTGATACAATTAAGAATGGCGGAAAATTTCTTGCACTGGATAATGTGCAAGATCCGAATAATCTCGGCACGATTTTAAGGTCTGCCGAGGCATTCGGCGTTTCCGGCGTGGTGATGTCGGCGGATTGCTGTGACGTACTTAACCCCAAGGTCGTCAGGGGCAGCATGGGCGCGGTGTTCCGTCTGCCGATCTGCATTTCGGACGATCTCGCGCTCTGGCTGCGGGAGCATCCGCAGCTTATGACCTATGCCGCGGTGGTCGACTCCGCCGCACAGAAGGTGACGGATATCACCTTTACCGAGCCCTGCGCCGTCGTCATCGGCAACGAGGGCAACGGTATCCGTCCCGAGACCGTACAGGCGTGCCGCCATCGGATCACCATTCCGATGAACGGCAAGGCGGAATCACTCAATGCTTCCGTCGCCGCCGCAATCCTCATCTGGGAAATGGTAAAGTAAATGATTTCTGCAAATGCCCTTTATTGGATCCAGCTGACGCAGGCGCTCGGCTATAACAACCCGAAATTCAAGAAGCTCGCCTCGATCTATTCCGATATCTCCGCTTTTTTCAGGGGAGGAGAGAGCGAGTGGCGTTCGTGCGGCATTTTCAGCTCGCTCGACCTTGAAAAGCTCGCCGCTATGCGCGAGGACGACGCGCAGGCGGTGCTCGACCGCTGCGAGCAGCTGCATTATTCGGTGCTGACGCTGGACGACGCGGAATACCCCGCGCGCCTCTATCACATCTACGCGCCTCCCGCCGTGCTCTATATCAGCGGAAAGCTGCCCGATCTGGACAGCCACCTGTCCGTCGGCATTGTCGGCACGCGCCGCGCCTCGCGCTACGGCACGGAGAATTCGTACAAGATCGCCT
>CACZWQ010000041.1 GCA_902784855.1 uncultured Ruminococcus sp. | reverse complement strand
GACGCGCCGGGTTTAGGTCCCGGTCCCTCGGGGTGCAGGTTCAATTCCTGTCGGGCGCACCAAGCCAAAAAAGTCCGATTTTATCGGGCTTTTTTGCTTATATATTTTAGCAAGCGAACAGCGGGATGATTTTCGACATCCCGCTGTAATGATTTTATTATATTATTGCACCAGCGCTTTCATACTCTCCTTATACTCGGGAGCGCAGTACAGCTGGTCGATGTATTCGAGCGTTTTATCCTTTGACACAGCCAGCGCTTTGTCCAGGGACTTTTTGCAGTACTTCACGGATTCTCCGTGGAGCAGGCTGAGCGCCAAACGCACATAGAATGCCGTTCGGATATCGTTTTCGTCGAGACCGCCCATAGTGCCGTACCTTCTTGCGATCTTGACCGCTTCTTCAAATCCGGCGGAATCGACCTCGAACATTTTTTATAGAAATTCGCGTTGTTGCTTCTGGAACGGCTTGCGACGTTCGAGCATATTCTGTAGCCGCCCTTTATATCCCTTATGAATACGAATTTGCCGGGGTGCGCGGCGTACCTTACCCAAGTGTGCGAATCCTCCGAAACAGACTCGCTCGGGAAGGGCTCCTCTGCGGCAAGTGATGTTCTGACCGCCGTGCAGGACGTGAAGTTGGTGTACTTCTTCTTTGTAGCGATTCCGATCCAAGCGTTTTCGCCTTCGACGATATCGACCTGATGTCCGTCGATGATCTCTCTTACAGACATTAATAGGCGATATAACCGTACGCGCTGTTGAGCATACGAAGCGTTGGCGCGGGATAAAAATTCGTCAGATAATTATCCAGCAAATCGCTTATGACCAACGTTGTGATCAGCACCAAAGCGACCAGCATTATTCTCTTGTGGAGCTTAAGGATATATTTATCTATTGCTACAAAATATGTAAGCCCTGCAAGCATAAGCAACGGCGCCAAAGCAGCTTTGATTCCAATTGTAACAGCGATATCATCAAACGGCATTTTCCCGACCTCCCCGAAGCAAATGTATAATTAATTTATTAAAGCACGATTTGTCCAATAAATGTCCAATAAAGTGATGATGCAGGGTGACAATTTAGGAAGGAACCGCCGAGGCTTGATCTGTTCCTTGATTGAAAGCCTGAAACTACAGTAAAGGAGAAAACGAGAATAAAAAGCGAAATAACAAAACAGAGAGCAATAAATGAACCGCCCCAAATTGTGTAGACAACACAAAAAACGGCGTGCTATGGCAGAATTAAAGAATTAAAGAATTAAGCAAAATACTGACATCTCTTTTCGAGGGGTGTCAGTTTTGTTTTTGTTTGAATACGGCAGTTATTGTAGTTATTTTTTCCTTCCGCCTTGTAAAAAACAAGTGATGATGAACCCTTTTTTATTGATTTTTTTAAGGTTGGTCAGTATAATAGCATTAGTTGAGTTATTTTTCGGAGACTATTTGCTTCCGAAAACCAAAAAAGCATAAAAGGATTTTGAAAATGAAGCAGGAAGAAAAAATTTTTTACGGAGCATACGCGCCTAAGCTGGAAGAAATCAGGGCGCTGCTGCTGACCGAGATACAGTCGATGCTCAACAGCCTGAGCACCGATCCCGAGACGGCAGTCGCCGAGCATATCAAATGCCGCATCAAAAGTGCGGACAGCCTGAAAGAAAAGCTTCGCCGTCTCAAAATGGAAGAGAACGCCGAAAGCGGATTGAAGAATCTCTCCGATCTGGTCGGAGCAAGGGTGATCACGCACTTTATCGGCGACATCTACACGGTGCTTGACCTGATCAAAAGCAATCCGAATTGGAAGGTTAAGCAGATCAAGGACTACATCGCCGCTATGAAGCCGAACGGTTACCGCAGTCTGCATGTGATCCTGACGGTGCCCTTCGGGATCGGCGGCATCGACACGATCAATGTGGAGATCCAGCTGCGTACGATCGCGATGGATTGCTGGGCGAGTCTGGAGCACCAGCTGAAATACAAGAAGCATATCAAACACACGGCGCTGATCGTGGACGAGCTCAAGCGCTGCGCGGATGAGATGGCGTCAACCGATCTGACGATGCAGACCATTCGCGACCTTATCCAAAGGGGGTAAAAGGATGAAAATACTATACGCCGAGGACGAGCGGCAGCTTTCCTCCGCTGTCACGGAGATACTCAAGATGGAGGGCTTTACCGTCACGCCCGTTTATAACGGCAGGGAAGCGTTGGAAAAGACAGAGAGCGATTACTTCGACGCGGTCGTGCTCGATATTATGATGCCCGAGCTCGACGGGATCGGCGTGCTCCGGGAGATGCGCAAGAGAGGCAACCACACCGCCGTGCTGATGCTGACGGCAAAGGCGACGGTCGACGACCGTATCGCAGGTCTCAGCGAGGGCGCGGACGATTACCTCGCCAAGCCCTTTGCGATGAAGGAGCTTGTCGCAAGGCTTCGCTCGATCCTGCGCCGCCAAAACGATTACCGCCACTCTGTTTTAAAGACCGCGAATATCGAGCTTGACTCCAACACCTGCGAGCTGAGATCGGACAAGGGCAGCCTGCGGCTGAATAACACCGAATCGGAGCTGCTGACCTTTCTCATTCACAACAGCGATCATTTTTATTCCGCAGAAGAAATAAACGACAACGTGTGGAACGGCAGGGAAAGTCCCGAAAAAGCGGAGCTCTATGTCTTTTACTTAAAAAACAAGCTCAGGCAGATACACGCTGAGGTCGGCATTGTGATCAGCAAAGACAAATTCGCGTTAGGAAAGGGTAAGATATGAAAAAGCTTCGCAGAAAAATCGTTCTCGGCGTTTTTCTTTCGGCAACGGTCGTCTTTGCGCTGACGATCCTGTTTGTGGGGCTCGGCTTGGATATCCAAGAGGCGCGGCGCGCCGACGCCATGACGGAGGAGCTTGTCAAGCACGGCGGAAAAATGCCCAAGATGACCGAGCCCGATTTTGAAGAATTCAACCGTCAGCTTGACAAAAGATATTTCGGGGAGGAAACCGTTTTCCGTTTGCGCTACTTTACCGTGTCCGATGAAAACGGCACCCTGCAGACAGACTTGACCTATATCGCCTCGGTCGACGAGGAAAAGGCGCTGGCACTGGCGCAAACGGTCAGGAGCGGAGACAGCGCGACGGGCTATCAGGACGGATTCCGCTACCGCATCAGCAGCGACGGAGATTTGATCGTCTTTTTGGATAATTCGGATGATATCGCGGCGATCCGGCAGTTGGTGCTGATCCTGTTTATTGTCTCGATATTCTTCATCGTGATGATCACGCTTGTGTTCTGGTTTTTATCCAAGCACATCGTCAAGCCGTTTGAGGAGAACGCGCGCATGCAGAAGCAATTCATCACCGACGCGAGCCATGAGCTCAAAACGCCGCTGGCGATCATCTCCGCAAACGCCGAGGTGCTCGCTTACAAGGACGGCGAAAACGAATGGATCGAGAATATCACCTCGCAGGTCTCACGCGTCA
This sequence comes from uncultured Ruminococcus sp., assembly GCA_902784855.1. Taxonomy (GTDB): domain Bacteria; phylum Bacillota; class Clostridia; order Oscillospirales; family Acutalibacteraceae; genus Ruminococcoides. The sequence goes on along the minus strand of CACZWQ010000041.1, from coordinate 9,496 downwards.
GCGAGCTTGTCAATGAGCTGCTCATCCTCAACCGTTTGGAGGAGGTCGAGGAGATATCGGATATCGAGCCTGTTGATATGAGCCAAAAGGCAAATGCCGTTGCGGATTCCTTTGCCGAGGTGTTCAAGAGCAAAAACGCGGCGCTTGTCCGCGATATCCGACCCGATGTGATCTTAAACGGCAATCCGCCGCAGCTGGAACGGCTGATCTCGGTTTTGACCGAGAACGCTTCCAAGTACGTAAGCGAAAACGGCGAAGTGAAGATCACGCTCAAAAAAGAACCGCGCTATACCCATATGACGTTTTTCAACACCTGTGAGCCGGATAAGGACGCGGATTATTCCCAGTTGTTTGACCGCTTCTACCGTCCCGACGCCTCGCGTGCCTCCAATACAGGCGGCCACGGCGTCGGTCTGAGTATCGCAAAGCGGATCGTGACCCTGCACAACGGCAGTATTGAGGCTGTTCCGTGTGAAAACGGCTTGGCGTTCAACGTAAAGCTGTCTAACCGATTAAAGCCCCGAAAAAGCTCTTTGTCACACAAAAGCCGGCAAAAATAAGCGGCAGGCATACCGTTTGAAAAACAAAAAACGCGCTGCTTTCTTCCCGCAGGTCATTCTTTCCCGCGCTTTTAAGGATTTTTTAACGTTTGGATCGTATGATTCGGATAACAAATCATTTTATCAGGCGATCATCAGTCAAACAGGAGGAGAAAGCAACATGGAAAGAAATCTGTCCCTGCCGGTCAAATTATTATGCGCGGTATTCGCTTTGGCGCTGTGTCTGCCGCTTGCGGCGTGCGGCGTTTCCAAAGGTTCTTCCGTCAGCAGCAGCACGTCCGATGAGGCAAAAGAGGCAGAGGCGGGTTATGCCGAAAAGCTTTTTGATACGGACATCGTCCACGAGATCAATATCACGATCGCGGATGACGACTGGGCGGACCTCAAAGCAAATCCGACCGCCAAAACCAAGTATCAAACGGATATCACCATAGACGGTGAGACCGTTAAGGATGTTTCCTTCGCCACAAAGGGCAACACCAGCCTCACCGCTGTCGCGGAGGATGAAAACAGCGACCGATACAGCTTTAAGGTCAACTTCGGCAAGTTTGTCGACGGGCAGACCTACTATGGGCTGAACAAGCTCAACCTCAATAATATCTATGCCGACGCGACTTATATGAAGGATTATCTCAGCGATGAGATCTTCCGTCAGGCGGGCGTGGATTCCCCGCTTGTCAGCTATGTGTGGCTCACCATAAACGGTGAGGATCACGGCTTGTATATCGCGATCGAGGACGTCAGCGAGAGCTATCTCGAACGCACTCAAAACGGCGAGGGCGAACTGTATAAGCCCGAAACCGAGCAGTTTGAAAATATGGCGCAGGGCGGCGGTCAGCCGAATGGCAACAACGCACCGAGCGGTGCCGAACCCCCTCAAAACGGACAGGACAGCTCCGAGCCGAATACAGACAGCACGGATGCCGCAACGCAAAACAACCAACCGCCTCAAATGCCGAACGGCGCAACGAACGGCGACAGACCCGAACCGCCGGGCGGAGGAATGGCGCCGCCCAACGGCTTTGACCCGAACAACCCGGCAGACGCACAAATGCCGACCATGCCCGAGGGCGCACAAATGCCCTCCATGCCCGAGGGCGCGGCATCTCCCGATATGCCGCAGGGCGCAGGCGGATTCGGCTCCGATGCATCGGGTGCGGATCTGAAATATACGGATGATAACGCCGACAGCTATTCCGACATCTTTGACAACGACGAGACCGACGCCGACGAAGAAAGCAATCAACGCGTGATCGCGGCGCTGAAAGCGCTTTCACAGGGCGAGGATATCGAGCGTTATATCGACACCGACGAGGTGATACGGTACTTTGCGGCGCACAACTTTGTGCTCAATTATGACAGCTACACAGGCAATATGCTGCACAACTATTATCTTTATGAAAACAACGGCAGGCTGAGCATGCTGCCGTGGGACTATAACCTCGCGTTCGGAGCCTTCGGCGGGGAACAGGGAGACATGCCGGGCAATACGGAAAACGGTTCATCAGACGCGACCGCCTTGGTGAATACGGGGATCGACACGCCCTTGAGCGGTTCTCAGGAAAGCGACCGCCCGATGTGGAGCTGGATCACTTCAAGCGAAAAGTATCTGGAGCAGTATCACAGCGTTTACAGCGAGCTGCTTTCCTACTTCGAGTCGAGCGGTTTTGACGCGGAGGCAGACCGTATCTATCAAATGATTCTTCCCTTTATCGAGAAGGACCCTTCCGCCTTCTACAACGCGGAGCAGTTCAAGACCGCCTATGAAACGCTGAAGACTTTTTGCAGCCTGCGCGCCGAAAGCATCCGCAAGCAGCTTGACGGCACCTTGTCGACCAAAACGAGCGAGCAAAAGGATGCCGATAAGGTCGACGCTTCGTCTGTCACGATCAGCGATATGGGAACACACGGTACGGGAAAGGATAATAATGCTTTCCCCGGACAGAATATGACGCCTGCGGATATGACAAATCCAACCGTGACCGATAACAAGAGTGAACAGCAAAAGTAAACAGAGGCTATGGGAACACTTGAATCTGTTCCCATAGCCTTTTTTCTGTTTGATCGGGTGCGATGCGAGACACGCGGGTTATTGGGTCAGCGCCCAGAAGGTTTTTTTGCCGGCGATGCCGTCGACGACCAAGCCGTTTCTGCTCTGGAATGCCCGGACGGACGATGTGGTCCTCGCGCCGAAAATGCCGTCGAAGCCGCCCGTGTCGTAGCCCTTGCAGATCAAAAAGCCCTGCAGCACCTTGACATAGTCGCCGCGGCTGCCCTGCTGCAAATTGCGGACGGCGGCATAGGTCTTTTCGCCGTAGATGCCGTCCACCGCCAGCCCGGCGTGATATGCCCGGTTCAGCTCGGTCTGCAGCGCCTTGATCAGCGCCAGCTCCGTCCTGCCGCCGTAGATGCCGTCGAGATACAGCCCCGCCTTATAGGCGCTGTTGAGCCAGCTCTGCACGGTCTTGACCATGGCGACGTCGACCGCGACCTGAGAGCCGCTGTAGTCGGGACGCGCAACGCCCGAAATCTGGGACGCATAGCGCGTGCGGCGCATGACCGCGCCGTTGCCGCCGCCCGTATTGCCCTCGATCGTCGTGTAGCTGCCGTCGGAATTGACCTTCTCGATGATGCCGACATGGTCGAGCGTATAGGTGATGGGCACGCTCTCCGACATCTCGTTTGACCAGTGGAAGAATACGACGTCGCCCGCGCGGTAGCCGCCGGTCTTGAACCTGCCGCGGTTGTAAAAGGCGCTGCCGAGCACGCCGCAGCCCGCCGTCTTGACATAGAGCAGGTCGGCTGCGCCCGCCTTGTTGAAGATCCACCAGATGAACACCGCGCACCAGTCCGCCCATGAGGCGCTGACGACATAGCCGTAAAAATCGGTGTTGTACTTGCAGCGTTTATAATTCGTCGCCTGCGTGCCGACCTCGGCGCGGGCGATATTCAGGATCGTTTCCGCTGTGGTTTTTGCCATGTGATCCCCCCTTTCTTTTCCGAAATCCGTGCCGCGCTTTGATGCATTCGACAAAGGCGGCACATTCTATATTATTCCGAAAAAGAAAAAACGTCCCGCGATACGGGACGCTTTCACTATCAGGGTTCAACAGGCGGCAGCATGGAAAGAAATTCCTCCTCGGTGAGGATGGGGATGCCGAGGGTCTGCGCCTTGGTCAGCTTGCTGCCTGCCTCCTCGCCCGCGAGGACATAGGAGGTCTTTTTGGAAACGGAGGACGAGGTCTTGCCGCCGTGCTGCTCGATCAGCTTTGCCGCTTCGCTGCGCTTCATCGTCGGCAGGGTGCCCGTCAGCACAAAGGTCTTGCCGCTCAAAATACCGCCGGAAGCCTTCTGCGGCGAGGGCTTCATCTCCAGCCCCAGCGCCTTGAGCTGCGCGATCAGCTCGCGCGTGCTCTCCAGGGCGAAATACCGCTCGACGCTCTCCCCCATGACCGCGCCGAAGCCCTCGATCTGCGCAAAATCCTCCGCCTTGGCGCGCATGATGTCGTCGACGGTCGGAAAGTGCTCACACAAAAGCTTGGCTGCCTTCAAGCCGATGTTGCGGATGCCGAGGGCGTAGATCAGGCGGTAGAGCTCATTGTGCTTGGACTTTTCGATCGCCGCGATCAGATTCCCGGCGGATTTCTCCGCCTTGCGCTCCAACGACGCCACGTCGGACGCCTGCAGGCGGTAGAGGTCGGCGGGGCTGTGCACCAAGCCCTCGGCGCGCAGCTGTTCGAGCACGGCGGGTCCCAAGCCGTCGACGTCCATCGCGTCGCGGCTGACGAAGTGGATGAGGTGGCGCATGAGCTGAGCGGGACAGTCGGTGTTGGTGCAGCGGATCGCCGCCTCGTCGTCCTGCGAGACGGGACTGCCGCAGGACGGGCAGACCGTCGGGAACACAAAGGGAGTCGCATTTTCATCGTGCTGCGCCACCGAGAGCACCTCGGGGATGATCTCCCCCGCCTTGCGGATGATCACCGTGTCGCCGATACAGATGCCGCGCTCCTCGATGAAGTCGCGGTTGTGCAGCGTGGCGCGGCTGACCGTGGTGCCGGCGAGGAGGACCGGCTCGAAGATGCCGACGGGCGTCAGCACGCCCGTCCTGCCGACGTTGATCTCGATGTCGAGCAGCTTGGTCTGCTTTTCCTCGGGCGGGTACTTGTACGCCTCCGCCCATTTGGGATACTTCGCGGTGCTGCCCAGAAGGCTGCGCGCCGCAAAGCTGTCCACCTTGACAACAGCGCCGTCGATCGCGAAGTCATATGCGCCGCGCTCGTCGCCGATCCTGTCGATCTCTTCGAGCACGTCGTCGATATTGTCAAAGACGCGGTGCGCGGTCGTGGGGAAGCCGAGATTTGCGAGATAATCCAGCCCCTCGCTGTGGGAGTTCAGCGTCAAGCCCTCCGCCTGCTGGATGTTGAACACGAGGATATCCAGCTGACGCGCGGCGGTGATCGCGGCGTTTTTCTGGCGCAGTGAGCCTGCCGCCGCGTTGCGCGGATTCTTGGCGGGCTTTTCCTCGTTGTCCTCCTGCCGCCTGACGAGCGCCTCGAAGCTGTCAAAGGACATATAGACCTCGCCGCGCACCTCGAGGAACGGCGGCGCGCCGGGTATGCGCTTGGGCAGCGAACGGATGGTCATGAGATTGTCGGTGACGTCCTCGCCCGTCACGCCGTCGCCGCGGGTCGAGCCGCGCACGAACACGCCGTCGCGGTACTCGCAGGACACCGATAAGCCGTCGATTTTCGGCTCTGTGACGTATTTGACGTCGGGGACAACTTCCCTTACCCTGCGGTCAAAATCGCGAATCTCGTCCGCTGAGAAGCTGTCGTGCAGGCTCTCCATCGGCACCGCATGGGTCACGGGAGAAAACTTCTCCCCCGCGCTGCCGCCGACGCGCTCGGTGGGAGAGCCGGGGGTTTTGAGCGCCGGGAAAGCCTTTTCCAGCTCCTCTAACTCGCGCAGGAGCCGGTCGTATTCAAAGTCCGAGATCTCGGGCTCGTCCCGGTTATAATACAGGTCATTGTGATAGCTGATAGTCTGCCGCAGCGCATCGATGCGCTGCGAAGCCGCTTTTTCGTCCAAAGGAACAACCACCTTTTCAAAAGAGTATGGGGCGCGGTGTCGCGGGCAGCTTGCCTAGAAATCCTTTTCCCGCAAGAAGGTCGACTCCAGGTCCGCCAGATGCAGCTTGACGGCGAGGGGGTACATATTATAGGCTTGGCTGATCTGGTTGCTGTTTTTGTCGCCGAACTCGCCCATGTGCCAGCGGATCGCCATCGCCTCGTCGAGCTTGAGACGCATCTTGCGCTCGATCAGAAAGACGGACTTCTCGCCGTGACCGTAGGGGAACTGATCCTCGATGGCATAGTAGGGCACCTTCTCCCACTGACCGGTCTTTTCGTTTTTGACGTTGCGGGAGCTGACCTTGTAGAACTGCGCCTTGCACAGGTCGTGCAGCAGGCCGCAGATGGCAAAGCTCTCGATATTGTCCGTCTCCTCGTCAAAATGCTTCTCCATCATGGTGTTGAACACGCTGACCGAGTGCGTGACCAGTCCGCCCTCACAGGCGCAGTGGTAGCGCGTGCTGGCGGGAGCGGTAAAAAAGTCGGTGCGCAGCAGCCAGTCGAGCAGCTCGTCGGCGCCCTTGCGGGTGATGTGGGTCTTGTATATCTCTAAAAATTCTTCCTTTGCGGTCATGTTTCTTCCCCCTTTATCGAATCAAGTGCAAATCCAGCCCCGCCGGGCAGCGGAATGCAGTATAATAAAACAAGAAGGGGCACCCCGCAGAGTGCCCCGGTATGTAGCTGTTACTCGGCTGCTTCCTGTGCAGTCTCTTCCTCTGCGGCGGGAGCTGCCTTTACGGGAGCCTGCTCGTCCTCGGGAAGGAGTGCGCGCATGGAAAGGCTGACGCGCTTTTTGTCAAAGTCGATGGCGGTGATCTTCGCCTGTACCTCTTCGCCTACGGAGAGAACGTCGGCGGGCTTTTCGATCCTCTTGTTGGCGATCTGGGAAATGTGGATCAGACCGTCAATGCCGGGGATGATGTTGGCAAATGCGCCGAAGGTGGTCAGACCGACAATCTTCGCGGTGACAACGGTGCCCTCGGGATACTCTCTCTTGAGGATCTCCCACGGATTGTCCTCGGCGTTCTTGAAGCCGAGAGAGATCTTCTTGGTCTCCTCGTTGATGTCCTTGATATAGACCTCAACGGTATCGCCCACATTGACTACCTCGCTGGGGTGCTTGATGTGGGTCCAGGAAAGCTCGGAAATATGAATCATACCGAATACGCCGCCGAGGTCGACAAACGCGCCGTAGCTTGTGAGTGACTTTACAACACCGGTGTAACGCTTTCCTACCTCGCAGTTCTTCCAGAACTCCTCGCGCTGTGCCGCACGCTGCTCCTTGAGCACGCTGCGGATGGAGCCGATGGCTCTCTTGTATCTGCCGCGCTGGGACACCTCGATCAGGCGGAAGTCGACGTCCTGACCGACCAGATCCTCGAGCTTCTCGTCGCGGGTCGCGGTCGCCTGGGATGCGGGGATAAAGACTCTGACGCCGTTGTACATCACAATGACGCCGCCCTTTACTGCTTCTGTTACCTTGCTTGAAAGAATCTCCTGAGAATCTACCTTCTCCTGCAGCTCCTCCCAGCCCTTCTGCGCGTCTACTCTGCGCTTGGAGAGCATGATGGTGCCTTCCTGATCGTTTGTTTTCATGATGAGAAGTTCAATCTGATCGCCAACCTTGACAACGTCCTCGGGCTTGACGGTGGGGTCGTTGGACAGCTCGTTGGCGGGGATGAAGCCCGTCTGCTTTCTGCCGACGTCAACCTGTACTTCATTCGGCGCAATGCTGATGACCGTACCCATAACCCTTTCGTTTGTATTTAAGTTTTTGAGGGACTCCTCAAGCAACTCCTCAAAAGATTCTTCAAGATTTGTTGTTTCACCGGATTTGATTTCTTCACTCATTGTATCCAGTACCTCCTTTATGATCCTTGCAGGCGTCGAAGCGCCCGCAGTTACGCCTATTCGTTCGGCATCGCGCACCCGTTGCAGATCGAGCTCGGCAGCGGTCTCGATGAGCACGGTCTCGGGGCAGCGCCGCTGACAGATGTCAAACAGCTTGCCCGTGTTGGAGCTGTGACGGTCTCCGATGACCACCATCAAATCCGACTGTGCCGCGATCGCGTCGGCTTCGCTTTGCCGCACTGACGTAGCATTACATATTGTATCAAATATTTTTGCATTTGTACATAGTTTTTTTATCTTTTTTACAGATTTTTTTAATTCTTTTGTGTCGAAAGTTGTCTGCGCCACCAATTTGACCTGTTTATTTTTCTCTTCGAGAATAATAGGCAAAATCCTGTCCAGTTCCTCCTGATTGTTGAACGCAAAATACGCACAGCGGCAGTTGCCGATGATGCCCTGCACCTCGGGATGATTTTGGTTGCCCGCGATGAGCATGAGGTCATGCTCGGGGTCTGCCTCGGCGACAAGGCGGTGGATCTTCTTGACGAAGGGACAGGTGGCGTCCTTATAGGGGATCCCGGCGGCGTTGAGCGAGTCGATGACGGACTTGGGCACGCCGTGGCTGCGGATGACGAGGATCTCGTCGGGGGAAAGCTCCTCCACCCGCTCGATCGGGCGGCAGCCCTTCTCCCGCAGCTCCCGCACCATCTCCGTGTTGTGGATGATGGGGCCGAGGGTACAGACCTTTTTTCCCTCGCGCAGCAGGTCGTTGACAATTTCGACGGCGCGGCTCACGCCGAAGCAGAAGCCCGCCGATTCAGCCTTGACTAAGCTCTTTTGCATCCTCTTCCCTCATTTTCCTGATCTCGTCCATGATCATGTTGGTGGCGTTCTTCAGCTCGCGTCTGCCGCCCTCGGGGGTCAGCCCCATCTGCGCGGGCGTCAGCGGCGCGCCGAAGTGAACGATCGTCTTGGAGAACATATGATGAAAATGGCGCTTGGTGATGCAGCACGGCACGACGGGAAGCTGCATCTGCTGCGCCACCAGGGCACAGCCGCTGCGCGGGCGGAGCAGCTCGCCCGTTTTGGTGCGGGTGCCCTCGAGGAAGATGGTCATGGCGTTGCCCTCGCGCAGGATATCCTCGCCGGTTTTCAGCGCCTTGCCGTCGCCCGCGCCGCGCTCCACGGGGAACGCGCCCAGCGCGCGGATGACCGCGCCCGCGAACTTGTTCCGGAACAGCTCCGCCTTCGCCATGAAATACAGCCTGCGCCGCTGACTCAACCCCAGCAGCACGGGGTCGGCAAAGGACATGTGGTTGCACGCGAGGATCACGCCGCCCTCGGCGGGAACCGCGTCCCTGTTCTTGACCTTGAAGCGGTAGAGCAGCTTATAGAACGGAAACAGCAGCGTTCTGCCGAAATAATAAAAAGCCTTATTCTGCGCCATGACGATTCTCCTTGATCACGGAAATGATTTTTGCCACGCTCTGCTCAAAATCGAGCGAGGTGGTGTCGACCGTCACACAGCCCGGTGCGGGCTTCAGGGGCGCGGTCTCGCGGTGGGTATCGTTGTAGTCGCGGGTGATGACGTCCTGCAATATGTCCTCATAGCGGACGTCCATGCCCTTCTCGACCAGCTCCTTATATCGCCTTTGCGCGCGCGCCTCGGGCGCGGCGGTGAGGAAGATCTTGACCTGCGCGTCGGGCAGCACGACGGTGCCGATGTCCCTGCCGTCCATGATGACGTTGCGGGTCTTCGCCATATCGCGCTGCAGATCGAGCAGATAGGCGCGCACCGAGGGGATGGCGGAAATCTTGGACGCCGTCATCGACGCCTCGGGCGTGCGGATGAGCGAAGAGACGTCCTCGCCGTCGAGCAGCACGACCTGCTCGCCCTTTTCGTTGAAGGTGAGGTCGACCTTAATGGAGGAAAGCATCTCGTCCACCTCCGGGGAG
>CACZWQ010000040.1 GCA_902784855.1 uncultured Ruminococcus sp. | reverse complement strand
AACGGCGGCGACAACGGCGGTGACAACGGCGGTGACAATGGGGGCGACAACGGGGGAGGCAACGGCGGCGACAACGGCAGCGACGAGCAGCCGGGCTACCACGGCGACAACGGCGACAACGGCGATGACGACGATCCGCCGGATCACGGCGGCAACTCCGGTCAGAACAGCGATGATGACGATGATGACAGCCAGTCCGGCTACAGCAGCGGCAGCACCAACAACGGTCACGACGAGTATGTCTTTTACGACAGCGACGGCAGGGGCTATTCCAGCTCGGATGACGTCTATGTCGGCGGCAACCAGACCTATACGCCGCCCGTGAGCGTTCCCTCCACGACGGCGGCGCTGTATGACACCTCCAAGTCGCGGATCGACGACAAGACCCTGACCTACAGCGACTGGGACGATATCGCCAAGAAGCTGCGCGAGCCGGAAAACAACAAGAACGCCGACAAGAGCGGCGACTTCGCCTTCATCCAGAAGAACACGGATGTCTCCGATAACGGTCACTGGATGCTGCTGGTGGGCTTTACGCTGATTGCGCTGAGTCTGATCGGCTTCATCTACCTGATCGTCAATGCGAGCAGAAGAAAGCGCGCGGCGGTGGCAAACAGCTACCGCGCACCGGGAAATCCCTATGCGCAGACAAGCGGTCCGCGTTACCGCCGGGAAGAGCCGCAGGACTATGTCGATGACTTCGGCGCGGAAACGGCAAAGAAGCCTAAGAAATCCAAAAAATCCAAGAACAGCGGCAGGCGCTATCGCTGATCCATACAAGCGCACAAAAACGGGAAATGTTTTTCCCTTGACAGGTAAGAAAAAACAGGTCGATTCGGTTCGGAATCGACCTGTTTATGTTTTCTTGTGCCGGCGAACAACCGTATCAAAGGGAGCGGATCAAGACGACAAGCTCTCCCGCGGCAAAGGACGCGGCGTTGAGGATCAGCGAGAGCAGCAGCGGGTGCAGCCTGCGGTATTCGAGCAGCTTGTGAAAAAGCAGCGCTTCCCCAAACAATACCGCAGCCTCCAGCCCCGCCAGACAGAGATACGGCGCGGCGCTGCCCGGTGGCAGCGAGAGGAACGCCCACGATCCGAGCAGGTTGACGACCGGATTCGTCAGGCAGTTGATCAGCCCGACCAACAGCAGATCCCAGCCCCGCACGCGCAGGAGCGCCGCCAGCGGCACCTCGACCGCCAGCGTCAGAGCGAGCGCGAACAGCAGGGAAGAGAGCACGCTGTTCACGGCTTATCCGCGCCGGACGCGGCAGGCGCGGGCGGCTGCGCAGCGTGCTTTTTGCGGCGGCTTTTGACGATGATCACGATCGCGACGATGATCCCCGCGATGAACAGGGACAGGAAAAAGAGCACGACGGCGATTTCGCCGAACACGATCGTCGGCGGCACCGCAGCGTCGGCAAAAATTGCCGGCAACAATTCTGTCATGGCTTCTCCTCCTTATGACTGTGCGTCGTGACGCTCAGCAGCGCGCTTGCGCTTGCGGATGACGACAACGCCGACCAGCACCGCCAAGGCGGCAACCACAAGGGGAACGACGACGAACAGGGCGTTCGTCAGCGCATTGGTGCTGCCCGTGTCGGCGGGCGGTGCCGTGGAGGGCTGGATCGTGGTCGCGACGACGGTCGTCGGCTGTGTGGGAGCGGTAGTGGGTTGGGTCGTCGCCTCGGTTTGCGGCGCGGTGGTCGCCTGCGTCGTCGCCTCGGTTGGCGGCGCGGTGGTCGCTTGCGTTGTTTCCTCCGCTTCGGGTTCCTCGTAGAAGGGCTCTTCTTCGATATCGTCGTCGTAGTTGTATTGATTCTCATCGGGCGGCATATACGCGTCCGCTGTCAGAGCCGAATGAAAAAAGTCAGTCATAGTGGGTTCACTCCTTTGTGTGATCGGTTGCCCGTTTCGCGCATATCATCAAAAGGATGAAGGTGCAGAGAACGGTCAGGATGGTCAGAATGATACAGGTCGTCCAAAACGATCGGATGCGGAAGAAAAAGATCGGCGCGGTGCCGAGAAACAGCCCCAGCGTGGTGAAGCCGAAGGCGACGCCCGGCAGCTTTTGCAGCCGCGACACCAGCAGCGCCAGCGTCACCGCCATGGTCATGCTGAAGATTGCGACGCCGATCAGCGAGATCCACATCATCTCCGCGCCGAACAGCAAAAACGGCAGCGCGCCGAGGGTGCTGATGACGGCGGTCTTGCGGATGCCGATGCGGTCGACCAGCACGCCGCCCAAGCCCTTTCCGACGCCCATGGCGCAGTAGAGCGCGATCGTTTGCAGCACGGTCTTGTTCCATGCGGTGGGGATGCCGTAGCCCATAAAGGCGCGCACCGCCACGACAAAGGTCGCCAGCGCGATCAGACTTCCCGTGCGCAGCTTGGGCTCGTCAAAGCGGTATTGCCGCAGGTTTTCCTCTCCGTCGGGCGCTTTCAGCCGTTCGGCAGCTAAGATGGGCACGATGGCGAGCAGGTTGAGCGCCAGCACCCACCATACGGGGAACTGCGCCGATGAGAGCAGCTTGCCTGTGATCACGCCGAAGGAGCCGCCCGCCACGAATACGGCGCTCGGGGCGATCTGCCCCGGTGAGGTGCGCAGCGTCAGCTCGGCGCCGTGGATGTGCACCAGACAGTTGCCCAGCGCCACGATTGTCACGACGAGAAAGGCGTTGCTTTGAAATGCCATCAGCAGGAGCGCCAGCGTCGTTATCGCCGTTCCCGTCAGGGCAAGGTTGACGCGGATGCCGCGGTCGCGCAGCCAGCCGAATACGCCCTGCGGGACAAACGCCGTGAAATCATAGATGAATGCCAGCGCCCAGATGAAGGGGCTGTCGATGTAGGCGGTCACGACATAGAACGAGGTGACCTCCACGAGAAAGTGGACGAGAAAGTACAATCCGCCCACACCGTCTGATTTTTTCACGCGCAAACCTCCCGATTGATTGATATATATAGTATACCAGAGGATCCGCAAAATTACAATGCTTTTCGGCAAGATCGATGAGGATTCCGCACCGTTTTGGCTGACCGCCCACAACGAAATCATGGGCTTTCGATGCGGAAATCGGGTGCCGCGCCGCGCTGCGGACCCGCTTTCGGGGATCGCCTTCGGGCGCTGTGGTAAAAGCATCTAAAAGATCGGGGAAAAGAGGCTGAAACAACGGAAGATTCGACAACAACAATTTTTTAAAAATCATTGACAGATTGCGACCCGATGCGCTATAATAATCATCGGGACTGAAAGCGCCTTCGGCGCATGCTCCGCCTGTTTCCTTCACCGCTGAGGGTGGGTTCAGGCGGTTTCCTGCATAAAGATTAAAAAGGGGATTGAGTACATGAAAAAAAGCAAAGTCGCTTTGGTCGCGCTGATCGCTGCTGCGATCGTTGCAGCCGGCGTCTCCGTGGTTGGCTTCACTGCTACCGGCATCGGCAGAAATGACAAGAAGTCCGCTCACACCGCTCAGCTTGCCGATAAATCCAAGGCAACGACGGTTCGAACACAGATCGAAAGACCTCTTTCCCTCTCTAAGGGCGAAGTGAAGAACGTACAGGTGATATCCGATGCGCCCGACCATATCTCGCTGACTTGGGACGCCGTCAAGGGCGCCCGTAAGTATAACATCTATCTCTGCGACAAGGACAGCACCAACGCGTTCACCAAGGTCGCTGCGGTCGAGGATGCCGCGATCGATATTCCCGGTCTCCACGAAAGCGGACTCTACTGGATCAAGATCGCCGCGTGCATCGACAACGAAGAATACCCCGCTACGTTGATAAAGACCACCACCCATGTCGCGGACGTTCAGAATCTCGGCAGTGCGCATTCCGGCACCGTGCTCGGCTTGTGCTGGGATCCGAATCCCCTGTATGACGGCTATAACATCTACCGCGCCTCGCAGGGCAACAGCAATCAGCTCGAGCTTTACGCCTGCATCGATAATACCGAAGCGGCTTACAACGACAAGAACGTCGAATACGGCAAGGTATACACCTACATGGTCCGTCCGTTCCGCGAGATCGACGGCGAGCAGGTCGAGGCTGAGGGCCAGACGATCGATCTCATGAGCGGTCTCTGCGCGCCCGACGGCTTTGTCGGAAGAAGCGCCAACAGCCGCATCGTCCTCTACTGGCAGGGCAAGGAGCTTGCCGACGGCTATGACGTGTATATGGCAGGCGGCGAGGATCAGGAATATGAGCTCGTTGATCAGACCGAGGGCAATTCCTACGCGACCGATAAGCTGCCCACCGGCGTGATGTACTACTTCCGCGTGCAGCCCTACCGCAAGGTCGGCGATAAGACGATCTACGGCACTTGGAGCAGCTGCAACCTCAAGGCGACCAAGGCTGAGCCGGGTGCAGACGGCGTACCGACCAGTACCGTTGTCGGCTCGGGCACTTACATCGAGATCAGCATCGTGCAGCAGCACATGTGGTTCTATGAGAACGGCAAGCTCGTCGTCGATACCGACGTTGTAACGGGTAACGATGACGGCGCGCACAACACGACCACCGGCAGCTATGCCATCCAGAGCCATAACCAGGGTGTCACCCTCATCGGCGACGACTACGCGACCTATGTCGAGTACTGGATGGGCTTCAACGGCGGCATCGGCATCCACGACGCTTCATGGCGCAGCAGCTTCGGCGGCTCGATCTACCAGTACAACGGCTCTCACGGCTGTGTCAATACGCCCTTCGATAAGGTGCAGATCATCTTCAATCACACCAGCGTCGGCACGCCCGTATATGTCTATTGACGGAATAAAATAAAAAACGAACCGGCTCAAAACGAAAAAGAGTTTTGAGCCGGTTATTTTTTTTGCCCGTTGCCACGGAAGGGCAATCCGCGGGAACGTGACGTTTGTTTAAAAGGTTAGGTTTATATCCCGCGTTATAGCGCGGGCTTGAAAGGTTACCGCCCAAGCGCACGTCTCACGCGCGGATTGGGTCGAGAGTCACGCTCGCGCGTGCGCCCAAGGGCGCTTTCTCCGCGCAACAGGCGTTTGTAAAAAAGGTTAGGTCTAAATCCCGCGCTATAACGCGGGCGCCCAAGGGCGCTTTCTCCGCGCAACAGACGTTTGTTTAAAAGGTTAGGTTTTTTCCCGCGTTATAGCGCGGGCTAAAAAGGTCACCGCCCAAGCGCACGTCTCACGCGCGGATTGGGTCGAGCGTCACGCTCGTTAAATGATCAAAATATGCGGGTTCTTGTTCGCGTCCAGCTTTGCGAGATAGGCGAGCACCATATCCTCGGTAGCGGAGACGCAGCCGTGGGTGGGACCGCCGTTGCCGATGTGGAAGAAGATGGCGGAGCCGCGGGCATAACCCGTCGGCGGGATGTTGTAGTTGATGACAAAGCCGTAGCGATAGCCCGAGATATTGCTCATGTGCTCAGCGCTGTTCCAGTCGCGGTTATCGCTGCCGATGACCTTTTGGTTATAGTGAGAGGAATCGGGGTCGTCGACCCAGTAGGTGTCGCTCGTGATCGCGAAGGTGTTCAGCCCCGTAGCGGGCGGGCTGTTCTGATAGAATGCGCTGCCGACGGAGTAAAGCCCCTGCGGTGTCGCGGCGATCGATTCCGACATCTCCGGCGTGGTGCCGTTCATGCCGACAAAGCCCGGACAGGTGAGCCCTTCGTCCTGCTGCCAGCCGGCGGGCGTGTGCTCATAGAAGGTGATCTCGGCGGATGTGCCGGAGGAATGCACGATGATGAGCTGATTGGCGGCGATGCTCTCCAGCTCCTCCACAGAACAGCCGCCTTCGGATAGGAGCGCCTGCATGGCGGACGGCGCGGTGGCTTCCTCCACGGGAGCGGTCGTCTCGCTGCTTTCCGAGGGTGCGGTCGACTCCGACGCGGCAGCGGAAGCAGCTGTACCGGTCGGCGCAGCTGTGTCCCGCGTCGCCTCATCGGGCGAGGATACGGGCGGGCTGACGGTCGCGGCGGGGACGGTCGGCTTCGGCGGCGCTTCTTTGCCGAAGGGGTCGGTCAGAAAAAACAGCACGACGCCGCCCACCAGCAGCACCAGCGCGACGATGGCGATGACCACGCCTGCGGTTTGGGTTTTATTGAGTTTTGACATGGATGAGACCTCCGTAACTACAGAATGGTCGCGCCGCCCAGGACTTCGTCGCCCCGATAGAGCACGACTGCCTGTCCTTTGGAGATGGCGCGCTGCGGTTCGTCAAATACTACGCGGATGGTGTCGCCGTCGACGGCATAGACCGTGGCAGGCTGTTCCTGCTGGTTATAGCGCACGCGGGCGCTGACGCGCAGCGGCTCGGTGATGGCGTCGACGGATATCAGGTTGAGATCATTTGCCAGCAGCTCACGGGAGAACAGCGCGGCGTTGTCGCAGAGGATCACCTTGTTTTCGGCGAGATCCTTCTCCTTGACATACATCGGGTGCGGCAGCGCGAGCCCCAAGCCCTTGCGCTGACCGATGGTATAGCGGATGATGCCCTTGTGCTCACCGAGCACCCTGCCGCTCTCGTCGACAAAATCGCCGCAGGGATAGGTCTTGCCCGTGTGCGTCTCGATAAAGCGGGCATAGTCGCCGTCGGGCACAAAGCAGATGTCCTGGCTGTCGTGCTTGCGGGCGTTGATAAAGCCGAGCTGCTGCGCCAGCGCGCGGGTCTCCTCTTTTGTCATCCCGCCGAGCGGAAAGACGGTCTCGGCGAGCTGGCGCTGAGTGAGCGAATAGAGGACATAGCTTTGATCCTTGGTGCGGTCGCGCGCCTTTTTGAGCAGGTATCTGCCCGTATCGGGATCATAGTCAACAGAGGCGTAGTGCCCCGTGACGACACAGTCGAAGCCCAGCTCCTCGGCGCGCCGCAAAAGCTTTTCAAATTTAATAAAGCGGTTGCAGTCGATGCAGGGATTGGGTGTGCTGCCGTTTTCGTAGGCGCTGATAAAGCGGCGGATCACGGTCTTTTCAAAGCTTTCCTTGAAGTTGCAGACGATGAAGGGGATCTCCAAGCGGCGGCAAACGCTGCGCGCGTCCTCCACATCGTCCAGCGAGCAGCAGGTCTTTTCGCCGCTGTCGGGCGCGTCGGCGTCGTAGAGCCGCAGGGTGACGCCCGTGCAGTCATAGCCGCGCGCTTTCATCAGGTAGGCGGCGACGGAGCTGTCGACGCCGCCGCTCATGGCGATCAAGGCTTTCTTTCGGGCAGCCATCTTATTCACCAAGGCGGATCATCTCGTCGATGCAGCGGCGCGCATCGCGGATGGTGGCGTCGTCGAGGATGATCTCCTCGCCGCCCGTGCCGTTGAGGCAGTTGTAGACGTCGACGAGCGTGGTTGCCTTCATATGCGGACAGATCAGCTTGAGACTGAGCATATGGAAGGTCTTGTCGGGGCACAGGTACTGCAAATGCTCGGCAATACTGATCTCGGTGCCGATGATAAATTCCTTCCGGTCGGAACGCAGGGCGTATTGGATGATGCCCGAGGTGGAGCCGACATAATCCGCCATGGCGCTGACGGCGGGCACGCACTCGGGGTGCACCAGCAGCAGCGCCTCGGGATAACGCGCCTTCACGGCGGCGCACTCCTCGGGGGTGACGGAGGCGTGGATGGGGCAGCCGCCGTTGATCAGCCGGATATTCTTGTCAGGGCAATTCTCGGCGACATGCGCGCCGAGGTTGCAGTCGGGGATAAAGAGGATATCCTTGTTTTGGATGTTGTTGACGATCTGCACCGCCGAGGAGCTGGTGACGCAGACGTCGCAGACGGTTTTCAGCGCGGCGGTGGTGTTGACATAGGCGACGACCGTGTGATCGGGGTACTGCTGCCGCAGGGCGAGCAGATCGTCCCTGCCCATCTGATCCGCCATGTCGCAGCCCGCGTTCGGCGCGGAGAGGATGACGGTCTTTTCGGGAGAGAGGAGCTTGCAGGTCTCCGCCATGAAGCGCACGCCGCAGAGGAGGATGGTCTTGTTTTCGACCTTCGTGGCGTCGACGCTCAGCTTGTAGCTGTCGCCGGTAAAGTCGGCGATCTCGCAGATCTCGCGCGCCTGATAGCTGTGCGCGAGGATACAGACGTCCTTTTCTTTTTTCAGCTTGATGATTTCTTGTTGAAGCTGTGCGATATTCATATTGAACGATTCCTTTCCTTTTGTGAACAATCCAAGACTATTATACATTCACGAAAAATGATATGCAATAGAAACCGCGTTTTTCATCGCGTTTTTTTACATATTGACGAATTCGTTCCTGAAAAAATGTGTAAATTGCGGGGGAGGATTCGAAAAAAACACTTTACAATTCAAAAATAATGTGCTATAATCAAATCACAGTTAATTCATCAATATCACAGTAGCTGTGTTATTAGAAAGTCATTCAGGAGGATTAATATGAAAAAGCTGATTACAATGATGATTGCAGTAATGATCATGGCGTTCTCGATGGTGTCTGCGTTTGCTATTTCTGTAGATAGCCCCGTTGCTACAACAGAACCTGAGACACAGGCTTCTTCGACTCCTGTGAGCGTTCCCGATACCGGAGCTACCTCTCCGAAGACCGGTTATGCTTCTACAGCTGCCAAGTCGGGCTCGAGCGATATCCTCGCTTACACCCTGATCGCTGCGTCTGTTCTCGGTTGCGGACTCGCTTCCGTTGCGCTTGTTAAGGCTGCAAAGAAAAACTGATTTTGGTTTTTAAGCCTCTGCCGATCGGCAGGGGCTTTTTTCTTGCTTTTACGCTGCTGACAACGGGCATCGTTTGAGCGGGCGGACGGAAAGATTGTGTCGGGACGGAAAAAGTATTGACTTTATTTGCGCTAAGTGATACAATAAATTAGTATGCTGTTAAGCATAGGTTGTGAGGTAAATATGAAAGATAATGAAAAGAACAGTAAGAAAAGAGGGCTGATCGCTGTCATCATCGTGTTGTGCTTGGTGATTGTTTGCGCTGCGGGCTATCTCGTCATGAGATATCTCGGCGTGATCGAGACCAAGGAGGATCTCCTTGACACCGTGCCCGAATCCCTGGCTTCCGACCGCAACGGCGGAACCATCCCCCCGGAGAAACAGGATCTGACCATGCCCAGTCTGCCTCCCGCGACGGAGGCTCCCACGACGGCGACCGTGCCGACGACGACAAATCCGCCCACGGTCATCCACGAGGACGAGCCCGTCGACTTTGAGGGGCTGATGGCGATCAACGACGATGTGTATTCGTGGATCTATGTGCCCGACACCAACATTTCTTATCCCGTGGCACAGAGTATGCTGGACGATAATTTCTATCTCGATCATGATGTGTATAAGGATTACAGCTTTCCCGGCGCGATCTATTCTCAGTCGATGAACAGCCGGGATTATCTCGATCGCGTCACCGTGCTTTACGGTCATAACATGAACAACGGCTCGATGTTTGCCAATCTGCACTATTTCTCGGATGATTCCTTTTTTAACACACACCGCTATTTCTTTGTCTATACCAAGGACAGGACGCTGACCTATGAGGTGGTCTCCGCATTTGACTACGACAATAAGCATATTTTGAATTCCTATAATTTCGACGACGATAAGGTCTTCAGCGAATGGCTGGAGTTTTCGAAGAATCCGCGTTCGGTGTATTGCAACGTCAACCAAGACGTTTCGCTGGATCTGAACAGTAAGATGCTGGTGCTGAGCACCTGCATGAACGGCGGAGACGGAAGGTTTCTTGTGCAAGGAGTGTTAGTAAACGATGAAAGAACACAATGAGGAAATGACGGTCGATTCGGGGTCGCTTGAACAGGACGCAGTGCATGGGACAACGCCGCGTTCCGATGAGATCTATACGGCGGAGGAAAGGGTCCCCGTCGCACGCGACGAAAAATCGGTCGTGGATGACGCCGACGGCTATAAGTTTTTGAAGCCGACAAAGAAACGCCACAGCAATATGGAAGCCGAATCGAGCCCGGATTTGCAGTCGGACGACCTCTCCGAGGAGCTGGTGTTCTCTGCGAAAGAATCCTCCGACGGGACGCATCACCATCACCACCACCACCATTCCGACGGGACGCATCACCACCATCATCACCATCACCACCATCGTCATCGCCGCAGGAGGATGAAGAAGTGGAAAAAGGTTCTGCTGATCGTTGTCAGTTCACTGTTGGCACTGGTGATCGCCTTGGGCGGCGTCTTTTTGATCCTTCGCAATCTGGGACGCAACGAGTTGTTTGATTCCGACCTGAACATTGTGGTGCCCGAGAAGGTCGCCGAGGTTCAGGACGACGGCGATTATATCGTATACGACGGTCACACCTACCGGTATAACACGGATATCACCAGCATGCTGTTTCTCGGCATTGACAAGCGCAGCATGGATGATGAAAATGAAATGGGAACAGGCGGTCAGGCGGACGTTGCCGTGGTGATCGCGCTGAATATGAAGGATCACAAGATCTCGATGATCGCGGTCCCGCGTGACACCATCACCGAGGTGGCGATGTTTACGCCGAGCGGCCACTATAACGGCATGAAGGATATGCAGGTCTGTCTGGCTTACGCTTACGGCGACGGCAAAGAGACCAGCTGTGAAAACATGGTTTCCTCGGTGCGCAAGATCTTCTACAACATTCCCATCAAAACCTACTTTGCGCTCGATCTCGACGGCATCGCCGCGGTAAACGACAGCGTCGGCGGCGTGGACGTGGTATCCCCCGAGACGATTGAATATTTTATCGAAGGCGAACAGTATCACCTGATGGGCAAGGATGCGGAGAATTTTGTCAGATTGAGGGACAAGAGCAGCATCGACTCCAGTTTGAAGCGCTTGGAGCGTCAGAAGGTTTATGCCAGAGGCTTTATGGCGAAGATGATGTCCTCCATCAAAAAGGACGTTACCTCGGCTGTCCGCGTCTTTAATGAGTCTGCACCGTACTCGTGCACCAACATGACCGCCGCCAAGGTCTCTTATCTGGCGAGTGAGGTCGCACTGGGCGGTTCGATGGCGACGGATATGATGACGGTGCCCGGCACGATGACCTACGAGAATGAGCTGGCGCGCTATGACATCGCGGAAAAGGAATTCTTCGAGCAGTTTTTGAGCGTATACTACGAAAGAGTTTCATAATCGAAAAGATAAAGCCCGCTGCGGAAGCAAACCGCGGCGGGCTTTTTTCAATAACCTGTCATAAGGAAACCGCAGATCATTCCCTGTCACAGCAGGGGCTGGTCGAATTCGTAGAGCGCTTCATTGACCAGAAACTTGTCGTAGATGCGGTGGAGGATAAAATACTCGACGATGATGTCCGCCTTATTGCTGTGCGAGAGGGCATAGCCCGCCTTGAAGAGCAGGTCGCGCGTCTCGTCCGGCGTCAGCTCCAGCGCGAGGGCAAAGGAGATCGCCGTCTGCTTGCTGGGGCGGTAGTCCTTTTGGCTGCGTATCTTGGAAAAAAGCTTGCGGTCGATCTGCGCCTTTTTATAGCACTGCGCGTCGGTCATATGCTTTTCGTCGATCTTGCGCAGCAGCGCGGCGGAAAAGCTCTCGTCCATCTGTTTCAGGGCGTCGGCGAGTCCGGTCTCCCGCATGCGCGGCGCGGCGCAGGGGGACGTCGCAAGGGGCGCATGCTCGGACGCTCTTTTCTGCATTGACGGCGCATGGGCGCCGAAAAACGGCGGCGCGGCGCTCTCCTTGGGCGGCGCATAAGAAGGCGCGCAGGGGGCGGCTTCCTCACAGACTGCCGCGTCATCCGCCGCGGTGCAGCGGTCAATATACTGTTTTAAATCGATCAGCGTTTCGGCGCTGATTTTTTTTGGTTTCTTTGAAAAAAACATGACGGTCACCTCTGTTTGTCTCATTATAGCACGCAAAAATAAAAAATTCAAAATATTTTTCGGAAGTTGCACAGTTGTATGCAACTTTTTTGTTTTTTCACGGGTTAGGTGAGAGGGTTATGACCCTCTTCATAGGAGGTGACGCAAATCAGAAGAAAACTGAAACCGAGGGAGCCAAAGGAAGCGGGCTTTCTCAAAGACAGCAGGCGCGTGAGCGGCAAGCTTCTCAGCGACGACGCGGTCTTGGAGGAGATCAGCCGTTTGCTCTCGCTGCGGCAAAGGACGCTGGGAAATCTGGCGGCGATCGGCTATCAAAAGCTGGCGTTCGGCAGTGTTAGTGACGCGCTGCGCCTGCTGTATGCGGAGCAGCCGGACGCTGAGGAGCTGGAGCAGATGGATCTGTTTATGATCTCCGACATCCGGCGCAACCGGGACGGCATGCTCGAAATCAAGTTTTTCGACCGCTTGAAGGCGCTCGAAAAGCTGGACGCTGCCGCCCGAGAGGACAACGCAGGCGTGGCGGGGCTGATGGAAGCGATCGGCAGAGGCGCGCAGACGGTCGGAGGCGGGGATGATGATTGAGCGGTTCTCGCCGAAGCAGCTGCGGGCGCTGAGCTGGTGGCACCGGGATTCTCCCGATTACGGGCGCGACGCGATCATCTGTGACGGCGCGGTGCGCAGCGGCAAGACCTTCTGTCTGTCGCTTTCGTTCGTGTTGTGGACGTTCTACGCCTTTGGCGGCGGCGACTTCGGCATGTGCGGCAAGACCATCCGCTCACTGCGGCGCAATCTGGTCACGCCGCTGCTGCCGCTGCTGCACAGTCTGGGATTCGTCTGCGAGGAAAAGCTCAGCCAGAACTGCCTGCTGGTGCGCTACGGCAGCGCGCAGAGCCGCATCTATTTATTCGGCGGCAAGGATGAGGCGGCGGCTTCGCTGATACAGGGCGTGACGCTGGCGGGCGTGCTCTTTGACGAGGTGGCGCTGATGCCGCGCTCCTTTGTAGAGCAGGCGCTGGCGCGCTGCTCGGTGACGGATTCGCGGTTCTGGTTCAACTGCAACCCCGAGCACCCCGAGCACTGGTTCTACCGCGAGTGGATCGTCAAGGCGGAGGAGAAAAACGCGCTCTATCTGCATTTTACCATGGACGATAACCCCGCCCTCAGCGAACGGGTGCGGCGCCGCTATGAGCGCATGTACACGGGCGCGTTCTACGAGCGGTTCGTGCGCGGCAGATGGGTGGCGGCTTACGGCGCGGTATATCCGATGATGGAAAAGGAAGAGATGTATGTCCCGGTACCCACGGGTTTGACCGAGTTCGCGATCTCCTGCGACTACGGTACGGTGAATCCCACCTCAATGGGGCTGTGGGGAAAGAAAGAGGGCATATGGTACCGCATCGACGAGTATTATTTCGACTCGCGCGCCGAGGGATATCAAAAGACAGACGAGGAGCACTACGCCGCGCTGGAAGCGCTGGCGGGCAGCAGAAAAATCAAGAGGATGACGGTCGACCCGTCGGCGGCGAGCTTTATCGAGGTGATTCGCCGACACGGACGGTTTTGCGTCATTCCCGCCAAAAACGAGGTCGTCGACGGCATCCGCAGGGTCTCCGCCGCGCTGAAGGAGGGGCGCATCCGCATTTGTCAAAACTGCGCCGCCTCGCGAAAGGAATTTCAGCTGTACCGATGGGACACCTCCCGCCATGCGGACGCGCCCGTCAAGGAGCACGACCACGCGATGGATGATATCCGCTACTTCGTGACGACGCTGATGAACGGCGGCGGAAACGTGACGGTGGTGGCGATGGCGAGATAAAGAGAGGGGCGGTCGGGTCGGGAGTTTTGGGAGACAGATAGGAGGAAAAACATGTTTGGCAGAAAGAAACAGGTGCGCACGCCCGCTCTGCCGGTGGTACAAACGGCGTCAAGGGGCTTCGAGCTCGCCTCCCCGCTCCAATGGCAGCGCCAAAGCCGCGCGGAGCGGTCGCTCTACGGCGCGCTGCGCAGTTCCGTGCCGCTGATCGATGCGGCGATCGGCAAGCTGGTGCGCCTGATGGGGACATTCCGCGTCGTGACCGACGACCCCGCAGCGCAGGAGACCGCCGATTGGTTCGTGCGCGAGGTCAGGGTCAACGGCTCGGCGCAGGGCTTGCCGGCGTTTATCAGCGACTATCTCGATTGCCTTTTGACCTATGGCGAGGCGGTGGGAGAAATGCTGCCGGATGCCGGTCAAACCGGGATCGCGGCGCTGTATAACGCCAATCCCGACGACGTGCAGATCGAGGCGGGGCGCTCTCCCATGGAGCTGCTGGTCGGCAGCGGCGGCAAGCTTGTGCCGAATCAATCGCTGGTGCTGGCGTCGCTGCTCAATCAGAAGCGCGGCACCGTGCGCGGCACCTCGCTCTTGGAGGGCCTGCCGTTCGTCAGCGAGATTTTGCTGCGGATATTCCGAACGCTGAAAACCAATTGGGAGCGCGTGGGGGATGTGCGGTTCGCCGTGACCTACGACCCCAAGGACGGCAATTTCAGCGAGGAGACCGCGCGGCATATCGCCGATGAATGGAAAAAGGCGATGCGCTCGGAGAATGTCTGTGACTTCGTGTCGGTGGGCGACGTGCAGGTGCGCGTCATCGGCGCCGAGAGCAAGATGCCCGATTGTCAGGTGCCCGTGCGGGTGATCTTGGAGCAGATCGTCGCAAAGCTCGGGATCCCGCCGTTTTTGCTGGGGATCTCCTGGTCGAGCACCGAGCGCATGAGCGCACAGCAGGCGGACATCCTCACCAGCGAAATGGAGTATTACCGCGCGGCGGTGGAGCCCGCGGTCAGAAAGATCATGGACACACACCTGCGCCTTGCGGGCTATCCCGGCGGCGTGCGGATCGTGTGGAACGACATCAATTTGCAGGACGCGGTGGAGCTGTCACAGGCAAGGCTGAACAACGCCCGCGCCATGCAGTTGGAGAAGCAATACGGTTTGGAGGGGTGCGATGCATAGCAACACCATCCACAAGGCAGCAGCCGCGGCAACGGCGCCGTCGGCGGTCAGCCCGGAGGAGCTGCGGCTGATCAATGCCTATACGCGCAGGGAGCTGGGCGAGGACGAGGTCTATGTCTTTTCGCTCACACTCTGCGACAATGACGTCGACCGCGACGGCGAGCGCTTTTCCGTGGAATCGCTCTTTGCGCTGGAAAAGCTGTTTGTCGGCAAGACGGGCATTTTTGACCACGATCCCAGCGCCAAAAATCAGGCGGCGCGGATCTTTGCCTGCGAGGTCGTCCATGACCCCGCGCGCAAAACCGCCATGGGCGACGCGTATTTTAGCCTGAAAGCGCGGGCGTATATGCCGAAGACAGAGGAAAACCGCGCGCTGCGCGAGATGATCGACGGCGGCATCCTCAAGGAGGTCAGCGTCGGCTGCGCGGTGGCGCATACCCTGTGCAGCATCTGCGGACAGGAGTACATCACCTGTACCCACCGCAAGGGTGAGGTCTACGGCGGCAAGCTGTGCTGCGGCGAGCTGACGAACCCCACCGACGCATATGAATGGAGCTTTGTCGCCGTGCCGGCGCAGAAGCAGGCGGGCGTGACAAAGGCAAAGAGAAAGGAAAAGAGCATGGAAGATATTTTGAAATCATTGGAAAGCAAAAAGGGCGCGCCGCTCAGCGGCGCCGACTGCGAGAAGCTGCTCGGCTATATCAACGAGCTGAAACAGGCGGCGAAGGACGGCGTCTTTTACCGCGAAAGCCTCACTTCCGAGGTGCTGCGTCTTTCAGCTGCGGTTCAGCCCGATATCTCGCGCGACACCATGGCATGTATGACAAAGGCGATGAGTATCGCGCAGCTCAAAGAGGTCAAAACAGCCTTTGAGAAGCAGAAAAGCAAGGAATTCGCGCCCGTGCCGCAGCTGTACGGCGGTTCCGCCAAGAAAAACACCGAATCAAACGGACAGTTTACCATTTAACGGAGGGATATTATGAACGTCAATTTTAACGGATACAACGAAAATGTACTGACTTTTATCGCGGACAGCGGCATCACCGAGCCGGGCGTGCCCGTCAAGATGAGCGCCGACGGCACGGTGGCAAAGTGCGGCGGCAACGAGGCCTTCTGCGGCATCTGCGTCGGTCTGCGCGACGGCTATGCGGCAGTGCAGCTTTCGGGCTATGTCAGAACGCCTGCCGGCGGAAAGATCGCCGTGGGCTATAAGAAGCTCGCCGCAGACGGCAACGGCGGCGTCGCGGTGAATTCCTCGGGCAGAGAGTTTCTGGTCGTGGATTCCACGGCGACCGAGATCGGATTTATTCTTTAATTTTCAAGGGAGGTAAATAATATGGCAAATTTTGAGAACATTACCATTGAGAAGGGCATGTATCAGGCAAAGGGCGGCTTGACCGGCGCGCTGGAGCGCCTTGACCCGTCCGAAAACTATGCGGGCACATCCCTCGAGGGGCTGGACGCGTTTTCCCGTCAGCTCAAGCGCTTTGACATCCGCGTCAGCGGCAGAGGCAGCGACTGTGTGGAAAAGTTCTTCCAGTGCTCTGATTCCGCTGCGCTGTTCCCCGAATATGTGAGCCGCGCCGTGCGTCAGGGCATGGAGCGCGCGGATATCCTGCCCAAGCTGGTGGCGACCGTCACCGAGATCGAGGGCATGGACTACCGCAGCATCGTTTCCGCCCCGTCCGAGGATGACAAGACCCTCAAGATCGTCGGCGAGGGCGCGACTATCCCGCAGACGACCGTCAAGACGAGAGAAAACCTCGTCAAGCTGCATAAGCGCGGCAGAATGCTCGTCGCAAGCTACGAGGCGCTGCGCTTCCAGCGCCTTGACCTCTTCACGGTGACCCTCAACCAGATCGGCGCCTATATCGCCCGCGCGCAGCTCAAGGACGCGATCGACGTGCTGCTCAACGGCGACGGCAACAACAACGCCGCGACCAATGTGGCGCTCACGACCGCAGGCACGCTGACCTACGCCGACCTGCTCAAGCTGTGGGCGAATCTCAACCCCTATGAGCTGAACACCATCCTCGCGCCGACGCAGGAGATGCAGACGATCCTCGGCATGACCCAGATGCAGGACGCGCATGCGGGCCTCGATTTTCAGGGTACCGGCAACATGGTGACGCCGCTCGGCGCGACGCTTCTGCACGCGCCCGAGATGACCGCGGGCACCATCATCGGTCTGGACAAGAACTGCGCGCTGGAGATGGTGCAGGCAGGCGGCATCATGACCGACTATGACAAGCTGATCGACCGCCAGCTCGAGCGCGCGGCGATCACCTGTACAGCGGGCTTCTCCAAGATCTTCACCGAAGCGGCGAAGACCCTGTCCTGAGAAACGGGGGAGAGCGCGTGAACATTGCAAGTGTGACCGATCGCTTTGCCGTGCTTGCCGATGTTGACAGCTCCGAGCTGTCGCGCTGGAGTCCGCTGGTAGAGGAGGCGTGCCGGCTGGTGCAGTCGCGCTGCCGTGTGCGGGAGCCTGACAGCGAACAGACCGGGCGGTTAGAGCTGCTGAGCGCTGCATATGCGTTCCGGCTCTACGCCATGGGCGGCGGACAGCTCAGCCAATTTGTCGCGGGCGACGTCAGATTGACGTTGCCCGCCGACGCCGCGGACAGAGCAGAGCGGCTGTGGCGCGAGCTGGAGGCAAACAATGCCGACCTGATCGAAGGCGGCGGATTTATTTTCGGCAGGGTGATTTCATGAGCTTACTGAATTGTGTAGACAGAGAGATCGGGCGCTTCGGCTCTCAGGTGACCATTTGTCAGGGCGGTCAGCGCATTCCTGCGCGCGCCTTTGTGGAGCCGCTGCGCTACCGCAACAAAATCTATATCGGGGGTGAATACCGTCCGCTGGGCAAGCTGCGCCGCGAGAAGTACCTGTATGTGGGATCGGCGTCGCACCGCCTGGAGGAGAATCATTCGGTAATAGAATCGCAGGGCGCGCAATATATTGTAAAAAGGTGCGAGACCTATTTTGTCAAGGATACGCCCGTCTACGAGTGGGCGATCATGGTGCCCTGCGGCGCCGTACGGGAGGATGACTATGAGAGAGATATGGCAGAGACTTGATGCGATCGTCGCCGGGCTGAAACAGCGCGCGGCGCTGGAGCAGCTGCGCTTTGTGCGGGAATACGGCTCGGAGAGCGCCGAGGTGAATGTGCGTTCTCCGCTGGCGGTCGTCGGCGTGGTTCAGGCAAGCCGTGAGCGGGGCTATATCGGCAGACATGTGACCGCCTCGCTGCACGGCGAGACCTACAGCGCCGAAGCGGAGATTCGCCTGTACGCGCCCGCCGACGCAAACGGCAACGGGCTGGCGGAGATCGTCAGCGAGGTGCTGGCGGGGCTGAACGCGGCGGATGAGGAGCATATCATCACCTCGGCAAGCGCGTCATCGATCGAATTCGACCCCGATCTGAACGCGGTCTTTCGCAGGGTGACCTTCCATATGGCGTTCTGTGTGTGCGAGGAGGAATGGGAAGATGGGCTGCTTTGAGAGCGGCGCCGACCTGACGGTCTGCGTTAACGGCGCGGTGCTGGGCGGCGTCAGCGAGCTGACCAGAAGCGTGAAGCGAAAGACAGAGGGAATCTATGAATTCCTCACGGACAAGCCCGTGGCGGTCGCCGCCGCCGAGGTGTATTACATAACCATGAAGCTGCGCCGCAGCGCCGACTATCCGTTTGACGGGACGGTACAGAGCGTTTCCGTCAGCAGCGGCGGCAGAACGGAGACCTATACGCTGTGCACGGTGGAAAAAGCGGAGAGCGTCGCGGCGGCGCGCGGCGATGTGATGTACAGCGTGACGGTCGCGGCGCAGGAAAGGAGCGTTGCGAATGAATGAATCACTGATGGCGCTTGCCGAGGGACAGGCAGGCGGCGATTATGAGGCGCTGAGCGAGCAGATGGAGCTGGAAAGCCTGCGGTACAGCCGCTCGCTTCCCGAAGAGGAGGAGGCGAGAGCGCGATGAATTTGGTACCGATGCGTTTTAAGGGTGTCCAGTGGCATCACAACCCGCGCGAGATTACCTTTTCCTGCGAGAAGCAGGTCAACGAGCTGCACGCGCCCTTTGGCAGGTCCTATGTGCAGGACACGGGCAGGCGCAACATGCTGGTCAAGGGAGAGGGAGAGCTGTTCGGCGCGGACTGCATGGAGCAGTTCGAGCGGCTGCAGGCGCTCTTTCAAGAGGGCGGCAGCGGCGTGCTCGCCATCCCCAAGCTGGGCGCGGTGCATGCGGTGTTCGAGGAGCTGAAGCTCAAGGGCACGCCGAGAAACGATGTGCTGACCTACAGCTTCGTGTTCCGCGAGGTGATGGAGCGTGTGCCCGAGGCGTCGCAGACAAGCTATACGGCGGCGCAGGGCGAAACGCTGTGGGATGTCTCGTACCGCTTCGACATCGTCATCGACCGCTTGGTGGCGCTCAATCCGTGGGTGCGCCGCCCCGATGAGGACGTCGGCGGCAGGGAGGTGGCGCTGTGCTGAGGTTTTTCCTGACCGACAAAAACGGCAGGGAAGCGGAGCTTGGGCAGGTGCTGACCGTGGAGCTTGACCGCGATATCCGCGTGCCGGCGGACAGCCTGACCCTGACCTGCCTCTATGACGGCGATATCCGTGAAAACGCCGTCGCCGTCAAGGCGTACCGGGACGAGCTTTTGCTCTTTTCGGGGAAGCTCGACGATATCGCGGTCATCAAGCAGGCGGGCGGTGTGATCCTGCGCCTGAGTGCGCGCAGCTTGGCGGCAGGTCTGCTGGACAACGAGGCGGAGCCCCTGACCTATAACAATCCCACCGACGGCTTGATCGAGAGTCGCCACTTAGCGCCCTTCGGCATCCGACTCAGCAAGCGCGACAACATCCCCTGTTATGACGCGCTGAAAATCAACAAGGGCGCCTCGCACTGGCAGGTGCTGCTGCAATTTTGCCGCAGCCGCTATGGCTGTGAGCCGCGCATCACGGGCGACGGCAGGGCGGTTCTGGATGGTGCGCGTGAGGAAGGCACGGCGGTGTTTTCCGACAGGGGCGCGGGCATTCCTTATTACATACTCAAGGAAAACAACCGCCGTCACCGCCTGCTCTCACAGGTCAGGCTGAAATATTTGCAGGCGGCGGGCTACGGCTCGGTGCTGCGCAATACCAATCCCGAGGCGGCGTTTGTCGACCGCGTGCGCTATGTCAACGCCGCGGCGGACAAGACGACGCTGGAGACCGCCCGTCAAATGCTGCGCACTGCCAATCAAAAAAGCTATACGCTGCGGCTGTGCTGCGTCGGCTGCCGGGCGGATGTATTCGCCAAGGCAGCCGTCGTCGAGGACAGCGTTCTCGGGCGGCTGGAGGGCTTATACGCGGAAAAAATCCGCTACACCGCGAACAGCCGCGGCGAGCGGACAGAGATAACCTTGAATAAGGAGTGGAACGAATGTGGCTGATGCATTACATCACGAATAATTCGCTCGGCGCGCCCCCGGCGGAAAAGGGCGAGCTGAGCAGAAGCAGCACACAGACGGCAGTCGCCTCATCGGGCGAACATAAGAATTTAGAGTTCTGCTTTCCCTATGGGCTCGTCAGCGTGCCGCCCAACGGTGAGCGCGGCGTGGTGCTGCCGCTGGATGACGGCGAGGTCGGACTGGGCGTGCTGCGCGGGGCAGAGAGTTTGCAGGAGGGCGAAGTGATGCTCTATTCCAAGGGCGGCGCTTCGCTCGTATTGAAAAATGACGGACGGGTGCTGATCAACGGCAGGGAGGTCGGCAATGATTGATATCAAATGGCAAAACGGCGATCTGGCGGTCGACGACGCGGGAAACGCGGTGCCGATCGGCGATACCGACGCGCGGTTTCAGCGCGCGCTGATGCGGATGACGGTGCCGAAGGGCAGCTTCATCTATGACCGCGCGCTGGGGGTGCGCAGCGGCGGCACGGACAGCCGGCGCAGGGAGCTGCTGCTCGCCGAGGCGCTGGCGGATTGTCCCGATACGCGCGTGCGGGTGACCGGCATGACAGAGAACGGCACGACCGTGGAAATCATCATCGGCGGCGAGAGCCGCACAGAGGAGGTGCGTGCATACGGAAACGTATGAGCAGATCTATCAGAGAATGAAAACACGCTGGCAGGAGGAGAGCGGCGCGGTGTGCGACGAAGCGAGCGATATCGCGATCCGCCTCAGGGTGCTGGCGGGCGAGATATACAATATGCAGACAGAGACAGAGTGGCTCAAGCGGCAGATGTTCCCCGCGACGGCGACGGGTGTGTATCTCGATTATTTTGCCGAGCAGCGCGGGCTGTCGCGCCGCGAGGCAGTCAAGGCGCGGGGTGCGGTTTCCTTCCGCGTCGCAGAGATAAAGAGCGTCCCGGTCGCGATCCCGCGCGGCACGGTGGTCTCGACCACCGGCATCGATCCGGTGCGCCTCGTCACCACCGAGGACGCCGTATTGCCCGCGAGCACCTATTCGGTGACCGTGCCCGCCGAGGCGGAGCAGGCAGGCGCCCGCGGCAATATCCGCGCCCATACGGCGGAGATCCCCGTCAGCGTGCCGGCGGGGATCGACACGGTGACCAATAACGCGGCATTTCGCGGCGGCGCCGACAGAGAGGGCGACACCACCCTGCGGGAGCGGATCCGTATGAGCTATGTCGACCATCCCAACGGCATGAACGCCGCCTATTACATCTCCAAGGTGCTGGAGGTCGAGGGGATCACCAGAGCGGGCGTGATGTCCAAGCCGCGCGGCGCGGGCACCGTGGACGTATATGTGGCGGGCTACAGCGGAACGGTCAGCGACGCAAAGCTGCTGGAGGCGCAGACCGTCATCGAACGTTCCCGCGGCATCAATGTCGATGTGACCGTGGCAAGGGCGACGAGCCAGTCCTATGACATGACCGTGACCATTATCCCCGTGGCGGGGTATTCTCAGTCGGAGATCGTCTCGCTGTGCACGGACGCTTTTGCGGATTACATCGCGAGCATCCCCATCGGCGGCACCCTGTATCTGGGAAAGCTGGGAAAATACCTGATGGATACGGGCTGTGTGGAGACCTATGTGTTTGACAGCTCGATGACGAATACGTCGATCCCCGCAACGAAATTCTTTGTCGCGGGCGATGTCAGTGTGGCGGTGCAGTCATGAGCAGTTATGATTCTATGCGCGGCAAGCTGCAGCCCCTGCGGCTCTATACGCTCGCGCCGGGCAGCGAGACCGATCACGAGCTGCATGCGTATGCCGCCGGGCTTGACCCGATGTTTCACGAGCTGACCGTCGCCGCGCGCGAGGCGTTCATCCAAACCGCCGAGAGCTATGGGCTGAGCGAGCGGGAAAAATTCATCGAAAAGGAAAAGGCGGAGCTGAGCGCGGCGTCCCGCCGTGAGCTGCTGCTCGGCAGTGAGCAGCCGTATGACGAGCGCACGCCGTCGGGCTTTCAGGCGTTTTTGGAAAACATCTGCGGCTTGGAGGAGGCGCATTTTCAGGAGCACCCGAGCAGAGAGCGCTTGGATATCTACATCGATGACGTGTTGGAGAGCGGCAGGAAGCGTTTGGTAGGAGAAAAGATCAAACGGGCGCTGCCTTGTGATCAGACAGGGATCATCCATTTCAGGGACGGTACTTCTATCAGTGTATAAGCAGCGGGGTCGGCTGGAAAAGCCGACCCCGTTTGGTTCAGGATATTTTTTTGGTATCAATGCGGTAGGTGGTGGAAGCGGAGAATTCTCCGTCGCTGTCGTCGTAGATGCCGTCCTCGCCCGCGCAGTAGACCGTGAGCACAACGTCGAGCGCCGCGCCGTCCTTCGGCAGGTTGTAGTAATAGACCGCCGTGAGCGATTCGCCCGCATGCAGAAGGAAGGGCTCTTCCTTCCCGTTGCTTTCGCTGTAGAGAAAATGCTCGTCGTTAAAGACGGAGTCGCCGACCGTGAGCGTGGGAGCGTCATAATACTGCGCCTCTTTCCCGGTATTGGTGACCACGACCGTGAACGCCGTCTGCTGCACGGTTTTGTCCAGCAGGGGCTTCGCGCCCGTCAGGGTGACGCTTTTGACGGCGATGGCGCCGCAGTCAAAGCGGTAGTTTTCCCCGAGGGTGTGAACGGCGCTGTCGGTGAATACCTTCGGCTCCGCGTTGAGCATGTCGTTGTCCGGGACGCCGAACGCGTCGAAGGTGTCGTAGTCCTCGCTCCATTCCTTGGCGGTGCTTTCAAAGCCGCGCTCGAGCGAATAGGAGAAGGTCATCACGAGACAGAGATAGATCAACGCCGACGCGATCACGCCGAGCACGCAGAGCGTGGCGATGCGCAGCCCCTTGCCGGAATCTTCACGGGCAGGGGAGGCGGCGGGGGAAGGCGCCTTGGGTGCGTCGCCGGAGGGCGGCTGAACAGGCGGGAGAAACGGCTGCGGCTCTGGCTTTTCCGGTGTGGGCGCAGGCTGCTGCGGCGCGGGTGTGCCGCAGATGGGGCATTTCGCTTCGTTGTCATAGGAGAACCCGCAATATGTGCATTTCATCGAATCACCTCGAATTTCATCATAGCATATGAAAAAAAGAAAGTCAAGAAAGCGGAATCGAAAAAACAATTGAATTATCGGATGTTTTGTGCTATACTAAAATTCGTATAGCATTTTTTGATTTCTTGGAGGTAATGGATATGGCTGACAAAACGGTGCGCACACGCTACGCGCCCAGTCCCACGGGCTTTATGCATGTGGGAAACCTGCGCACGGCGCTGTATGAGTATTTGGTGGCAAAGTCGCAGGGCGGCAGATTTGTGCTGAGGATCGAGGACACCGACCGCGAGCGCTTGGTCGAGGGCGCGGTGGATGTGATCTATGATACGCTCAAGCTCGCGGGCCTGCGTCACGACGAGGGTCCCGACATCGGCGGCGATTTCGGACCCTATGTGCAATCGGAGCGCAAGGACATGTATCTGCCCTATGCGGAGCAGCTTGTGCGCGAGGGCAAGGCGTACCGCTGCTTCTGCACCAAGGAGCGCTTGGAGCAGATTCAGAGCGAAACCGTCGGCGGCGGCTATGACCGCCACTGCCGCGACCTCTCCGAGGAGGAGATCCGGCGCAATCTCGACGCGGGCGTGCCCTATGTCATCCGCCAGAAAATGCCGATCGAGGGCAGCACGACCTTCACCGACGCGGTGTTCGGCGAGATCACGGTCGAGAACAGCGAGCTGCAGGATCAGATCCTGATCAAGACCGACGGCTACCCCACCTATAATTTCGCGAACGTCATCGACGACCACACCATGGGCATCACCCATGTCGTGCGCGGCAGCGAGTATCTCAGCTCCACCCCGAAATACAACCTGCTCTACGAGGCGTTCGGCTGGGAGATCCCCACCTACATCCACCTGCCGCTGATCATGGGCAAGGACGCCGACGGCAACATCAGCAAGCTGAGCAAGCGCCACGGCGCGACGGGCTTCTATGATCTGATCGACGACGGTTATCTGCCGCAGGCGATCATCAACTATATCGCCCTGCTGGGCTGGTGCCCCAAGGATAACCGCGAGATCTTCACCCTCGCCGAGCTGGAGCAGGCGTTTGACGTCAGCGGCATCAGCAAATCGCCCGCCGTATTCGACTATGACAAGCTGACATGGTTCAACGGCGAGTATATCAAGGCGATGACGCCGGAGCAGTTCACCGCCGCCGCCATGCCCTTCTACCAAAAGGTGTTCGGCGACAGGGAAATGCCGTGGGACAAGCTTGCGGATATCCTGCAAAAGCGCGTCACGCAGCTCACGCAGATCCCCGACATGCTCGATTTCTTCGCGGAGCTCCCCGCCTATGACGCGAGCCTGTTCGTCAATAAGAAAAGCAAGACCAACCTCGAAAACGCCCCTGTGGTGCTGCGCGAGGCGTATGAGCGGCTGAAAGCCCTGCCTGCCTGGGACAATCCCTCCATCCACGACTGCCTGATCGACATGGCTAAGGAGAAGGAGCTGAAAAACGGCACCGTCATGTGGCCGGTGCGGATCGCGGCGGCGGGAAAGACCGTGACGCCCGGCGGCGCGGTCGAGATCCTTGACATCCTGGGCAGAGAGGAAGCCCTGCGCCGCTTGGAGGCGGGCTTGGCAAAATTGGGATAAAGTAATCAGTACGGAGTAAAGGAACATCAATATGTCAGAAATCGTTAACAATGAGATCATGCAGGGCAATTTTATTCACGACTTCATCGAGGAGGATATTGCCGAGGGCGGCAGATACGAGGGCATCGGACACGCCAAGGCGGTCTGCATCAACTTCGCCACCGCCGAGAAATACAAGGGCATGTGCAACCTGCGCATGGACGACACCAACCCCACCAAGGAGGACGTCGAGTATGTCGACGCCATCAAAGAGGATATCAAGTGGCTCGGCTTTGACTGGGGCGACCGCTTCTTCTACGCCTCGGAGTATTTCGAGCAGATGTACGGCTTCGCGGTCGAGCTGATTCAAAAGGGGCTCGCCTATGTCTGCGAGCTGACGCCCGAGCAGATGCGGGAGTATCGCGGCGATACCCAGACGCCCGCGAAAAGCCCCTTCCGCGACAGACCGGTCGAGGAGAGCCTTGACCTTTTCCGCCGCATGCGCGCGGGCGAGTTCCCTGACGGCAGCATGACGCTGCGCGCCAAAATCGACCTCGCCTCGGGCAACTTCAACATGCGCGACCCCGTCATCTACCGCATCAACCGCATGCACCATCACCGCACGGGGGACGAGTGGTGCATCTATCCGATGTACGACTTCGCCCATCCGATCGAGGACGCGCTGGAGGGCATCACCCACAGCCTTTGCTCGCTGGAATTTGAGTCGCACCGCCCGCTCTACGACTGGGTCATCGACAATATCTCCGCGCCCGCCAAGCCCCGTCAGATCGAGTTTGCGCGCCTCGGCATCAACAACACCGTCATGTCCAAGCGCAAGCTCAGACAGCTCGTCGAGGACGGCTATGTCGACGGCTGGGACGACCCGCGCATGCCCACGCTCTGCGGCCTGCGCAGACGCGGCTACACGCCCAAGGCGATCCGCAGCTTCGTCGATCAGATCGGCGTCTCCAAGGTCAATTCCATCGTCGAATACAGCTTCCTCGAGCACTGCCTCCGCGACGACCTCAACGAGACCGCTGCCCGCGCGATGTGTGTGCTGCGCCCCGTCAAGCTGGTCATCACCAACTATCCCGAGGGGATGACCGAGGAGTTCGAGGTGGAGAACAATCCCAACCGCCCCGAGGACGGCGTGCGCACCGTCACCTTCTCGCGCGAGTGCTGGATCGAGGCGGACGACTTCATGGAGGTGCCCATCAAGAAATACCAGCGGCTGTATCCCGGCAACGAGGTGCGCCTGAAATCCACCTACATCGTTCGCTGCACGGGCTGCAAAAAGGATGAGGACGGCAACGTGGTCGAGGTGTATGCCGAGTATGACCCCGCGACCCGCGGCGGCAATACGCCCGACGGACGAAAGGTGCGCGGCACCATCCACTGGGTCGACGCCGCAAACTGCGCCGACGCGGAGGTGCGCCTTTACGATAACCTCTTTACCGTGCCCGACCCCGATGTCGGCGACCGCAACTTCCTCGATTATCTCAACCCGCATTCGCTTGACGTGCTGCAAAACTGCAAGATCGAAAAGAGCCTTGTCGGCGCCGCTGCGCCGCAGAGCTTCCAGTTCATGAGAATTGGCTATTTTTGTGTTGATAACAAGGACAGTGCGCCCGACCACATGGTTTTCAACCGAAGCGTCTCGCTCAAGGACGGTTTTAAGAAAAAATAAGTCTGATAAATATTTGACAATTTTTGATCGGACTTGACAGAGAAACAGCGCAGCTCCCAAAAACGGCTGCGCTGTTTTTATCAAGGAACGTCGTCGGAGGATTGTGCGAATAATAAAAATAAAAAGCGGATAGAATATGGCTATTGTTATTCCGCATAATCACATTTCTGCGATGCTTCGCGAAAAAAACAGAGCGCTTTTGAAAAATCGCCGAGATGCATTATTTTATGACATTTCCTGCATGAAACAAAAAATAAACTATTTTCAGGTGATTCGATTTTTAGAATCATACTTTTATTCTTATAATCCGATGGTTGCAAAAATGTAATACCTTTGGGACATATTTCGTCACTATAGTTGATTGAAGAAAATTCCCATTTATATTAATATAAAATAAAGAAATTGATATAGGCAGGAATGATTATGGATAGAAGTGCATTGTCAAGGTTAATCGGGGCAAATATCCGCAAATACAGGATTCAAAGGGATGTCAGTCAGGAACATCTTGCGTTGGAATCGGGCATTCATCCAGCATACATCAGTAAGTTGGAGCGCGGCGAGAAATGCCCGACCATTGATACGCTGTACAGGCTGGCAAAGGCACTGGGGATTCCTGTTTACAAGCTGATCGATATCGACGGTGATATGGACAATATTTCCGACACCGCTTATAAAATACAGAAGTCGCTCAGCGAGCTCAACCCCGATCAGCAGAGCCGCGTTGCGGACCTGATTGACGAGATCGTAGACCTTATTAAGTAACGCTCTGAAAAGAGCGTTTTCTTTTTTGTCTGTCGGGGGATCGACGGTTCTTTGCTGCGCACCGCGGGCGCTGTGGTTCGGGAGGAGCGTGGCAGGTATTTTGCTCTTTCTTTTTCGGAAAAAATGTGTTATACTTTTAGTACAAAATTCTCTGTTGTACCTTTAGTGCTGATCGGAGGCGGAAGCATGAAACGAGTATTGGTCACGGGCGGCGCGGGCGGCATCGGTGCGGCGATCTGCCGCGCCTTTGCACAGGACGGCTGTCAAATCGCCGTTCATTATCATCACAGCGAGACCCGCGCGCAGGCGCTCTGCGCAGAGCTTGAGGAGCGTTATCGGGTGACGGCGCGCGCATACGGCGCGGACATCGCAGACAGCAAAGCGGTCGGCGCGATGTTTGATCAAATAGAGCGCGACGGGGGAGGCTTGGACGTCCTCGTCTGCAACGCGGGGATCGCCCAGCAAAAGCTGTTCACCGATATCACGGACGAGGACTGGAGAAGGATGACGGCGGTGGATCTGGACGGCGTGTTCTACTGCTGCCGCGAGGCGCTGCGGCGCTTCATGATCCCCGCCCACAGCGGCGCGATCTGTACGGTCAGCTCGATGTGGGGAAGAGTGGGCGCCTCCTGCGAGGTGCACTACAGCGCGGCAAAGGCGGGCGTGATCGGACTGACAAAGGCGCTGGCAAAGGAAGTGGGGCTTTCGGGCGTGCGGGTGAACTGCGTTGCGCCCGGCGTCATCATGACCGACATGATGAAGGGCTTTGACGCGCAGACCGTCGCCGCGTTGAAGGAGGAAGCCGCGCTCAACGCCTTGGGAACGCCGGAGGACGTCGCCGAAGCGGTTCGCTTCCTCTGCTCAAAGAAGGCGCGCTTTATCACGGGGCAGGTGCTCGGCGTCGACGGCGGATTTCTCTAAAAGCATAAGAAAAGGACGTGTCACAGCGACACGTCCTTGATGTTAGATGAAGTTGTCAAAAGGATGAATCAATACGCTTCGCGCATTATTTCATCTCGACCTCAGCGCCTGCGCCTTCGAGCTTAGCCTTAACAGCCTCGGCATCCTCCTTGGATACCTGCTCCTTAACAGCCTTGGGAGCGCCGTCAACGAGAGCCTTTGCTTCCTTCAGACCGAGACCGGTGATCTCGCGGACCGCCTTGATGACAGCGATCTTGTTGCCGCCGGCGCTCTTCAAACTCGTCCTCTACAGCGTGAACCAGCTCGGAGAGCTCGAGAACGGTGAGGCCTTTTAATTCTTCAATAATAGCAGTAATTTTCTCAGATGCCATTGTGATTTACCTCCAATATTTTTCTAATGATCAAAATTGATGTTCGCAGCTACGCTTACTCTGCTGCGGGAGCTTCGGCTGCTTCCTCTGCGGGAGCGGCCTCTGCGGCCTTCTTCTCGAGGCAGGCGTCAAAGCCGCCCTCGTCAACGACCGCCTGGATCACGCGTGCAAACGCCGCAATGGGAGCCTGGAACGCGCCGAGAACGTTCGCAAGAAGAACGTCTCTGGTGGGGAGCTTGGAAAGAGCTGTGATGGTGTCCATGTCCACAACAGCGCCGTCGAGATAGCCCGACTTCACCTTGAAGTTTTCATGATCCTTCGCGTATTTGCAAAGGATGCGGGCAGCGGCAGCGTATTCGCTTTCGCTGGTCGCAAGAGCGGTGGTGCCCTCCAGAACGGGCTTGAGGTCCTCCAGACCGGCTTCGTCACAGGCGCGGGAGAGAAGGGTGTTCTTGACAACGGTGTACTTGACGTCGTTCTCGCGAAGCTCTTTTCTCAGCTTGGTGTCATCCTCGGTGTTGATGCCCTTGTAGGAGACGACCAGACCGGTGACGGAGTTTTTCAGTCTCTCGGAAAGCTCTGCAACGATCGCTTTCTTTTGCTCTAAAACACTCTGACTTGGCAAAAAGATTCACCTCCGATAATGGTATTATCGCAGTTCTCAGTTAAGAAAAACTGTCCGAAGCGCATACCTCGGACAGTGACATTTACATAAACTGTAATTGCACCTTCCTCGGCAGGCAGGGTTTCCCTTTTACGCAACGCACCTACTGTCTTTAGAACTGCAAAAGATATATTCAATCAATCGATGATTGATCAAACACCAAACTTGGTGGGGTTCATTCTCACGCTGGGACCCATGGTAGAGGTGACAGCGATGGAACGGATATACTGACCCTTTGCCGCCGCAGGCTTTGCCTTGACGATGGCGTCCATCAGGGTATCGAGGTTCTCGACGAGCTTGCCGGTGCCGAAGGATACCTTGCCGATGGGGCAGTGGATGATATTGGTCTTGTCAAGGCGGTATTCGATCTTACCTGCCTTGGCTTCCTTGATCGCCTTGGCGATGTCGGGGGTAACGGTGCCCGCCTTGGGGTTCGGCATCAAGCCGCGCGGACCGAGCAGACGACCGAGACGGCCGACCAGACCCATGCAGTCGGGTGTGGTGATCAGCACGTCGAAATCCATCCAGTTTTCCTGCTGGATCTTCTGCGTCATGTCCTCGGCGCCCACATAGTCGGCGCCCGCTTCTTTAGCGATATCCTGGTTGGCGCCCTTGCAGATCGCGAGGATGCGCACTTTCTTGCCGGTACCGTTGGGGAGGACGACCGCGCCGCGGACCTGCTGGTCAGCGTGACGGCTGTCAACGCCGAGCTTTACATGAAGCTCAACGGTTTCATCAAACTTGGCAGTGGCGGTCTTGATGACGGTGTCCAGCGCCTCGTTTGTATCATATAATTTAGTTCTGTCAACGAGCTTGGCAGCGTCGACATATTTCTTTCCGTGTTTCATCAGTTTTCCTCCATGTTTAGGTGGTCAAGCGGAATACTCCTCCCACCCGGAATTATTAGTCAACTACTGTAATACCCATGCTTCTGGCGGTGCCCGCGATCATAGAGGCAGCCGCTTCCACAGAGCCTGCGTTGAGGTCGGGCATTTTCTGCTCGGCGATCTTGGTGATCTGCTCTCTGGTGATGGTGGCGACCTTGGTCTTGTTGGGGACGCCCGAACCGCTTTCGATGCCGCAAGCCTTCTTCAGAAGAACTGCCGCAGGCGGAGTCTTGGTAACGAAAGAGAATGAGCGGTCTGAGTATACCGTGATGACAACAGGGATGATAAGACCGATGTCATTCTTTGTGCGCTCGTTGAATTCCTTTGTGAACGCAACAATGTTTACGCCGTGCTGACCGAGTGCGGGGCCGACAGGCGGTGCCGGAGTAGCTTTGCCGGCAGGGATCTGAAGCTTGATTAAGCCTACTACCTTTTGAGCCATTGTTTATAACCTCCATAATTCGTGGTAAATTGCGGAACGCCACTGTGTAGGGTTTCCTCCCACAGGGAACATGGTTCCCAATAAAAAGCCCGTGGGGCTGATTATCGTTTAATCCTCAATGGGTTCTGCCTGTCCGAGCTCGAGCTCCACAGGCGTTTCGCGTCCGAACATAGAAACGACTACGCGGACATAGTTTTTGTCGGCGTCGATCTCTTCGACCGTTCCGACGAAGTCCTCAAGCGGACCGTCAATAATGCGCACCGAGTCGCCTACAGCATAGGAGACCTTGACAACTCTCTGTTCGACTCCCATTCTGTAAACCTCAGCGTCGGTAAGAGGGACGGGCTTGGATCCCGGTCCGACAAAACCCGTGCAGCCGCGAATATTGCGGACGACATACCATGTTTCATCGGTGTAGACCATCTTGACGAAAACATAGCCCGGATAGATCTTGTGCTCGACTTCCTTGGTCTTTTCGCCGACCGTCTCGGTGACGATCTCGGTGGGGACCTTGACGTCGATGATCATGTCCTGAAGCTGGCGGTTCTCCGCTGTGGTCAGCAGGTCGTTCGCCACCTTGTTTTCGTAGCCCGAGTAGGTATGGATGACATACCATTTTGCTTCCAAATCAGGCATGAACTCTCTTCCTTTCTAAGATAAAAGAATTACGCGCCGATCAGGTCTGAGACATACCCATGATAAGACCCAGCAGGGCGAAGAGACCGCGGTCGAGGGCGAAGATGAACAAGCCCATGATGATGATGACGGCAAGAACGATGAAGAAGTTCTTGGTGGTCTGCTTCGGCGTAGGCCAGGTGATTTTCTTGAGCTCACCCTTACAAGCGACGAGGTACTTCCAAAGTCTTTTAAAGACATTTGGCTTCTTTTTGTTTGCGGGCTTTTTGGCAGGCTTTTTGACGTCCTGCTTTTTCACCGCGGCTTTTGCGTCAGCCATGATGTACCTCCTTATTTCGTTTCCTTGTGAAGAGTGTGTTTCTTGCAGAAGCGGCAGTACTTGTTCATTTGAAGTCTGTCGGGACTGTTTTTCTTGTTCTTCATTGTGTTGTAGTTGCGCTGTTTGCATTCTGTGCAGGCCAATGTGATTTTAACTCTCATAACGGCA
>CACZWQ010000039.1 GCA_902784855.1 uncultured Ruminococcus sp. | reverse complement strand
GCGGCGAGCTTGTCGCGGATGGCGTCGGCGGTCGCCCAATCCTTGTTTTTGCGGGCTTCGGTGCGCTGCCGGATCAGTGCTTCGATCTCAGCGTCCTGCGGGTCGGCTTCCTTGGGCGCTTCTTCCTTTTCCGACAGGAGGTTCAGCGAGAGCACCCGATCCAGTTCGCCGAGCACCATGCGCTTGGTGGCGTCGTTCGTATCCGCCTTGAGCACGTCGTAGACGACGGTCAGACCGAGAGAGGTGTTGAGGTCATTGTCCATGGCTTCCCGGAATTTTCCGATCAGCGCCTCTGCCTTGTCCGCTTCGACCTCGCCGTCCTTGCCCAGCGCGGATATGCGCTTGATGAGCTTGTCGTAAGCCTTGACGCAGTTGTCGAGGCTCTCGTAGGAGAAGGTCAGCGGCTTGCGGTAGTGGCTTTGCAGGCAGAACATGCGGTAGACGATGGGGTCATAGCCCTTGCTCTCAAGCAGCGAGACCGTCAGAAAGTCGCCCTTGGACTTGCTCATCTTGCCGCGCGCGTCGTTGAGGTGGAGGACATGGAACCAGTAGTTGCACCACTTGTGACCGAGGTACGCCTCGCTCTGGGCGATCTCGTTGGTGTGGTGGGGGAAGGCGTTGTCGATGCCGCCGCAGTGGATGTCAAGGTACTCGCCGTTGTGCTTCTTGCTGATGCAGGAGCACTCGATGTGCCAGCCGGGATAGCCGAGCCCCCACGGGGAATCCCATTTCAGCTCCTGATCCTCAAACTTGGATTTTGTGAACCAGAGCACAAAATCGGTCTTGTTGCGCTTGTTTTCGTCCTCCTCGACGCTGTCGCGCACGCCGACCGCGAGATCCTCCTCATTCATATTGCCGAACACGTAGTAGGTGTCGAGCTTGGAGGTATCAAAATAGACGTTGCCGCCCGCGATATAGGCATAGCCCTTCTCGAGCAGGACGGAGATCATGTCGATGAATTCGTCGATGCAGTTGGTGGCAGGCTCTACCACGTCGGGGCGCTTGATATTGAGCTTTTCGCAGTCCGCAAAGAATGCGTCGGTGTAGAACCGCGCGATCTCCATGACGGTCTTATGCTCGCGCTTGGCGCCCTTGAGCATTTTGTCCTCGCCGGTGTCGGCGTCGCTCGACAGATGGCCCACGTCGGTGATGTTCATGACGCGGTTGACGTCATAGCCGGCGAAGCGCAGGTATTTTTCCAGCACATCC
The DNA here is from genome assembly GCA_902784855.1 of uncultured Ruminococcus sp. Taxonomy (GTDB): domain Bacteria; phylum Bacillota; class Clostridia; order Oscillospirales; family Acutalibacteraceae; genus Ruminococcoides. The sequence continues at coordinate 20,985 of CACZWQ010000039.1, read as the reverse complement.
TCCATGATGTAGGTGCGCAGGTTGCCGATATGCGCATAGTGGTAAACAGTGGGGCCGCAGGTGTACATGTTGACCTTGCCTGCGGTAAAGGGGACAAATTCCTGCTTGGTCTGTCCGAGTGAGTTGTAGAGAATCATCTAAGGCAGCTCCTTTTATTTGAGGTTAGTATTAAAAATCGGAAATGAAATGCTTGTTCTGCGCGACGTAAATCACGCCCGAGAGGACGGCAAAGCAGGCGGAGATCCAGATCAGCACCTCGCCGATGATGAAAAAGACGCCGTCGAGGACAGCGGGCAGCGGCACGCCGAACTCGCGCAGAGAGAGGGTCAGCTGCATGACGAAGATGCAGATGAGCGCCGTCATCTGGGTGACGGTCTTGACCTTGCCCCAGATATTCGCCGCGACGACCTTTCCCTTGGCGGCGGCGACGAGCCGGATGGAGGTGACGGTAAATTCGCGGAACAGCACGATGATCACCGCCACGCAGTCGCACAGCCCGAGCTGTACCAGACAGAGCAGCGCCGAGATGACGAGGATCTTGTCGGCGAGCGGGTCGGCGAATTTGCCGAAATCGGTGATCAAGCCGCGTTTGCGGGCGATCTTGCCGTCGAACAGGTCGGTCAGCGAGGCGGCGCCGAACAGCGCCAGTGCGACGAGCCAGTGCAGGGGAAAGGGGATGAGCATCGCCGCTACAAAGAACGGCACGAGCGCGATGCGCATCACGGTCAGTTTATTTGGTAGGTTCATAGTATCATCCGTTTCGGGTTAGGGGGCAGGGAAGCGCGGTCCCTGTCAAAGCTGATTGCGGTCGAGGGTTACAGTCAAACAAGTTCGCCGACAGGGTCGATGCCCATGGTATCGGTGATTTTGACGGTGACGAAGTCGCCGGGAGACGGTCTCTTGCTTTCGGCGGTGAAAAAGACGCAGCCGTCCACCTCGGGGGCGTCGGCGTAGGTCCTGCCGAACCAGCAGCCGATCAGGCGGTCAAAGCCCTCGACGAGCACCTCGACCTCGGTGCCGATCAGGCTCTCGCAGTATTCCGCCATGACGTTCTGCTGATGCGCCATGATGATGTCGGCGCGGCGCTGCTTGATTTCGTCGTCGACCTGATCGGGCATTTTGGCGGCGGGGGTGTTTTCCTCCTGCGAATAGGGAAAGCAGCCGAGCCGCTGAAAGTTTATCTCCTCGGCGAATTCCGCCAGCTCCTCAAACTGCTCCTCGGTCTCGCCGGGGAAGCCCGTGATGAAGGTGGAGCGGAAGATCACGTCGGGCATTTTCTCTTTGATTTTATGCAGCAGCGCCGTCAGGCTTTCGCGGTCGCCGCGGCGGTGCATGCGCTTTAAGATCGCGCTGTTGCAGTGCTGCAGCGGCAGGTCGATGTAATGCAGCACCTTCGGCTCGCGCGCCATCACCTCGATCAGCTCGTCGGTGATGCTGTCGGGATAGCAGTAGAGCACGCGCAGCCAGCGCAGCCCGTCGATGCGGCACAGCTCGGTCAGGAGCCTGTCGAGCGAGGGCTTGCCGTAGAGGTCCTCGCCGTAGCGGGTGGTGTCCTGCGCGATGATGTTCAGCTCGCGGACGCCGCGCGCGGCAAGCTGCTGCGCCTCGGCGACAAGGGCTTCTATTTTTCTGCTGCGGAATTTTCCGCGGATCATCGGGATCGCGCAGAAGGTGCATTTATTGTCACAGCCCTCGGCGATCTTTAAGTACGCGGTGTAGAACGGGGTGGACTGCACCCTGCCGCCCTCCAGCGGGAGCAGCAGCTTGTCGGGGAACAGCTCCAGCTGTTCGCGGTGCGGCGCGAGCGCCTGTTCGACGATATCGGCGATCTGCGCGTTGCCGCCGATGCCGACAGCCGCGTCGATCTCGTAGAGCTGACGGGTGATCTCGTCCTGATAGCGCTGCGCCAGACAGCCCGTGACGATGATCGCCTTGATCTTGCCCTCCTGTTTGAGCTTGCCCAGCTCGATGATCTCGTCGATGCTCTCCTGCTTGGCTGAGTCGATGAAGCCGCAGGTGTTGACGATCACGGCGTCCGCCATGGCGGGGTCGTTGACGATGGAAAAGCCCCGCTGACGGAGGGTATACAGCAGCATTTCCGCATCGACTTGGTTTTTGGCGCAGCCGAGGGACACGATGCCGACTTTGTTGTTCATAACCTTCCTCCCGAATTCCGTACAACAGAACGCTCCGTGATCGGTCGGTCAGGTCTCGTCCTGTGTGTCGTATGTTTCCAAAACCGCCTTGATATCCTCCCAGCCGTAGCCGAGCCGCTGCAGGGCGGCGACAGCGCGGCGCCTGACTTTTTCATCCCGGATATCGCGGTATTTTTTTTCGATGATCGAGCGGATATTCTCGCGGTAATCCACGTCGATCTCCTCGAGGACCGCCTCGGCGGTCTCCTTATCGATGCCCTTGCGCGTCAGCTCATAGAGCGCCGCGCGGCGGGTCATTTTTTTGTCGAGCAGGAGCCTGCGGGCGCAGCTCTCGGCGTAGGCGCCGTCGTTGATCAGCCCCAGCTCCTCCATGCGCGTCACAGCCGTTTCGGCGGCGTCCGCGTCGCAGGTGCGCCGCAGCTTATCCTCCAGCTCCTTTTTGGAGTGGGCGCGGTAGGTGAGCAGCCACAGCGCCTTTTCCTTGGCGCGGCGCGCGTTGCTCTGTTCGATGACGTCCTTCAATTCCTCGTCGTCGATCTCCCTGCCCACGTCAAAGCGGTTTTCGAGCAGGGTCTTGGTGTCGAGGTTCATCACAAATTCCTCGTCGAGGTAAAGCCCGCTCAGTCCCTTGCGGCGCGGCTTGACGGCGGTGATGCGCATCAGTCGTCAACCAGAATGTCGATCTTCGCCGCTTTTTTCTTGGCGTCGGCAGGCTCCTCGGGCGCGGGCGCGACGGGCGCCGCCTCGGTGATCTTCGCCCTGGGGGCGGGGCGCTTGCGGTCATAGAGCTTGTCGATGTTCGCCCACAGCTCGGTCTCGATCTGCTTGGCAAGCTCGGTGTCGGTGCGCAGCAGCTCCTTGACCTTGTCGCGTCCCTGTCCGAGACGCTGACCGTTGTAGCTGAACCACGCGCCCGCCTTCTGCACGACCTCCGCCTTGACCGAGAGATCGAGCAGCTCGCCCTCGCGGGAGATGCCCTCTCCGTACATGATATCGAATTCCGCCTCGCGGAAGGGCGGGGCGATCTTGTTCTTGACGACCTTGCAGCGGGTGTGCGAGCCGACCATCTCGCCGTTGACCTTGAGGGTCTCGACGCGGCGGATGTCGATGCGCACGGAGCTGTAGAATTTCAGCGCGCGGCCGCCGGTGGTCACCTCGGGGTTGCCGTAGACGACGCCGACCTTCTCGCGCAGCTGGTTGATGAAGATGGCGACGCAGTTGCTCTTGTTGATGGCGCCCGCCAGCTTTCTGAGTGCCTGTGACATCAGGCGGGCGTGCAGACCGACGTGGCTGTCGCCCATGTCGCCCTCGATCTCCGCCTTGGGAACGAGCGCCGCGACGGAGTCGATGACGATGACGTCGATGGCGGCGCTGCGGATGAGGGCTTCGGCGATCTCGAGCGCGTCTTCACCCGTGTCGGGCTGTGCGACGAGAAGGGAGTCGACGTCGACGCCCAGCGCCGCCGCGTAGTTGGGGTCGAGCGCGTGCTCGACGTCGATGAAGGCGACGTTGCCGCCGTTCTTCTGACCCTCGGCGATGCAGTGCAGCGAGAGGGTCGTCTTGCCCGAGGACTCGGGTCCGTAGATCTCCACGATCCTGCCGCGGGGCAGGCCGCCGATGCCGAGCGCGATGTCCAGCGACAGCGAGCCGGTGGAGATGTGGTCGATGGTCATATGCTTATTTTCGCCGAGGCGCATGACCGCGCCCTTGCCGAATTGTTTTTCGATTTGAGAGATGGCGGTTTCCAACGCCTTGTTCTTATCTACTGCCATGATTCAATACCTCGCAAAAATTATTTCAACAGGAAATTGCCTTTTTGAGCAGTTCTATTATAAAATATTTCCGCCGGAAATACAAGGTTTTTTCGCAAAATTTATCGAACAAAATTTCTAAATCGAGAGCATTGTCCCGATTATCGCCCTATGGCAGCCGCCAAAATCGGTTTCGGTGCGGATATCGGCAAAGCCTGCCGCCTGCATCAGCTCTTTGACATGTGCCGCCTGCCCTTCGCCCAGCTCAAACACCAGCGCGCCGCCGGGCTTTAGCTTGCCCCGCCAGCCGCGGATGATCGCGTCGTAGAAATCAAAGCCGCTCTCGCCGCCGTCGAGCGCCATGACCGGCTCATATTGCACCTCCGCCTGCAAGAGTGCCAGCTCGCCGCGGCGGATATACGGCGGGTTCGAGACGATCAGCTCCAAGCTGCCGTCAGTAAATGAGCGGTGGCAGGTCAGCACGTCGCCGTGCAGCGCCTTGACCGCCGCGTGATTGTCAGCAATATTCTTTTTTAGAAAATAAAAGGCGTCCTCGCTCAGCTCCACCGCCGTGACCTCTGCCTGTCCGAAGCGTTCCAGCGCCAGCGCGATCGCGCCGCTGCCCGCGCACAGGTCGACCGCCGCCGCGTGCGGCTTGGCTTTCAGGTGTTCGAGACACAGCCCGACGCAGACCTCGGTGTCGTCGCGCGGGATGAGCACGCCTTCGCCGACGCTGAGCGGGATCCCCATGAAGCTCCAAGTGCCGAGCAGGTATTGCAGGGGATAGCGGGTCAATCTTTTTTCTGTTAAGGAATTTAAAAGCGCCCGCTGCGATTCGGTCACGGTTCTGTCGCCGTGGGCGATCAGCGCCGCTCTGCCGCAGCCCGTCACATGCTCCAAAAGGCAAAGCGCCTCGAAATCGGGCGCTTCGATGCCGCCTTGGGCGAGCGTGTCGCGGCAGACGCGGTAGACCTCCCTCAGCATCCGCAGTTGACGATGTCGGAGCCGTCCTCGGGGATGACCGCCTTGATCGCTTCGATCGCGACCTCGATCATGTCGTCGTCGGGTTCCTTGGTGGTGATGCGCTGCGCCCAGAGTCCGGGTGCGGCGATGATGCGGGTGAAGGTGTTGTCATGCTTGCCGCAGAGCTTGATCAGCTCGTAGCCGATGCCGCAGGTCAGCGGGATCAGCAAAATCTTGATGACCGGCCGCCAGAAGCCGAGGAAGGTCGGGACGAAGAGTCCGACCAGAATGCCGAGGATCAGCATGATGACGAGAAAGCTGGTGCCGCAGCGCGGGTGGAAGCGAATCTGCTTGCGCACGTTGGCGACGGTCAGCTCCTCCTCGTTTTCGTAGCAGAAGATGGTTTTATGCTCGGCGCCGTGGTACATAAAGACGCGCTTCATGTCGCGGGTCTGGGAGACGATGACGATGTAGACCAAAAACAGGACGATTTTCAGCACGCCCTCAAAGACCGACTGCCAGAAGGTGACGATTTCGCCGCCGTTTTGCAGCGCGGGGACCGCCAGCTTGAGCAGCTCAAATAACCCCCACGGCAGGAAGAAGAACAGTCCGATCGCCAGCGCCACGCCGAGGACGGAGGAGATGACCATCAGCACCTTCATCAGCTTGTCGCCGAATTTTTCGTCGAGCCATTTTTCAAACTTGGAGGGCTCCTCCTCGATCTCGGCGGATTCGATCGCCTTGTCGGCGGAGAGCATCAGCGATTTGTAGCTCAGCCGCATCGAGTCGATCAGTCCCGCGATGCCCCGGAAAAACGGGAGCTTAAAGAGCTTGACCTTCTCGGGGATGGTGGTGATGCGGATGTCCTCGCTGTAGATCTCGTCCTTGCCCGTGCGCACACAGACGGTGCTTTTCTTCGGACCGCGCATCATGATTCCCTCGATCAGGGCGCTGCCGCCGATGGAGGTGATTTTTTTCGTTTTCTTTGATTTCTTATCTGCCATATACCTTTTCCTTTTGTTGCGTGATATTTTTACAGCTTGACGGTTTCGGGCTTGGTTTCCTCCTCGCCCTCCTTGTAAATCGGGAAGGTCAGGGTGACGGTGGTGCCGACGCCCACGCCGCTTTCGATGTCAAGTCTGCCGTTGTGCAGGTTCATGATCTCGTCCGCGACAGCCAAGCCGATGCCCGAGCCGCCGACGGTCTGATTCGCCTTGTAGAACTTCTCCTTGACCTTGGGCAGGTCCTCGGCGGAGATGCCGCAGCCCGAGTCGGTGACGGTGATCTTGATGACGTCGGGTTCATCCTCGGAATAGATGACCTGAGCCGCCACGACGCCGCCCTTGGGCGTGTATTTCAGCGCGTTGTCGAGGATGTTGAGGAACACCTGCCTGAGACGGTTGCGGTCGCCGTAGACGGGCGGCAGCACCACGTCGGTGTCGTCGTAGAGCAGGTGGATGCCCTCCTCAACGGCGCGCTCCTTGAGCATGTAGACGGTCTCGTCGAACTCGGCGAGGATGTCGATCTTCTCTTTGATCAGCACCATTCTGCCGCTCTGGATCCTGCCGAAGTCGAGCAGCTCCTCGACGATGCTCGTCAGCCTGCCGCTCTCCTTGACGATGACGCCCATGCCGCGCTCGAAGGTGCGGCGGTCGATGGTGCCGTTCTCGCTGAGCTGCATGGTCTCCGCCCAGCCCTTGATGGCGGTCAGCGGGGTGCGCAGCTCGTGAGAGACGCGCGAGATAAAGTCGTTTTTCATCTGCTCGGTGGTTTGCAGATCCTTCGCCATGTCGCTGATCGCGTCGCAGAGGTCGCCGATCTCGTCGTCATATTTATGCTCGATCTTTTCCGAGGCGGAGAAATCGCCCTGCGCGATCTGCGCGGCGGTCTCGGACAGCCTGCGGATGGGCTTGACGATGGAGCGGATGAAGGAGAGTCCCGAGAGCACGACCATGACGACGACGCCGATGCCCGCCACGATGATGATGGCGCTGAAAAAGAGGATGCGGCTGTGGGTCGGCTCCATCGAGACGATGTAGCGCAGCGCGCCGACGATGTTGTTGTGCTCGTCGCGGATCAGGCGGGTCTCACTCATGGCGCGTTCGCCCGAGAGCAGCTTGCCGTGCCAGAAGGCGTAGTCCGTGCCGGAGGTGCGCGCCTCGTCAAAGTCGGTCATCTGCTCCTTTTCGGAGGGCAGAAAGCCCGTGGAGGTCAGCACGACGCGCCCCGAGGAATTGAGCACCATGACCGCCATCGATTCCTTTTTGTCGAAGTTTTCGATGTAGTCGCGCGAGGCGGAGGCAAAGTCGATGGGCGGGTTGGCATGAAAGCCGGGGAATACGACGCTCAGCTCGTTGGAGGCGGCGTGCAGGTCGCTTTCGATCTGCGATTGAAACATGTAGGACAGGGAGATGATGAGGGTCACGACGATCAAGAGGATGATCGCCAGAATCACGCTGAGCGTATTCAGCATCCACCGTTTGGTGATACCCTTTATCATGTTGTCATCTCCTTTTTGCGGTCAGTTGGCGATTAATAGTCAGAATATCATGGCACGTTGCCGAGAAAGCATGTCAATCAGATGTTGCTATCCGAGAGAGCAGCCATTTCTATGTCATTTCCGAAATATGACACGTTGCCGAGAAAGCATTTCAATCAGATGTTGCTATCCGAGAGAGCAGCCATTTTTGATGTCATAGCGAAGGTATGACGCGCCGTTGCAGAAACATATCCGTCAGATGATGTTTTCAATAGGCGCACCGGATGGAACGTCACGTTCCCGGTCACGTTCCCGGTCACGTTCCCGAGTCCCATTTGTAGCCGAGTCCCCAGACGGTGATGATGTGCTTGGGGTTGGAGGGCTCGTCCTCGACCTTCATGCGCAGACGGCGAATGTTGACGTCGACGATCTTGTCCTCGCCGACATAGGCGTCGCCCCAGACATGGTTGAGGATGTCGATCCGATCGAGCGCCGTGCCGGGGTTGGAGAAGAAGTATTCCATGATCTGGAACTCCACCTGCGTCAGCTCGATCATCTTGCCGCCCTTCATCAGCGCGCGGTTGCGCAGGTTGAGGGTGAAGTCGCCCGATTTCAGTTCTTCCTTGAAGTTGTTCTCCGAACGCGACTGCGCCAGCGCCACACGGCGGTAAAGCGAGTCGACGCGCGCGAGCAGCTCGCTGGGAGAGAAGGGCTTTGCCACATAGTCGTCCGCGCCGAGCATCAGACCCGTGACCTTGTCCATCTCCTGCGTCTTAGCCGACAACATGATGATACCGATACCGCCGTTGCGGCTCCTCAGCTCCTTGCAGACCTGAAAGCCGTCGATGCCGGGCATCATGACGTCGAGAATGGCAATGTCAAAATCGCCGTCGTTGTCCTCGTATTTTTTCAATGCCGCTTCGCCGCAGTCGGCTTCGACAACGTCGTAGCCCGCGCGGGTCAGGTTGATTACCACAAAGTCGCGGATGGCGGCTTCATCTTCACATACCAGAATTTTTTTCATGTCAAAACCTCCGTTTATCTCAATGTCATTATTTACTGTTGTTGTAGTTGCCCTTGCCCAGCAGGGAAAAGGCGGTCTTGATCTCGTCGTCGCTGAGCGCCAGCGCGCTGTCGGGATGGTAGTTGATAAAGGCGTAGGCGTAGCGGTTGTCCTTGTAGATCAGGGTATAGCCGTCGTTGTCCTTTCCCTGATCCCAGTCGCTGACCTTGAACACCATCATGTCAAACAGCTTGGTGACGGTCGCGTCATGGTTCCACGCGCCGAAGGTCGTCAGCGCCCCGCTCTCATCGGTCATCGCCGTGAATTCGTTTTCCAGCCACAGGTCGGGAATCTTGACGATGAAGGCAAAGTTGTAGTTGGCGACGGTGTAGAGCACGGGAACCAGCTCGTTTGTTTGCACGTCGAAGTCGTTCCAGACCACCTGCTGCGCGCCCGTCATGTTCGTCAGCTCTTCGTTGAAGGGCAGGTCGGTGACAGTGGGGATCTCGTATTTCAAATCATTCCCGATATCCATGCAGATCATTTTACTGTTGCTGCGCCGGGTGGGATTGAGTGATTTTTCATGGTAAAGCGGGTTGTTGAGCACATCGAGCTGCTTGTCGTAGTAGATCACCTGCGTGTTCAGCTCGTCGTTGGGGAGCAAGCCGTCGACATACAGCGCCTTGGCTCCGTCGCCGATGTCGGAGAACACGACATTTTTGTAGCCTGTGACGTTGCCGTCCATCGCGACCGACGCCTTGGCAAAGAGCGCGTTGCGCTTGCTGTCATACTCGAGCATGGTTGCCTTGGCGCCTGTTTCGGCGCTGACCAGCGAGAGGGTGACGACCTTGCTCTTGCCGCTGTTGTCGAGGTTGCCGCAGTAGAAGGAGGAGTAGTTGACCCCGGCGTCTATGGAGGAGGATTTGCCGCGGTGATAGGAGTACACCGTCAAAAGGTTGACGCTCGTGGTAAAGGTCGTAAAGCCGACAAGGATCTCCTGCGTCGCGCCGTCGTCGATGTCGGCGAAGTCCACGCAGTCGATGTCGGTCGCCTCGTTGGTAAAGTCATCCGAGACATACCAGACGCTCTCCACCTCGTACATCACGAGGATATGGATGCGGGTGGTGCCGTCCTTGGCGCGGAAGAAGGCGATCGCCTCGTCCACGTCGTCGCCGTCGAGGTCATGCATGATGATGGCGCTGCGGTAGTTGCCGCTCTTGGGGTATTTCAGGGTGTAACCGTCGGAAGCCGCCCCGGAGATCAGCTGTTCGATCTCCGCCTCGTCGCCCATGGTCTTGGGAGGACGCAGCATGTCGTCCTTGCTGAAGCCGATGATATTGCAGCCGCAGGTGCCGAACAGGATCGCCGCGCACAGCAGAATAGCGAGTATCTTTTTCAGCTTCATTTGCGTTTCCTCCTTTGGTGTGTGATGGCGCCGCGGTTATTCCTTTTCCGCGGCGGACGGCTTTTGCACGGCGATCAGGAATTTGATCTTCTTGCCTTCCTCGGTAAACATCCGCTCGTGCTCGGTGACGATATTGTCGTCAAAGCCGCTTGCGTGCAGGTCGCGGGTGAGATAGGTGATCGCGTACCCGCTCTGTTCAAAGTATAAAAGGCTCTCTTCAAAGAGCTCGTCGTCGTCGGTCTTGAAGCGGATCTCCGCGTCGGGCTGCAAAAAGCTCTTGTACATCTCCAGCTTTTTGTAGTAGGTCAGGCGGCGCTTATTGTGCTTGGGGCGCGGCCACGGGTTGCAGAAATTGATGTACAGGCGTTCGATCCGATCCTCGGGCAGGATGATCCTGTCAAGCTGTTCGACGTTGTAGTTGACCAGCAGCAGGTTGTCCACCTCGTCGGCGGATTTGCCCGCCTCCTCAAAGAGCTTGACGATGGTGCGCCTGCCGACGCCCAGCATATCGATCTTGATATCGAGGGCGATGATGTTGATGTCGGGGTGCTGCAAGGCAAATTGCCCCGCAAAGCCGCCCTTGCCGCAGCCGATCTCCAGAACGAGGGGCTGTTCTTTTTTGAAAGCGGTTTTCCATTTGCCCGCGAATGCCGCGGGGTCCTTGACAAAGAAGTCGCAGACGCTGAGCTCGGGCTCAGCCCATTTCTTTTTTCTGATTCTCATATTACCTCTTGATCTTATCTAAAATGCCACCTATCATTATAGCAAAACATGACGGAATATGCAACCGGTTTTTACAGATAATTCACCCCGTCATCGCAGCATTCCGACACAAAAAACGCGACGTCGGGAAAGGCTGCGGAAAGTTTCTCATACAGGGGAGGGATAACGGGGTTCTCGCTCTTGAAATGACCCGCGTCGAGGATGTTGACGCCCAGCTCGCGGGAGGCGAGCAGCTCGTGGTGCTTGATCTCGCCCGTCACAAGCACATCGGCGTGCTCGGCGGCGGCGGCAAAGATCTCGCTGCCGCCCGCGCCCGAGGAGACGGCGATGGTTTGCACCGTCGGCTTGACGCAGGTGAAGCGCACCCCGCGGCAGTCGAGCGCCGCTTTGGCGTGCATCGCGAAATCACGCATGGCGACAGGCGCCGAAAGCGTGCCGATGAACAGGCATTCGCCCTTATCGGACTTGCGCAGGTCTGAAACGCCCAGCGCGCCGGCAAGGCAGGTGTTGACGCCGAAGATGTCGGACAGGTCGAGATTGGTGTGCATGCACACGGCGGCGATGCCGTGCTGCGCCAGGAGATAGGGGACGCTCTGCGCACTCAGGTGCTTCAGCGGCTGAAAGATCACGGGATGATGGCTGATGATCAGCCCGCAGTGCTTTTGTGCCGCCTCCCGCACCACGGGGGCGGTGATGTCGAGCGCCAGCAGCGCGCGGGATATCGCGGTGCTCCCGTCGCCGACGAGCAGTCCGACGTTGTCAAACGCCATCGCCGTTTCGGCGGGCGCGAAGGTCTCAAAGCAGTCAAGGATGTCGCGGATCGTTGTCACAGAAAGCCTCCAATCTGTCCGCAAGCGCACCGAAGCGCGCCTCTCCGTTTGCCTGTTTGCGCAGGCGGTCGATGTGGCCGCGCAGAAAGCGGAGATGCGTGTCATTTTCCCACGGGCGCAGCTCGCCCGTGTAGGGGTATAATTCGTCGGGTGCGGCAGTCTCTCCCGTAAAGCGGACGGACAGCACCGTGTAGCATTTGTTCCCCGCCACACAGCAGTCCTGCCGCATGATGGTGAAGCCGTTTGCGCACAGCATGCGAATCAGCAGCTCGCTTCTGGTCATCGGCTGCAAAATCAGGTGCTTGTCGGGATTTTTCGCGTAGGGGCAGTCGCCGAGGATCTTGGCGATCAGTTCACCGCCCATGCCCGCGATCACGATGTCGTCGGCTTCGTCCTCGCCGATGGCGCTCAGACCGTCGCTGAGGCGGGTCTTGATGCGGTCGCCGAGGTGCGCGGCATCAATGGTCATCTGACCGCGGCGCAGCGGCTCGGGGTTGATGTCGGCGGCGATCGCCGAGGGGCAGATACCATGACGGCACAGCCACACGGGAAGATAAGCGTGGTCTGTGCCGATGTCTGCGAGTCGCGAGCCGCGGCGCACAAAGGACGCGCACAGCCCCAGACGGTTATCAAGATGTGAGTCGCTGCTCATTTCAGGGCGGCGTTCAGGGAAGCGACGAGCTGATCCGCGTCGGCGCCGTGGACATAGCACGCCTCCTCGATGGTCTCACCGCGCGAGGCGGGGCAGCCAAGGCAGTGCATGCCGATGCTGAAAAAGAGCTGAGCGGTCTCGGGATGTTGGTCGAGCACGTCGCCGATGATCGAATTCTTGGTGATTTCCATAAGATTACCTCCGAAATATAATAAAATTGATATTTAGTAGTTTGCAAAGCTATTATACCATAAACACCACGTGTTTATGGTATAATCCACCACGTGTTTATGGTATAATCAGCCATCGCTCTTGCCGCAAAGCGGCAAATCGAGCGGGCAATATAAATCGGTATAATAAACGCAAAAACCAACCTTCAATAGATTTATGACGGTTTCCTGCGTTTATTATACCATATATTTTGTGGATTCGCAAGGCTAAATTCACTCCGCCCCGCGGCAGCGTGACGCTGCACCCAATCCACGAGTGAAGCGTTCGCATAGACGGTCACCGTTCCTGCGAACGCATCACGCGCGGACAGATTGTCGGCTCAGCCGACCGGGTTAGGATTTCCAGTATTTGCGGTCGAGGCTGCGGTATTGGATCGCCTCCAGCACGTGGTTGGCGCGGATGATCTCCTCGCCGTCCAAGTCGGCGATCGTGCGCGCCACCTTGAGCACGCGGTCATAGGCGCGCGCCGTGAAGCCAAGGGTATCAAAGGCGTTCTTGAGCGTCTTTTCCGCGTCCCTGTCGATGACGCAGTAGCGCTCGAACTCGCTCGAGTTGATCTTGGCGTTGCAGGTCGTGCGGCTGCCGCCGAAGCGCTGCTGCTGAATCTGCCGCGCCCTGTCGACGCGCTTTTTGATCTCTGCGGACGGCTCGGACTGCTCCTTGGTGCGCAGCTCCTCAAACTCGACGGGCGGCACCTCGACATGGATGTCAAAGCGGTCGAGCAGCGGACCCGAAACGCGGTTGAGATAGCGCCTGATCTTCGTCTCCGAGCAGGTGCACCGGTGCTTGGGGTCGCCGAAGTAGCCGCAGGGGCAGGGATTCATCGCCGCCACGACCATCACGGAGCAGGGATAGGTGCAGTTTTGACCCGAGCGCGAGATCGTGATCACGCCGTCCTCGATCGGCTGGCGCAGCACCTCCAGCGCCGAACGCGTGAATTCGGGCAGCTCATCCAGAAACAGCACGCCGTGATGCGCCAGCGAGACCTCGCCGGGACGGATGCTGCCCGTTCCGCCGCCGCCCAGACCCACCGCCGTTACCGTATGGTGCGGCGCGCGGAAGGGGCGGGTGGTGATCAGCCCTTCGTTGTGCAGGGCGCCCGCGATCGAATGAATCTTCGTTGCCTCGATCATTTCCTCAAACGTCATGTCGGGCAGGATGGACGGCACGCGCTTGGCGAGCATGCTTTTTCCCGAGCCGGGAGGTCCGATCAGCAAAATATTATGACCGCCCGCAGCGGCGATCTCCATGGCGCGCTTCGCTTCGAACTGCCCCTTGACCTGAGAAAAGTCGGGGAGGAAGCCGGATAATGAAATATTGCGCTTGATTTCGGGCGCAGCGGGGGTCATTTTCACGGTCCCCTCCAACAGCTTTTTCAGCTCGGTGATGTTTTTCACGGGATAGACCTCAATGCCCTCCACCACGGCTGCTTCATTGGCGTTCGGATAGGGAACATAGATGCGCTTGACGCCGCACTCGCGGGCGGTGATCACCATGGGCAGAACGCCGTTGACGGCGCGCAGCTCGCCGCTGAGAGAGAGCTCTCCGATAAAAGCGCTGTCGCTCAAATCCGCCTTCAAAAAGCCCGAAAGCCGCATTAAACAGACCGTGATCGGCAAGTCATAGATCGGACCTTCCTTCTTGATATCTGCGGGCGCAAGGTTAAAAACAAAGTGCGCCGAGGGCAGCTCAAAGCCGCAATTGGTCAGGGCAGAGCGCACCCTGTCCTTGCTCTCCTTCACCGCGGTGTCCGGCAGCCCGACCAGATCGAACGCGGGCATTCCCTCACGCGCGGCGCTTTCCACCTCCACGCGGTAACCGTCGATGCCGTTGATGCCGAAGCTTGTACATGAAACAACCATATTGCATACGCTCCCGAGTATTGATAGCCATATTATACCACTTAACAGCCCAAAATACAATACATTTAATCCCAAATGATGATAGATTCTTAGGAGAATTGCATAAATTATTTCATTTTAAATATGCATTCCTACAGAAATCTTGAATCCGCTTGACAAACGCGCATTCTTATGATAAAATCTTGTTATAGAATATCAACTGCATGGGGGTACAATATGGTTGACAGCAAAGGATCGTATTCAACCCTTTCAGATGATGTTCTTGCCGAATTTTCTAAAGACGGTGACGACAATGCCTTTAATGAGCTGGCTATCAGGTATCTGAGCAGAATCAGATTTATCGCGCGCAAATATTCAGCTCAAGGCTACGAGCAAAACGACTTCGTTCAAGAAGGGCTGATGGCTCTTCTGTACGCCTGCAAAACATACGATGCGCACGGGGGTAGTTCGTTTGGGAACTTTGTTTCACTTATTGTGGAGCGCAGGTTTATCTCTATCATCAGAAGCTCGCAGTCCAAAAAAGCGGTGCCCGACGCCATGCTGGTTCGAATCGACGCCTTGGAAGAGGAGTTGACGGATGTCGTCGGCTCTCCGGAAGAGCAGCTTGTCAATCGCGAACAGCTCGATCAGGTTCTGAAAAGACTAAACGCTTTATTGTCGGAAAGGGAGTACGAGGTGCTTAAGCTCTTTGCCTCGGGTTTCAGCTACAGCAAAATCTCACAAAAGCTTAATATTTCCGAAAAGTCTGTTGACAATGCTTTACAAAGGGCGCGTAGAAAAATCGGCGTATACGATATGTCCTGAACAGAATGGCTGCGCAGTTTTATGAGGGACAAATTTATATCCCAAAGTGAGGTAGATGTCCATGTATGAAGACAAAACATTGATCTGCAAAGATTGTGGTAAGGAGTTTGTTTTCACTGCCGGCGAGCAGGAATTCTACGCGGAAAAGGGTTTCGAAAATGAGCCCCAGCGCTGTAAAGAATGCAGACAGGCGCGCAAGAACGCCGTCAAAGCAAGCAGAGAGTACTACGATACCACATGCGCCGAATGCGGCGGTCCTGCAAGAATTCCGTTCAAACCGATGGAAGGTAAGAGCTATTACTGCAGCGAATGCTTTGCAAGGAGAAAAGAAGCCGAATAACACTCAGCTTCACTGCAAATAATATTTCATATATTATTGAGCCGGAGCGGCGAGGAGCGATCCTCGCCGCTTTTGTGTTTGGGCGATCCGTTTGACGGTTTTATCCAATAGGTCAAAGAAAGTCAAAAAAATTTAAAAAATCAGGATTCGAGAGTATTTCGGCGTATTCTTGAGCATTTGAAAGCATTTCTCGTATTTTGATTAAAAAATTGACTTTGACTTTCTTTGACCTTCACGTTATACTGGTATCAAAGCTTGCGAGAGCAAGGCGGGAAAGAGGGAAATCATATGAGAATGAGTGACTTGGTAGCACAGGTGATCCTGGAAATGCTCGACGAGCAAAACGGCAGCGCGGAGATCCAGCGCAACGAGCTGGCGGGCAGCCTCGGCTGCGTGCCCAGCCAGATCAATTACGTCATCACCTCGCGGTTCACGCCCGAGCAGGGCTATATCGTCGAGAGCCGGCGCGGCGGCGGCGGCTATATCCGCATCAGCCGCGTCAAGATGGACAAGGGCACCGCGCTCATGCACATCATCAATTCCGTGGGTGCGTCGCTCGACAAGGCGGCTGCGGAGGCTATGCTGAACAACATGCTCCAGCGCAGCATCCTGCAGCTTGAAACAGCCAAGCTCATGGCGGCGGCGCTGTCCGACCGCACCCTGAAAAACGTCGGGCAGGAAAAGCGCGACACCGTGCGCGCCGACCTGTTCAAGAATATGTTGTTAACGCTCAACAGTTGAGGTATATGAAATCATAGAGAGGTGACAGAGATGAAATGTCAAAAATGCGGCGCCAATAACGCCAACACACACGTCAAGACCATCATCAACGGCGAGTTCAAGGAATACGATCTTTGCAGCGAATGCGCCCACAAGATGGGCTACACCAACGTCTTTGCCGACATGGAGAACGATTTCTCCAACCTGCTCGGCAGCTTTTTCACCAACGTCCTGCCCGCGAGAACGCAGGCGACGCGCTGTGAATTCTGCGGCAGCAGCTACCCCGAGATCGCCAAGACCGGTCAGGTAGGCTGCGCGCACTGCTACGAGCTGTTTGCCGACCAGCTCTATCCGTCCATCCGGCGCATCCACGGCAACACCACCCACTGCGGCAAGAACAGCGGCAGGGCGGCGCGCAAGGCGCAGAAGCCCGCCGAGATGACAAAGGAAGAGAAGATCGCCGACATGAAGCAGCAGCTCGACGCCGCGGTCAAAGAACAGAACTTTGAGCGCGCGGCGGAGCTCAGAGACAAGATCAGGGAAATGGAGGGTTGATCGTGAGTAATGTTGTGATTTCCACCAGAGTGCGGTTAGCCAGAAACTTAAAGGATTATCCCTTCCCGTGCAAGCTCAGCGCGCAGGGCAGGGAAGAAGTGATCGAAAAGGTGCGCGACGCCGTGCAAAACGGCAACAGCGTACTGGCGAAGGATTTCTCCTTCATCAAGATGAGCGCGCTTGACCCGCGCCAAAGCGTCTCCCTCGTGGAGAAGCGGCTTGTCAGCCCGGAATTCATCAGCGATACCGCGGGCAGGGCGCTGCTGCTCAGCAGCGACGAGAGCCTGTCCGTCATGATCAACGAGGAGGATCATATCCGCCTGCAGGTGATCACCAAGGGCTTGACGCTCGACGAGGCATTCGACACCGCCGACAAGCTCGATACCCTGCTCGACGAGCGGCTGGAATTCGCCTTTGACGAAAAGCTGGGTTACCTGACCCAGTGCCCGACCAACCTCGGAACGGGCATGCGCGCCTCGGTCATGCTGCACCTGCCGGCGCTCGAGAAGAGCCGCGCCGTCAGCCGCATCGCGGGCAATCTGTCCAAGCTGGGACTGACCATCCGCGGCGCCCACGGAGAGGGCACCGAGCCGAAGGGAGCGCTCTATCAGCTCTCGAATCAGGTGACGCTGGGCATCTCCGAGCAGGCGGCGATCGAGAACCTGAAAAACATCACGTCTCAGCTCGTCGCGCAGGAGGAACAGGCGCGCGAGCGCCTGTGCAGGAGCGTCGAGGTGCAGGACGCCGTCGCGAGAAGCTTGGGCATCCTCCGCTACGCGAAGGTCATGACCCACGACGAAGCCTTAAAGCTGCTCTCCAACGTGCGTCTGGGCGTCGTCTCGGGACAGATCACCGACGTTGATACAGCCGTGATCGACCGGCTGATGACCGAGGTGGAGCCTGCGACCCTGTCCGTGCGCGCGAACAAAAACCTTACCCCGCAGGAGCGCGATTTGGAGCGCGCAAGGCTGATACAACAGGAATTATCTTGAAGGGCGCGGATATCCGCGCCGAACACTGAGAGAATGAACGGGAGGGATTTTCATGTTTAAATTCCAAGGATTCACCGAAAAAGCCAACAATGCCCTCAATCTTGCCGTGCAGTCGGCGGAGCAGTTCGGCCACAGCTATGTCGGCACCGAGCATGTCCTGCTCGGCCTGCTGCGGGAGGGCAGCGGCGTGGCATATACGGCGCTGAGCAATTGCGGCGTCACATCTGACGCGGTCGCCGAAAAGATTCGCGAGAGCGCCTACAGCGGCGCACCCACCGACCTGACCGCCAATGATTTCACTCCCCGCACCAAGCGCGTCCTGCGCGCTGCGGTCGCGGTCTCCGCACGGGTCGGCAGCAGCTATGTCGGCACCGAGCACCTGTTGGTGGCGCTGGTTTCCGACAGCGACAGCTACGCCGTCAGCTTCCTCAACGAGATGGGCGTCAGCATCAGCTCTCTCGTCAAAGAGATTCAGAACCGCCTCGGCGGTCAGAGCAACCCCAACGGCGGCTTTGAGCAGGGCGGCTTTGAGCAGGGCGAGGGTCAGTCCGAGGGCGGCTCTGCGCTCGACAAATTCGGCAGAGACCTCACCAAGGCGGCGAAAAACGGCGAGATCGACCCCGTCATCGGCAGGGAAAAGGAGATCGAGCGCGTGATCCAGATCCTGTCGCGCCGCACCAAGAACAACCCCGTGCTCATCGGCGAGCCCGGCGTCGGCAAAACAGCGGTCGCCGAGGGCTTGGCACTGGAAATCTCCAAGGGCAACGTCCCCGAGATCCTGCGCGACAAGCGCGTCGTCAGCCTCGATCTGACCGGCATGGTCGCGGGCGCGAAATACCGCGGCGACTTTGAGGAGCGCATCAAGGCGGCGATCGACGAGGTGAAAAGCTCCGGCAACACCATCCTCTTCATCGACGAGCTGCACACCATCATCGGCGCGGGCGCGGCGGAGGGCAGCGCCGACGCGGCGAATATTCTAAAGCCTTCGCTGGCGCGCGGCGACTTTCAGGTCATCGGCGCGACCACGCTGAACGAGTACCGCAAATATATCGAAAAGGACGCCGCGCTCGAGCGCCGCTTCCAGCCCGTCAAGATCGGCGAGCCGACGCAGGAGCAGGCGGTGGAGATTTTGAAAGGACTGCGCGACAGCTATGAAGCGCACCACAAGGTCAAGATCACCGACGAGGCGATCGAAGCGGCAGTCAAGCTGTCTGCGCGCTATATCGCCGACCGCTACCTGCCGGACAAGGCGATCGACCTCATCGACGAGGGCGCCTCCAAGGTGCGGCTTGCTGCCATGACCTCGCCCGACGACGTCAAAAAGCTGGAGGATAAGATCAAGGAGATCGAAAACGAGAAGGCGAGCGCCGTCAATGAGCAGGATTTTGAGCGTGCGGCAAGGCTGCGCGACGAGCAGAAGTCGGTGCAGGAGAAGCTTGACGAGGCAAGGAAGAGCTGGCAGGAGCGCCGCATGGACGACGGCGGCGAGGTGAGCGCAGAGATCATCGCGCAGATCGTCTCCGACTGGACGGGCATTCCCGTCGTGCAGCTCACCAAGGAGGAGAGCGAGCGGCTGCTGAACATGGAACAGGTGCTTCACGAGCGCGTCGTCGGTCAGGATGAAGCCGTCACCTCCATCGCCAAGGCGATCCGCCGCGGCAGGGTCGGATTGAAGGACCCCAAGCGCCCCGTCGGCTCGTTCATCTTCCTCGGACCCACGGGCGTCGGCAAGACCGAGCTGTGCAAGGCGCTGGCACAGGCGATGTTCGGCGACGAAAACGCCATGCTGCGGCTCGATATGTCCGAGTATATGGAGAAGCACACGGTCTCCAAGCTCATCGGCTCGCCGCCCGGCTATGTCGGCTTTGACGAGGGCGGTCAGCTGACCGAAAAGGTACGCAGAAAGCCCTACTCGGTCGTGCTCTTCGACGAGATCGAAAAGGCGCATCCCGATGTGTTCAACATGCTGCTGCAAATTCTCGAGGACGGCAGGCTGACCGACAGCCAGGGCCGCACCGTCGACTTCAAGAACACCGTCATCATCATGACCTCCAACGTCGGCGCACGGCTGATCACCGATAAGCAGGGCTCGCTGGGCTTCGCGCAGGAGACCAAGGAGCAGAAGCAGGAGGACATCCGCTCACTCGTCATGGGCGAGCTGAAAAAGGTGGTCATGGGCGAGCTGAAAAAGGTGTTCCGTCCCGAGTTCCTCAACCGCGTGGACGACATCATCGTGTTCAACAAGCTCACGCAGGACGAGATCAAGCAGATCGCCGGCAAGATGCTCGCCACCCTCGCCGAGCGGCTCAGGGCGATGGAGATCACCATCACCTTTACCGACGCGGCAGTCACCGCCATCGCCGACAAGGGCTTTGACGACAGCTACGGCGCCAGACCGCTCAGAAGGGCGATCCAGAGCGAGATCGAGGATACCCTCAGCGAGAAAATGCTCGACGGCGAGATCACCGAGGGCGCAAGCGTCACCTGCGATTATCAGGACGGAAAGTTTATCTTCAAGGTTTAATAGGCAAAACGAAAGGCTATCCCGCGTTGGGATAGCCTTTTGTCATTAAAATGATCACGCTTGTTCCGAATAGCCGTGTGCCTTGTCGAGCAGCATGTCCTTGACCTTCATCAGTCTGGTGCGGCTGGAACGGTCGTTTTCCTCGAGCTTCATGGAGATGAACTTGATGGTCTCCTGATAGCGCGGGATCATGACGTGCTCCAGCGAATTGACGCGGCGGCGCGTCTTTTCAATCTCGGCGGACATCAGCTCGCAGCTCTTTTCGTACTGCGCCAGCAAAATCAGATCGGGCAGCACGCGGTTGAGCGCCATCACGGCGTCGTCCAGCTCGAACGAGGTGAACGCGAAGCCGTAGGGGAAGATGTCTCCCTCATTGGCGGTGCGCTGCTGCGCCTCAAACTGCGGGATCTCCACGCTCATGACGTTTTTGGAGCCGACCTCCAGGTTGATTTGCTGCTTCGGCGACAGAAGAGAGCCGTCGAGCGCCTGCTTACTCATCACGGCAGAGGCGTTGACAAAGTGGTTGTTGCACAGCTCCAGCTCGCGCTCCACCTTGTCGCGCAGATCGCGCGTCTGACGCACCAGCTCCAAAAACTGGCGCATCAGCTCGTCGCGCTTGTCCTTTAACATTTTATGTCCCCGCACGGCAGTGATGAGCTGCTTTTTCAGCTTGCTCAGCTGCATGCGCGTGGGGTTAACATTTAAAACTGCCATATTTGTATTACCTCAATTTGTGCAAAGCACCATCGTGCAGACCCGCCGTTGAAGAACGTTTCCGCTCAGCGGAAGATTTCAAAAGGCGGACTGCCCACCGTGGCTCACGGTGTCGGATAGAATTCGTCGAGCATGTCGTCCTTGATACGCTTCAATTCGGAGCGCGGGAGGATCGCGAGCAGCTTCCAGCCGATGTCGAGGGTCTCCTCGATCGAGCGGTTGGCGTTATAGCCCTGCGAGACGTATTCCTTCTCAAACGCCTCCGCGAACTCGGCGTACTT
>CACZWQ010000038.1 GCA_902784855.1 uncultured Ruminococcus sp. | reverse complement strand
ATGCCCCCGATGATTCGTCTAGAGAGCTTCATGTTGCTTTACCTCCGTGGATTTGCGCATGACCTCCAGCCATGCTTTCAGCTCGCTCATGTCGGTGACGCCGTTCTGCTGGTAGTTGTTGATGTAGCTGACGGCGTAGTGGATGAGCGTGTCGACGTTTTTGAGTTCGGTTTCGTTCTGGCTGAGGGATTGGTTGATGATCTGATGGTCGAATTCCGAGAAGGAGGACGAGCCGTCCTCCACCAGAATACAGCAGTTGATGATGTTGCGGATGTTGCGGCAAAGGCGCTTTTCGGCGTCGTTGATCACGGCGACGGTGTCCTGCAAATAGATGGCGTCGTTCGCCTGCAGCAGGGTGTCATAGCGCTCCTGCAGCTTGTCCATGCGGTTCATCTGCGTCAGGCAGTCGTCGACCAAGCGGCTCAGCTGCGAGTTATTGGTTTTGAGATCGAGAAGGCGCTCGCGCGTTCTGGCAGGGTTGAGGCTGTCCTTGGCGTATTCGTCAAAGGTCTTGCGCTGCTCCGCCTTGACGCCGTCCAGCCGCTTTTGCAGGCTGCTGTTGGCGATCAGGCGCTTGACGTTGGGCACAAAGCCCAAAAGACAGGTCAGAGCGCCGACGCCCGCCACGGCGAAGCCGAAGATTCGGATCGCCTCAATGGCGCGCACGCCGAGGGAGACGATCAGCGCCGAGCCTGCCAGATGGGTCGTCAGCACGCCCAGCAGCCCCAGAACGAGCAAGATGGCGCCGAAGATTTTGGGAAATCGAGACATGGTGTGTTCCTTCGTCGTTGGTTGGAAATGTGGGTGACCGGCGGGTCATGACGGATCAATAGCCGTTGTTGCGCTGCGCCGTCGCCGAGAGGACGCCCTGCACCAGCTCCTGCTCGGACTGGGCGATGACCTTGACGGCGTTCTGTCTGTCGCGCTGACCCTGCTGCTCGATCGCGATATAGTCGAGCACCGCGCCGGTGACCTCCTTGTTGACGTAGTCGATGGTTTCGATGTCGATGATGCCGCGCTGGCTCGCCTTGGCGGATTCCACCACCGAGAGGTGGAACTGCTCCGCCTGTTCGCGCAGCATGCGGTTGGTCAGGTCGTCGACCGCGTTGGACGCCGCGACAGCCTGCATGTTGTTGTTGAGGGCGATGGACATCGCGATCTTTTTGCGCCAGAGGGGCATGGTGTTGACGATGCTCGATTGCAGCTTCATCGCCATGTCCATGTCGTTGTGCTGGATCATCTTGATCTGCGGCGCGGATTGCAGGCAGTTGGTGCGGGTGAGGCGGAGGTTGTGCACCTGCTTGTCAAACTGGTCGCACTGCTTGGCAAATTCGTCCGCCTTCATCGCGTCCTCGGGCAAGCCCGTCTCCTGCGCCTTGGCATAGAGCGCCGCCAGCTCTTCGTTGCGCGCCTTGTCGAGCGCCATTTCCGCCGCCTTGATATAGAGGGTCAGCGCCTTGAAGGTCTCCCAGTTCTCGTCGTAGAGCAGATCGAGCATCTGGATATCCTTTTGCAGGGTGAGCTTGTGACCCTCGAGCTGTTTTTCGATGCGCTCCAGCGTCTTTTCGGCGCTCTCGTTGCGGGTGCGGGTGGTGATCGCCTTGCCCTTGACCTTCTGCATGAAGCGCTGGATGAAGCCGCCGTGATCCTCGCCTCCGGAGAGACCGTTCATCGCGCCGACCATCTCGATCAGCAGCGAGGAGACCTCGCCCGTGTTCTTGGTTTTGACGTCCTGTAAGGTCTTGGTGGCGATGGACGCGGACTGCTTTTGGATGGTCGCGCCGTAGTTCATCACGATTTCGGATTTATGAAGGTCGATCTTACCGGCAAACTGTTCGATTTGCGCCTTTTCCTCGGGGGTGAGCTGTTCCACCTCGGCGAGGACGGTTTCGGTTGTCACGGCAGGTGCGACGGATGAGGGGGCAGGGGCGTTGTCAACGCCGTCGAGTACGAGATCGATTGCCATATGGATTCTCTCCTTTGATAAATAAATGATGGGTTGTTTTGATTTACTGCTATTATATCATCCGGTTCCCTGTTTTGCAAGATATTTCGGACGGCGCCGGTTGATTTTCGCGCCGCGGGATGCTATACTGATACCGATAAATTCAGCGGGATGTGATGCAGATGCAGATGGAACCGATTGCGTATCTTGAAAATGATTTTCCCACGAAGTTCGGACTGCCGCGCCAGAGCGGCATGAGCGAGCACCTGCTGTCGCGGATCGTGATGGCGGAGGGCTATCGCGACCCCGAGGCGTTTCGCGGGATCGGGGAATTTGAATATCTCTGGCTGCTGTGGCTGTTTGAGCCGATGGGCAAGCGCGCATGGTCGCCGACGGTGCGCCCGCCGAAGCTCGGCGGCAACCGGCGCATGGGCGTGTTTGCCACCCGCTCGCCCAACCGACCGAACCCCATCGGGCTGACGCGCGTGAAGCTGATCAAGGCGGAGCAGACGCGCGAGTGGGGCGTGGTGCTGACCGTGGCGGGCGCCGACCTGATGAACGGCACCGCGATTCTGGACATCAAGCCCTACCTGCCCTTTGCGGACAGCGTGCCGAACGCGCGGGCGGGCAGCTACGGACCGCAGACACAGGCGCTGCTGGATGTGGAGATCCCGCCGCAGGTCGCCGCGCTGTTCAGCGAGCAGCAGCTTGCCGCGCTGAAAGAGGCGCTGC
This sequence comes from uncultured Ruminococcus sp., assembly GCA_902784855.1. Lineage (GTDB taxonomy): Bacteria > Bacillota > Clostridia > Oscillospirales > Acutalibacteraceae > Ruminococcoides. The sequence continues at coordinate 11,117 of CACZWQ010000038.1, read as the reverse complement.
GATACGACCCGCGCCCGGGCTATCAGGACGACGAAGCGCGGGTCTACGGCTTTCCCTACGGCGGCTGTGAGGTCCGCTTCCGCGTGGCGGGCGGGACGGTCACGGTGATATCCGCCGAGCGGTTATGAGAGCCGCTCGACCGGCGCAAAGCCGTTTTGGGCGTTGAACCACATGTTGTGCGGGAATTTCGCGATGGTGTCCGAGGGGTCGACAAAGCCGAATTTGACCGTGTTCAGCGTGCCCCGATCAAAGCTGACCGAGAGGACGGTCTGATCGCCGAGCATGGCGTGGACGACCGTTCGGCTGACGGGCAGCAGCGCGAACATGTCGCGGGCGACGCGGATGCTCAGGCTGCAAATGAAATCCTGCAGCAGCTCGTGATAGGCGAATGCCGCCAGCGTGCGCTTTGAGCGCGCGAGCAGCTCCTGATTGACCGTGAATTCCACATGCATGACGGCGGGGTCATCGGTGCCGAACTGAAACTGCGAGCCGTATTCCAGCAGGTCGCCCAAGGGGTTGACCTCGTAGATCAGGCGCAGGTAGGTGTCGATGTCGCCGTTTAGGACCTCGGGTGCGAGGGCGTAGTAATACGCCCACATTTTTTCGTTGTAGGAGCTGTCGGGCGGGGTCGGCGATTGGACGATCTCGTCCCACTCCACGGTGTCGTCCGCCATCTTGTGGAGGGCTTTGAGCGAGGCGGGGTCGATCTGCTTGCCGGAGGACGGCAGGGGATAGCCCGCCGACGACGGATAGGACGGCGGCGTATAGCTGCGCTGCGGTGCGGCGGTAGAGACGGGCTGCACAGGCTGCGCGGCAGCAGGCTGCTCCTTGGGAGCGGCTTGTTTTTTTGCGGCTGTGGGTTTTTCTTCCTTCTTTTCCTTCGTGGCTTTGGCGGCTTTCGAAGACTTTTCGGCCTTTTCCGCCTTGTCGGTCTTTTTGCCGAGCACCTTCTTCTTGTCGGTGTAGTAGAAGCCCGTGCCCGGGATGCTGGCCGTAGTGGTGACCTGACCCTTGGTGTTGATGCTCTTGCGGAAGCCCGGCACGCCTGCGCTGATGCTGGCGCCGCCCTTGCTGAAATTGAGCTTGACGCCCGGGATGAGGGAAATGCTCTTTCTGAAATTAAAGCCCATGAGGCGATACCTCCTATACAATATTGTTATCCTTATTGTAGCATATTCTTCCGTCGGTTTCAATCATCTTCGCGCGATTTCTCGTCATTCGCGCGGCTGCTAAATTCAGTAAAGGAAATATACTAAAAAATTGTAACACTTTCTGTCGAAAAACCGATTGCAAAGGTCGGAAAATTGTGCTAAGATTAAATGAAAAGAACGCCGGGCTTTTCTGCCGGCGCCGATTATGAGGTGACCTCATCCTTGAATATCAAACAATTTCCCGAATTTTTCCGTGAAACGATCCTGCCGAATGTGATCTATGCCTTCCAGCTGGCGGGTTATTATATCTCCTGTGCCTTCATCAACGTGCGATACTTTTTGATGACGCTCTCGCCGCGCAACCTCACCGCGCTGATTCTGGCGGCGGCGATCCCGGTGCTGGCGATCGTGTCGCTGATCGTCTCGTCATTTCAGGGAGGCAGCGCGCAGCCGGCTTCTCCCTTGGCGGCGCATGCCGATCTCAGCAACGATATCGCGATCAATATCACCGACCCGGACGAGCTGGAAAGCGCCGAGGAGCAGATCGTCAACGCCTCCTCCACGGTGTCGCTTTCGGACATCTCCGCGACGAACACGGTCTCGACCATGCCCAATGCCGAGATCACGCTGGGTGTCGGCGAGACCATCAAGCTCGACGGCAGCAACGGCTACGGCACCTCGAACGGCACCTTCCGCTCGGAATGCCCGATGATCGCGTCGGTCGACCCGCTCAGCGGCGTTGTGACGGCGCGCAACGTCGGCGCCGCGGACATCACCTGCGCCAAGGGCGACGGCAGCAAAACCGTCTGCCGCGTGACCGTCAAGCCGCTCTCGGCGTTTCTGGCGCTCGAAGAGAGCGAGGTGGAGCTGGAGGAGGACGAGCAGTTCGATTTCAACAGCTTGGTCGTCGACGGCTCGGCGAGCTACTTCCGCAACTACTACAGCGAGGATCCGAATATCGCCTCCGTGACGATGGCAGGCGGTCTGATGACCGCGCGCAACCGCGGCACCACCCGCATCTACTGTGAAAACGCGGGCGGGGTGCGCGCCTATGCGAACGTGACCGTCAAGCCGCGGTTCCGCGGACTGATGGTGCGGTTCCTGCGCGAGCAGCTCGGCAGGCATGTCGGCATGTACGTCAAATACATCAACGAGCAGGACGAGAACCTCGGCGTGACCGAGGAATATTCCTGGTGCGCCATCTTCGCGTGGTGCGCGCTCGACCAATTCTGTAACCAGATCCACGTGCTCAATCCCGTGGAGCCGTGCATCCACGTCAGCGAGATCGCCCGTCCCGCCAGAGAGCTGGGCGCGGTGCACCTGTGCAGCGACCCGTCCTACACCCCGAAGCCGGGCGACATCTTCACCACCGCGACGGTCGGCGTTGAGGGCGACGACGGCTATCAGCACATCGGCTACATCGAGTCGGTGGAGCTCGACGACGACGGCAACGTCGTGAAGGTCTACACCATCGAGGGCAACTACGACTGGGAGAGCACCTATACCACCTCCACCGAGGTCAGCCGCGGCGTATGGGTGCCGGGCGAGACCAACGAGTACGGCGACCAGATTCTCGAATACATCGACCTCGAGCAGTTCCTCGACCCGTGGGGCGAGATCCGCGGCTGAGGGATAAAAAACAAACAAACAAAACGCGCCGGGCAGATGCATCTGCTCAGCGCGTATTTTTTGTATTCAACGTTGCAGCAGGTCCGTCACGACCGCGCCCGCCAGCACCATTCCCGCCGCGGCGGGAACAAAGGCGATCGAAGCCGGGATCGCGCGGCGGACGCCGTCCGGCTCTGTGACCGTGACGCGCTGCGGCGGCTCCTTGGAGTAGACGACCTTGAGGCGGTCGATGCCGCGCTTGCGGCACTGAGTCCGCATGACCCGCGCCAAGGGGCACACCGAGGTCTCATAGATATCCGCGACCTCAAACGCCGCGGGGTCGAGCTTGTTGCCCGTGCCCATCGAGCAGATGATCGGCACCTGCGCGTCGCGCGCCTGCTGCACCAATGCCAGCTTGCCCGAAACGGTGTCGATCGCGTCTACCACATAGTCGTACTGCGTAAAGTCGAAGAGCCGGGCGGTCTCGGGCAGATAGAAGGTCTTGTAAACCGTGACCCGGCAGTCGGGATTGATATCCAGCACCCGCTCGCGCGCCGCGTCGACCTTATCCTGTCCCAGCGTGGAGTGCAGGGCGATGATCTGGCGGTTGAGGTTGGAGGGCGCGACTTGGTCATTGTCGATCAGATCGAGCGCGCCCACGCCCGAGCGCGCCAGCGCCTCGACCACATAGCCGCCGACCCCGCCGACGCCGAACACCGCGACGCGTGCGCGGTGCAGCTTTTCCACCGCTTCTGCGCCGAGCAGCGCTTCGGTGCGCGCAAACTGCCCGTTCACAGCATGCCCTCGAGGATGTCGACCGCGTTTGCGACGCAGCTGTCGCAGGAGCAGAGCATCCTGCCCGTGGTCACGCCCTTGAGCTCCAGACAGATCGTCGCGCCGCAGCGCTCGAGAAAGTCGTTGTAGAGCCGCCGCGGCTTGCCCGCCGTCGGCTTGGTTTTGCCGCTGAGTCCGAGGACGATCTGTGCCCCGCACAGCGCCCCGCAGGTCGCGCCCATCGTGCCCATGCCCGCGCCGAAGCCGGCGCCCAAGGCGCGCGCCGTTTCCAAATCGATTCCCAGCTCGTCCGCATAGACGGCGATCACCGCCTGCGCGCAGTTGTATCCGTTGTGCTTAAACCGCACCGCCAAATCCTTCTTATCCATGTACAAGCTCCTTTTTTCTATTTCTTTTATTATAACCTTTTCAAAAATGATTTGCAATACCTTGCACAATCGTGTATAATAGAAATCGGAAAGGGCTGATGAAATGTTAACCTATAATCTACACACCCATACCAAGCGCTGCAACCACGCCACGGGCGACGACCGTGAATATGTAGAGGCGGCGATCCGGGCAGGCATGAAAACCTTGGGCTTTTCCGACCACTGTCCGCAGTTTTTCCCCGTAAAGGATTATTACAGCTATTTCCGCATGCTGCCCGAGCAGGCGCAGGAATATTCAGAGAGCGTGCGCGCGCTGCAAAAGGAATACAAGAGCGATATCGATATTCTCCTCGGCTTTGAGACCGAGTATTATCCGCAGACCTTTGACGCGTTTTATGACTTTGTCCGCCCGCTGCACCTCGATTATCTCATCATGGGGCAGCATTTTGTGGGAAACGAGTACGACGAGGGCTCCTACTATGCCGCCATCGAGGGCAAAAAGGAGGATTACCTTTCGCAGTATGTCCGTCAGGTCAAGGAGGGCTTGCGCAAGGGCGTGTTTACCTATCTGGCGCACCCCGACATCGTCTGGTACAGCGGCGACCCCGGCTATTATACGCTCAAAATGACCGAGCTGTGTCTTTTTGCGCGCGAGCGCGATATCCCGCTGGAATTCAACCTGCTGGGCTATCTCAACGGGCGCAGTTATCCCACACCCGCGTTCTGGGACATCGTCGCGCGGGTCGGCAACAAGGTCGTGATCGGCTATGACGCGCACAGTCCCGAGGCGCTGCTGCAAAGCGACGCCGCGCAGCACTGCTTAGGGCTTCTTGCGGCAAAGGGTATCACGCCCGTTTCGATCGAGGAGATTACACTGAGAAATGAAAAGCTTTAAGATCGTCTGCGCCGCGCTGCTGACGGCATTGATGCTCTGCGCCTGTCAGTCTCCCGCGCGCGAGCTGCCGCCCGAGATCACCACGGTGCCCGTGATGCAGTCGCCCTCGCTCAAAAAGGCAGTCGAGAGCTATGTCGCCACCGGGCGCGAGCAGACCTTTACCTATACCGATAAAAATGACGCCGAGATCGCGTGCGTCTACCGTGTGCCGGCGCTGAGAGATGATTCCGACGGCGCCAAGGCGATCAACGCGGCGATCACGGCGGCGTATGAGGACCTCTTCACGCAGGCGCAGGTCGCGGTCAACAACAACCGCGAGCCGGAGCCGATATCCATCCGATACGACGCCTATCTCAACGACGATATCGTCACCCTGCTGATCACGTCGGAGGGGCAGGGGCATCTGCTGCACTGCCGCGCCTTCAACTACAACAAGACGACGCGGGAGCAGCTCGATAACGAGGGCTTGCTGCGCTATGTGCAGCGCGACAGCGAAAGCGCCTATGCGGCTCTGAAAAAGGCGCTGACAGAAGATTATATGTCCAAGTTCAAGCCGGAGGATTTCCCCGACGACTATTACTATCAGCTGGAGCTGACAGTCGGCGACGAGGCGCTGCGGGAGGCGCAGCTGTTCCTCAACGCAGACGCGGCGCTGTATGCCGTCTGCACCGAGCACGCCGACGTGGGCAGCGGCGCCTTTGAAGTCCTCGTGGCGGTTGGGTGATAGTGGTTAGTGGTTAGTGATTAGTGATTAGTGGTTAGTGATTAGTAAAGTCGCCCTGCTTCAAGCAGGGCGACTGTTATTTTGGTAATCGAAAGAAGGATCCCCTGCACAGAGGCAGTCGGCAGCGCCCTTGGGCGCTAAATCTTCACTTCGTATTCCGTGACGTTCAAGATGGTCTCGCCGTCGATTTGCAGGGAGGTGGGGCGGTCAAAGCTGACCTTGATATGGCTGCCCTTCATGACGTGGACGATCTTTTTCTTGACGTGCTCGCCCTTGAAGATGCTCGGGAAGTCGATCAGGGTGTGCAGCTTGCCCGCGCCGTTCATCACCATGCAGGTGACCTTGTGCTCGGGGTCGAGACGGTTTTGATGGGGCGCTGCCATCATGCCGCCGCCGTAATAGCGTCCCTTCATGGTCGGGGCGAGCCATGCCTTTTTAAAGGTGAAGGACTTGCCGTCGACCGTCACCGTGGCGTTTGCGGGCTTGAAATAAAACAGCATGCCCTTGATCGCGATCGAGGTGTAGTTGATGGGCTTGTCCGACTGTTCGCGCAGGCGGTCGCCCTCCTCGCAGCAGTAGCCGTCGATGCCGAAGCCGACATTGTTGAGGAATTTGACGGTTTTGCCCCTGACCGTGACGCTCGGCAGGTGGGTCAGGTATTGATTGATCTTCTCCGGCGCGTCGCCCGGCTTTTTGCCGATGTCCGTCCAGAAATCGTTGCCGCTGCCGGTGGGGTAGTAGTAAACGGTGTTGCGGATGCTGTCGCAGTCGACGTGGTTGATCAGGTAGTGGAGCGTGCCGTCGCCGCCGCAGATACAGACCTCGTCATCCGGCTCAAGCCCGCGGAAGAAGTCGGCGTAGATGATGTCAAAGGCGCTGATGAACACGGGCTTTTTGTCCTTCCACAGCTCCTTGAGCGGCTGCAGGCTCTCGCTGCCCATGCCGTTGTTGGATTTCTTGTTGTAGATCACATAGGTTTTCATGTCAGTTTGTCTCTCCCTTGCTCAGACTTTCAAGCATGATCGCGCGCGCCAAATCGCCGATGGCGGCGGTTTTCATTCCCTTTATTTCATCCGCTTTCAGCACCCTTGCCACGTCGAGATAAACATGGCTGCGGTGGAGCGGATAATTTTTTTGTATCTCATAGGTGCCGCGCATGGTGACGATCACGATGGGCACCTGCGCCTTCTGGGCAATCTTGAACATCGCGTTGTGGAACGGCAGCAAGCCCTCGCCGTAGTTGCGCGTGCCCTCGGGGTACACCGCGACACTGGCGACGTCGCGGTTGATCAGGTCGACCGCGCGGTTGATGGTCTTGACGGCGTTACGGGGATTCTCGCGGTCGATCGGCATATAGCAGAGCCGATGGATCAGCCTGCCGAACACGGGGACCTTGAAGTTTTCGGGCTTGGAGATGAACGCGAGCTGCCGGTCGCCGAAGATCAGCCATGTGAGGATGGGGTCAAACTTGGAGCGGTGGTTCGCCACAAGCAGGAACCGTCCGTCGGGCAAAAGCTCTTTTCCCGTGACGTGCAGCTTGATGCGGATCAGCTTTGCCGCGCAGAAGGTGGCGCTGTTGAGCAGAAAGCGGTAGAATTTGCTCTCCTGTTCATAATCCCGCTCCATATCCACCAACATGGCGCTGATGATGAGCAGCAGGATGTAGGCGAGCAGCAGTCCCGCCAATCCGATTACGATCCATAATAATATCCACCAAAACATCTTGTCACCTCATGATTTTATATTTTGCGCCGCGCCCTTGTCCGCCGTGATGACGCCGTGCCCCTCGATATAGAGCCTGACGGTGCCGTCGTCCCTGACGCAGAGCAGTCCGTTGTGTTGTTTGCCGTTGATGTCCGCTGAAAGCGTCATATCCGACGCTTGGAAAGAAAAGCCGAAAAACACCGTGCCGTCCTCCAAGCGCACCTCTCCCTTGCCGTCCTTGCCGAGGATGACGGCGGAGGGCACCTTTTGTTTGTTGTGCCTGCGCAGGGCGAGCAGGTCCTCGCTGCCCTCGGCGGCGTAGGAGCGGATGGTCAGCTCGCCCTCATACGCTTCGAGCGGGATGGTATCCGCGACCTTGAAGCCGAGGGTCTGCTTCGCTTGGCTGTAGAGCCAAAGCGTGCCGTTGTCGACCGCCATGACGAGATCGCCTTTTTTCTTGCCCGTCCGGTCGGTCAGCTCGCCCGTCATGGTGTCGGTGCGGTAGGTGAGGGAGGCGTATTCGCTGCCGTCGAGATAGGAGATCGTGCCGGTGCCGTCCCCGCGCAGCAGCAGCTTCGAGATGATCTTTTTCTCGGTGACGGCGCACGCCGCCGGAAGATCTGCGTGCGCTTGACTGCTGCCGTGCACCGCGACGCTCTCGCCGATGAAGCCGTCGAGCAGCCGGGCGTCCGCCTTGCGGAAGCAGCAGGTCTGCCGCGCGTCGCTGTAGAGCTTGAGCAGGTCGCCGTCCGCCGCCAGCAGCAGGTCATAGGCTTTGCCGCCGTCGCGGTAGGAGACGGAGCCGGTCATCGCGGCGGGGTCGCAGGTAAGAGTGGCGTAGACGCTGCCGTCGAGGCAGGTGATGCTGCCGGTGCCGTCGCTGTTGAGCGTGAGCGAAGAGGGGATACCGGCGCCGTGGTCGGCGCAGTAGGACAGCAGGTCGGGGTGCTTGTCGGTGCTGCTCTTGACGATCACGCTTTGCCCGAGGAAGCGGTCGAGGGCATGTGCGTCCTCCTTGCGGAAATAATAGGTCAGGTCGGCGTCGCTGTAGAGCTTGAGCAGATCGCCCTCCGCCGCCGCCACCAGATCATAGGTCTTGCCGGACTTGGCGTAGGTGATTTTTCCCGTCATCGTCGACGCGTCGCAGGTGAAGGAGGCGTAGGCTTCGCCGCTGTCATAGCGTATCTCGCCCTTGCTTTCGGCGCCGAGCGTGAGCTTGGCGATATTTTTGCGGCTGTTTTCCGTGCAGTAGGCGAGATAATCCTCCGCTGTCTCGCTGCTGACCCTGACCACGGCACAGTTGCCGATGAAGGCGTCAAGGGCATGCGCGTCCGCCTTGCGGAAGGTCGACACCAGCTCGATGGCGCTGTAGACGCGCAGCAGCTCTCCGTCTGTCACGAGGAACGCGTCATAGCTGTCCTCGCTGCTCTGATAGGCAACGCTGCCCGTCATCTTGTTTTCCTCGAGGGTGATGGCAGCGTTCTCGCTGCCGTCGGCGCAGGTGATCTGCGCCTTGCCGTCGGCGCCGAGCGTCAGCGCCGAGACGAGCTTGTAGCGGTTGTTCGCGCAGTAGGCGAGATAGTCCTCGTGTTCGCGAAAGCTGCTGCCGACGACGGCGTTCTGTCCGATGAACGGTTTGAGGTCGTCGCGCGTGTTCCTGCGGTATACGGCGACACGCTCGGGCGCAGTCAGGTGCAGCGTCACGGTTTCGGGAGATGCGTCCAATGAGCAGGTCTCGACGGCGCCGCTGTTGGTGCGGGTGAGGGTCGCCTGCTTCTTGTCGAAGTCGAGCGAGAGCTGCGCGGTGTTTCTGCCCTTGAGGTTGTTCACCTGCCCGCTGCTGCCGCGCACGGTCAGGCAAAAGGGCATGTCGTTTCGGTAAAAATATTGCGGCAGGCAGTCGCTGCCCGCGCTGTCGCGGCAGTCGATCAAATAGTAATCGCCGTCCTGCGGCTGCACGCCCGAAAGCGCGGCGCGGTCGAGCGCCGTTTTGACGGCGAAAAATGCCGCCACTGCCGCCGCGACGGCGGCGATGCCGATGATCAGCCATATTTTCTTGCTGTGTTTCGGTTTCGCTGCGGAAGAAACCATATCGTCACCTCGCAAAAGGATTCTGTTATCTAATATTATACCGTTTTTTTCGACAGGGGTCAACGCCTTTTTCGGTTTTGGTGCGCGCCGCGTCGCGAAAGCAGCGGGCAAAAGGCAGAGATTGCCCTGTATATGAAAGAAATAAACCGTTTTGTTTCATAAAAAGGGCAAAAAACAGGGGTGAAAGCGGGAATTATTTTACAAAAATGCAGGAAAATTAAATAATCCTGCAAAGGCGCTTGACAAATTTTTCACAAGGCGGTATAATAGCCACATCAAATCATGCAAAGAGGGATGCATTATGTGTGGAATCGTTGGATATGTGGGACCCCGCGACTGCACCGATGTTTTGGTGTCGGCGCTGACCAAGCTGGAATACCGCGGCTATGACTCGGCGGGTATCGCCGTGTTTGAGGACGGCAGGATCGCCGTCGCCAAGACAAAGGGCAGACTTGCCGACCTGACCGAGAAGATGGAGCGCGAGGGCAAGCCGCAGGGTCACGCGGGCATCGGTCACACCCGCTGGGCGACCCACGGCGAGCCGTCTGACGTCAACTCCCATCCGCACTCGGGAAGGCGCGTCACGATCGTCCACAACGGCATCATCGAAAACTATAAACAGCTCAAGCAGTTTTTGATCGACAACGGCAGGAACGACTTCCTCTCGGACACCGACACCGAGGTCGTCGCCCAGCTGCTCGACTTCTACTACGACGGCAACCCGATCAGCTGCATCCGCAAGGTGCTCCACGAGATCCGCGGCTCCTACGCGCTCGGCATCATCTTTGCCGACCGCCCCGAGACCGTCTATGCCGTCCGCTGTGAGAGCCCGCTCATCGTCGGACAGGGCGAGGGCGAGGTGTTCGTCGCCTCCGACGTCCCCGCCATCCTCAAATACACCAAGGACTATTACCTGTTGGAATACGGCGAGATCGCCGTTCTTCAGGACGGCGCCGTCCGCTTTTGCAGCCTGCACGGCAGACCCATCCGCAAGACGCTCAACACCGCCGACTGGGATGAGGACTGCGCCGAAAAGGGCGGCTATCCGCACTTCATGCTCAAAGAGATCCACGAGCAGCCCGTCGCCGTCAAGACCACCGTCACCCCGCGCATCGAGGACGGCATGCCCGACCTCAGCGAGTGCGGCATCACGGTAGAGATGCTGCGCAGCTTTGAGAATATCTTCATCGTCGCCTGCGGCACTGCCATGCACGCGGGCATGGTGGGAAAATATGTCATCGAAAAGCTGGCGCGCGTGTCGGTCACGGTCGATATCGCGTCCGAGTTCCGCTACCGCGACCCGCTGCTGACGACGAAGGACCTGGTCATCATCATCAGCCAGTCGGGCGAGACCGCCGATTCCAAGGCGGTGCTCAACCTCGCCAAGCAGCTGGGCGCCAAGACGCTGGCGATCGTCAACGTCAAGGGCAGCTCCATCGCGCGCGAGGCGGATATGGTCGTCTACACCCACGCGGGTCCCGAGATCGCCGTAGCCTCCACCAAGGCGTACATGGTGCAGCTCAGCGTCATGTACCTGCTGGCGTTCGAGATGGCATACGCCAAGGGCAGGATCGACGCCGACACCTGCCGCAGACTGACGGGCGAGCTGATCAAAATGCCCGACGTGATCGAGGAGACCATCGAGCGCATCGAGAATGTCTGCCGCTATGTCTCCACCAAGCTGATCACCGCCGACAGCCTGCTCTATATCGGCAGGGGACTGGATTATGCGCTCTCGATGGAGGGCTCCTTAAAGCTGAAAGAGATCAGCTACATCCACT
>CACZWQ010000037.1:4570-28230 GCA_902784855.1 uncultured Ruminococcus sp. | reverse complement strand
GTAACGGGTGACGTTCGGCCACGCGGTGCTCTCCTCGGCGATCATCATGACCTCGGGGTAGAACATATGGACAACGTTGTTGAGCTTCTGCAGGAAGTCGACCGCGACGAGGTTCTCTCTGCCGCCGTAGGCGTTGGCGATCCACTCGCCGTCCTTGCGGTTGTAGTCGAGATAGAGCATGGAGGCGACAGCGTCGACGCGGATGCCGTCGATGTGGAACATATCCAGCCAGAACATCGCGGAGGAGATCAGGAAGCTGGTGACCTCATATCTGCCGTAGTTGAAGATATAGGTGCCCCACTCCTTGTGCTCGCCGATTCTCCAGTCCTCATACTCATAGCAGCCCGTGCCGTCAAAGCGCGCCAAGCCGTGCGCGTCCTTCGGGAAGTGCGCGGGAACCCAGTCGAGGATGACGCCGATGCCCTCTTGGTGAGCGCGGTCAACGAAATACATCAGATCCTTCGGCTCGCCGTAACGGGAGGTCGCGGCAAAGTAACCGGTCACCTGATAGCCCCAGCTGCCGTCGAAGGGGAATTCGGTGAGGGGCATGAACTCGATGTGGGTGTAGCCCATCTTCTTGACATAGGGGATCAGCTCGTCCGCCAGTGCACGGTAGCTGTAGAAGTTGCCGTCCTCGTGCTTCTTCCAAGAGCCGGCGTTGACCTCGTAGACGTTGATCGCCTGCTGCTTGTGGGGATGATCCTTCTTCCACTGGATCCATGCGCCGTCAGCCCACGGATAATCATAGATATGATAGGTGCGGGACGCGTTGTCGGGACGGGTCTCACAATGGAAGGCATAGGGGTCGGTTTTGAGGATGCGCTCGTTCCACGGGGTCTCCACGCAGTATTTGTAGCACGCGAATTCCCAGATACCCTCGATAAACAGCTCCCAGACGCCGGAGTCGGAGATACGATACATGTAATGCGCATCGGGATTCCAATCATTAAAGTCGCCCACTACAGAGACAGATTTTGCATTCGGCGCCCATACTCTGAAAACAACGCCCTGACGGCCGTCCCAGTTTTCAAAGTGAGATCCGAGGAAATGGTAGGCTCTTGCTGCCTCGCCCTGCAAAAATTGTTCGAGAGGGGGTCTGTTGTCATCAATTGAAAAAGCCATAGTATACCTCATTTCTTGATAATAGTGGATTGCCCGTAAGAAACAGACAAAAGAATATACATATCTAATTAATTATATTATACTCAATTTTATCTAAATTTACAAGTATTAAATTTGATTTTTATGTAAATATTTTTGGGCAATTTTGTACGTTTGCTAAAAAACTTCGTTATTTTGCACGATTTATAGCAATTATTTTTGTGTGAAAGTCCAGACCGCACGGTTTGACCCTCGGATAGGCGAGAGAAGCGAGGTCGGTGGCGCGGATATCCGCGCGCAGAAAATCAACATTATCTCCCCCGAGACGCAGTGTTTTTGCGGGTGAGGTGACCGTCTCGAAGGCACAGTTTTTCAACAGTGCGGCGCCCTCCGGGGTGAAGCCGAGGACGCGTGCATAGGAAAAGGAGCGCGCCTGCAGCGACTCGGTGATGTCCAGCGCGGCGCAGCAGAGGATGCGGCGCAGGCGGGCATGGGTGTAGCGCTTGGTCTTGGCGGAAGATAAGATCGCTTCGACGGAACCGCAGCGGGCGACGGCATCTGCCAAGCGGTGCTCCAAGCCCTCGCCCACCTCGGGCAATTTGCGAAAATCCCCGGCGGTCATCGAGCGCAGCCGAAAGAGGATCGCCCGCTCCGTCAGGGCGGGGTCGGTGAGCTCGCGCGGCGCTTCGGGCAGATAATCCGAGACGCGCTCCCCCGCCCGCAACAAGGCGCGCAGGCGGGATGCGGAGCAGTAGCCTCCGCTCGGAATCTCGCTGTCGTGGGCGACGCCGACGCGCCTGACGGGCAGGGGCTTGATGTCGCTGCCGACCAGCGCGCGGATATACTCCGCCGCGAGGATGTTATTCGGCGCGGTCAGCACATCGGCAGCCCTGTCGCCGCAGACGGCGCGCACGGCGCGCTCCACCGCCTGCGGATAGTAGGCGCCGTTTTTCATCAAGCGGGCGATTTCCCCGTTGACGTCCGCGCGGCTGAGCGCAAAGGCGGCTTGGCGCAGAGCGGAAAGGTCGTCGCACTCGCAGCCGAAGGCGAGATAATGCGCGCCGAAGGCGTCGGCGATCGAGACACCGCCCTGCGCAAAGCGCTGCGCGCGCGCGACGGCGCAGACCGTCGGCAGCTCGACGACCAGATCGGCGCCGTGCTCCAGCGCGATCTTCGCGCGCTCGAATTTGGAGCAGACCGCGACCTCGCCGCGCTGGGTAAAGCTGCCGCTCATGATCGCCAGCACCGGCTCGCCCGTCAGACGCTTCGCAGTCTCAAATAAGTATTGATGCCCGTTGTGGAACGGGTTGCATTCGCAGGGCGATTTGGAAAGGATTTCTGAATTTTTCTCAAAAAAGCCTTGCAAATCGCACTTATTTATAGTATGATAATCAAGTGTATTTGACATTATTATACATGAATCATGCAGACTAATCAATAGTGAAGGGATTGTTTCAGATGAAAGTTTTAGTAATCAATGCGGGCAGCTCGTCGCTGAAATATCAGCTGATCGACATGACGAGTGAAAATGTGCTCGCAAAAGGCAACTGCGAGAGAATCGGCACCGACGGCTCGTTTATCGGCTTCAACACCCCCGACGGCAAGATCGAGCGCAAAGCGGAGATGAAGAACCATACGCAGGCGTTTGAGGCGGTCAAGAACGCGCTTCTCGACCCGCAGTACGGCGCCATCAGCGACCTCAGCGAGGTCACCGCTATCGGTCACCGTATTGTTCAGGGCGGCGCTTACTTCGACCGTTCCGTCTTGATCGACGCCGATGTGCTCGACAAGATCAAGGAGCTCTCTCCTCTGGCTCCCCTGCACAATCCCGCGCATATCCAGGGCATCGACGCCTGCACCGAGGTTTTCGGCAGCGAAATCCCGCAGGTCGCCGTTTTTGACACCGCGTTCCATCAGACCATGCCCGAAAAGGCATATATGTTCGCCGTTCCCTATGAGTATTATGAGAAGTACGGCGTGAGAAAGTACGGCTTCCACGGCACCTCTCACCGCTATGTCAGCGCCAAGATGGCACAGCTGATGGGCAAGCCCATCGAGGAGCTCAAGATCATCACCTGCCACATCGGCAACGGCTCCTCCATCACCGCCGTCATGAACGGCAAGGTCGTCGACACCACCATGGGTCTCACCCCGCTGGGCGGCTTTATGATGGGCACCCGTTCCGGCTCGCTCGACCCCTCGGTGGTCACCTTCATCGGTGAGAAGGAAGGTCTTTCGATGGCGGAGATGTCCAATCTGCTCAACAAGCAGTCCGGTTTGCTCGGCGTATCGGGCGTTTCCTCCGATGACAGAGACGTCACCGCAGCAGAACAGGCGGGAAATCACCGCGCCAAGCTCGCGCACGAGATGCTCTACTACCAGATCGCCCAGTATGTCGGCAGCTACTATGTCGCGATGGGCGGCTGCGACGCGATCGTCTTTACCGCAGGTCTCGGCGAGAACCAGCCCATCCTGCGCGAAAAGGTCTGCGAGTATCTTGCCTGCCTCGGCGTTGACCTCGACAAGGATGTCAACAACGCCACCATCCACGGCAAGCAGGGCATGCTGACCAAGCCCGGTTCCAAGATCCGCGTCGAGCTGATCGCCACCGACGAGGAAATGGTCATCGCCAGAGATACCAAAGCCATCGTCGAAGCACTGTAAAAGAAGATTAGGAACCGCCCTGCAAAAAAGCAGGGCGGTAAATTTTTCCGTTGCCACAGTGGGCAGTCCGCGCGTGAAAGGTTTATAAGAAAGGTCACCGTCAAGACCCGCGCGAGCGTGACGCTCGACCCAATCCACGCGTGAAAGGGTTATAAGAAAGGTTACCGTCATTCCCGCGTCAGAGCGCGGACATTAACGGTAACCTCCTAAACAAGCGTCGGAAGCGCGGTCTGGGAGCGGCGACACGCCGCCACGCGTGACGCTTGACCCAATCCGCGCGCGCCGGTGGGCGCTTTCTCCGCGCGTGAAAGGTTTATTAAGAAAGGAAACCGTCATTCCCGCGCTCTAACGCGGGAATTAACGGCAACCTCCCTATCAAACGTCGCACGCGCGGACTGCCGCCGCCCGTGGCAACGGGCCGCTAGGGTTGGGGTACTTGTCTGTCGTTGATGACGGTGTCGTGGGTATCGCGGAACAGCAGGGAAATGCACCAGATCGCCGCCATCGCGACAATGATATAGATGATCCTGCTGATCACGCCGTTTTGACCGCCGCCGATGAAGCCGACAAGGTCAAACTGAAAAATACCGATGCTGCCCCAGTTCAGGCCGCCGATAATCAAAAGCGTCAACGCTATTTTATCTAACATTCCAAAGCCTCCTTACAGAATGATGATACTAGTGTTGACGCTTTCCGCTTTATTATTCATCTTTTTAACAAAAACAGCATGCCCACAATCAGCACGCCCAAGCCGATCACGGCGCCGCCGAAGATCCGGCTCATTTTGATCGCCTTTTGCAGCTTGTGCTTGCGGATCATGCCCTCGGTCGGAAACGGCAGCAGGATCAGCATGGCGCCGAGGATCGTACACGACAGCGCGGCGATGGTCACGCCCACGGCGGGCGCGAACGAGGCGAGAAACAAGCCCACGGGTATGCCGAACACACAGATGGTGTTGACGATCGTGAATAAACGCGAGAACCGCTCGCTCCTGCGGTAGTACAGGATGGTGCGCCGCTCGCATTCCTCGCAGCAGTATTGATCAAAATAGGAGATTTCTTTCGCGCAGTAGTCGCATTTTTTCATAGGATTCCCTCTTTTCAGATTGATTATACCACATGCGCCGCACTTTTTCAACTCGTTTTATCGTAAACTTTTCCGAGATATCGGTTGACAATTGCACAGGCACATGCTATAATGTCAACGATTTTATTTCGAAAGGTTGACAATTCATGTCCGCAAAATCCAATATCCGCAAAAAAACCGTCGCGCTCTGTCAGATCGCGGCATGCGCGGCGCTGCTGTGCGTGCTTTCGCCGCTGTCCGTTCCCACGCCCTTCGGCGTCGGCTTCACCTTGCAGGTGCTGATCGTCATTCTCGTCGCGCTGGTGCTCAAGCCGCTGTACGCGGTCACGGCGCAGGTCATCTACACCCTGCTGGGGATCATCGGCTTGCCCGTATTCGCGGGATATCAGAGCGGCTTCGGCGTTTTGGCGGGACCCACGGGCGGGTTTTTGATCGGGTTCATCCTCGCAAGCTTCTTCGTCAGTCTCGCTAAGGGTCATCCGTATCAAAAGCATGCCCTCGTGCGCCTGCTGATCGCGGCGATCGTCGTCGGCATCCCCTGCATCTACCTGCCCGGCATCGTCGGCTTCATGTTCGTGACGGGAAGGGATTTTCCCGCGGCGTTCTCTCTTGTCGCCGCGACGTTCATCCCGGTCGATCTGATAAAATGCGTCGCCGCCGCCCTGCTTTCCGTTCCCCTCGGACGCGCCCTGCGCTGATTTCACAAAATTGAAAATAGCACTTGACAAAGAGTGTACTATGGTGTACTATAATATTAGTACACTGTGGTACACTTATATTTTATCGCCACGCCGCCGCTTTCGGGGGCGTGAGCAGGAGCGGCTCGGCCGCTTCCAAGTATCGAGGTGATGGCATGTTTCAAATCGATTCGGCATCGCGGGTGCCGATCTACGAACAGCTCAAAAAGAGCGTGATCCGCTTTGCGGCGACGGGCGTGCTCAAGCCGCATGACAAGCTGCCCGCCGTGCGCAGTCTGGCGCTGGAGCTGGGCATCAACCCCAACACGGTCGCCAAGGCGTACAAGGAGCTGGAGCAGGAGGGCTACACCTACTCGGTCACGGGCAAGGGCAGCTTTCTGAGCGAACGCGGCGGCGACAGCGCGACGGAAAAAGTCGCCTATCAGGTCATGCGGCTCTGCGACATGGCAAAGGAAAGCGGCGTGTCGGAGGAAAAGCTGCATGAGATGATCGAAAAATCCTACAAGGGAGGATATGAAAAGTATGATTGAGATTCGACAACTGACCAAGGTCTTTGACAAGGTGACCGCGCTTGACCGGCTCGACCTGACCGTGGAAAACGGCTCGGTGACGGGCTTGATCGGCAGCAACGGCGGCGGCAAATCGACGCTGCTGCGACTGCTCTCGGGCGTGTATCACCCCGACGGCGGCGAGATTTTGATCGACGGCGCGGCGCCGTTCGACAACCCCGCTGTCAAGGGAAGCTGCTGCTTCGTCAGCGATTTCCCGTTTTATTACAGCGACAGCACGCTGAACAACACCGCGGCGCTGTACCGCAAGCTCTACCCGCACTGGAGCGAGGAGGAATTTGAGCGATGCTGCGCGGCGTTCCCGATCGAGCGCAACCGCCGCATCATCAACATGTCCAAGGGCATGCAGCGGCAGGCGGCGCTGATCATCGCGCTGTCCACCCGCCCGCGCTACCTGTTCCTCGACGAGATCTTCGACGGCTTGGACGCCGTGGTGCGGCTGGTGCTCAAGCGCCTGCTCGCCGAGCGCGTCGCCGCGCATGAGATGACCGTCATCATCGCCTCGCACAACCTGCGCGAGCTGGAGGATCTGTGCGACCGCATCTGCCTGCTCCATCAGGGCAGGGTGATCGTCGAGCGCGACGTCGACTCGCTGCGCGCGCAGTACCGCAAGGTGCAGATGGGCTTTGCCGAAGCGCCCGGTGAGCTGTGCTTTGACGGCGTGGACGTCGTCGGCACGCTGCGCACGGGCAACGTCGTCAACCTCACTATTCGCGGCGCGGAGGAGGATTTCATGCCGAAGCTGCAGGCGATGTCCCCCGCGTTCATCGCGGCGATGCCGCTGACGCTGGAGGAGGTATTTATCAGTGAAATGGAGGCTGCGGGCTATGACGCGTACCACATCAATTAAGCATGATCTGCGGCAGGGGCTGACGGTGTTCGGCTATCAGCTCAAAAAGAGCCGCACCCCGCTGATTATCTTTGCGGTGATCGCGGGCTTTCTCACAACTGCCATCCTCTCGCTGACGCTGGTGTCGGCGAACGCCGAGCGGATGGGCTTTGAGGGCGCCGACGCGGCAGCAAAGGCGCTTGCCGCATCCGTCGACATCTTTCAGGCGACGGCTTCCGCGGCGGTCTTTATCCTGACCTGTATCTTTACGATCATCTATACCCTGCGCGTGTTTTCCTATCTGCACAACAAGCGCAAGGCGGATTGGATCAACCCGCTGCCCGTCAAGTCGGGCGTGCTGTTCCTCGGCACCCGCGCTGTTCTTTCTCGGCATCATCTGCCTGATCACCCTCTGCTGCGGCGGAGAAGTGAACGGCGCGGTCTTGCGGCTCTTTTTGCAGATCCCCCTCGGCTCGATCGCCTGTATCTCGTTTTACGGCTTGATGGCGGTCTGCTGCGGCAGCTCCGTCAACACCGTGCTCAGCTTTCTGGCGATCTGCTTCTGCTATCCCCTCGCGGCGCAGTTCATCCGCGGCATGGCGGAGGCGTTCTTCTGCGGCATGCCGTCTGTCCTCCCGGCGCAGAGCTTTTTGTTCAAGGCGCTCAACCCGCTGGCGGCGTATGACGGCGCGAATGTCGTCTACTGGCTGCTGTTCACTGCGGGCTGCTTCGTGCTGAGCGTGGTGCTGCTGCGACGCAGAAAAGCCGAGCGCGCTCAGACGAGCTTTGCCTTCCGGCTGCCCTGCTACGCGGTGGAGATGCTCGTGACCTTTATCGCGGGCATGCTGATGGGCACGGTCTTCGGTTCGCTGAAAGTGCTCTTCGCGCCGTTCGCGGGCTTTCTGTTCGGCTTCCTGCTCGGCGGCGGCACGGCGTTTCTGGTTGCCCATGTCATTTTGTTCAAGGGCTTTGCACGCATTCTCAAGAGCCTGATCTTTTTCGGCGCGGTCACGGCGGCGGCTGTCGGCTTTACGGCGGTCTGCGCCCTCGTCTCCCCCGCCTATGTCAACTACCTGCCCGACCGCGACGCCGTCGAGCGCGCGGGCTATGTCGCGTACGACACCGACATGCAGGTCAGCAGCTCCTTCGGAAGCGCCGCCCGGGCGGTTCAGGCCAGCGCGGACGACTGGGACAGCGCGGACGACATCGACATGATCTCTCAGGCGCACAGCCGCTATGTGGCGGAGCTGAAAAAGCGCGGCACGGCGAACTGCTTCCGCAACACGCTCACCAACTCCTTTGCAAACGGCGTTTTCGCCGCGCTCGGCTACAATGACGAGATGGACTGCTATGCCTACCGCATGAAGGACGGCAGCGTGATCACGCGCTGCTATTCCCCGCGCATGTTGGAGTTTGGCGCGCTCGACTATATTCTGAATGACGCCGACGGCATGTTTGACTCCTTTTCCCCCGACTCCCTCGACGCCATCACCTCGCGCCCCGCGTATCTGCAAAAGTACAGCCTGATCGCGCAGCTCAGCGCGCAGGACGTCAGCAATCTTCAGGTCGACGCCGACATTCAAGGCAATTACAGAACCTATCAGCTCAACGGCGACAAGGCGCAAGCGGATCGGGAAAAGCTCTTTACGGCGTTCCGAGAAGATTATCTCTCACACGAGAAGCCGGATGACGCCGATATCCGGCTCGTTATCGAACCCGACATGACGCGCGGCGGCAGCACTCCCGTGATTTTCTCGCTCTTCGGCGCAGACAAGGCTTTTCCCTTCTTCAACTATCACTCCTACCCCGTTCCCGCGTCCTATACGCGGACGCTCCAAGTGATGCGGGAGATCGGCATCATCAGAGAGAACGGCAGACATAATGTCAAATCCCCCTACCTCGTCAGCGGCATCGAAGAAACGACCGCCTATCAAAAGGGCGATATGATCGATGACGCGGTGCGCTTCACGCTCCCGTGGGACTGCACCTGCGTCAACACGATCCAAGGGAGATTCTTCACCCGCGCGGATGATGACGAGCTGCTGCTGTTCCAGAGCCATTCCAAGGAAAACTTCAGCGACGACGCGTATGACAGCATACGCGGCTATGATGACAGCAACGTCTTTGCCGACAGCTTTACGGTCATCGGAATCGAGAGCAAGGAGAAACAGAGCTACGGCTGCTTCGGCAAGGCGAAGGTGCTGGCGGACGGCAAGGAGATGGTGCTGCGCTTCGTGCAGTATGACACCGCCTACGGCGCGGAGGTCTACTTTGCCATGTCATCCTGAGCGGTGCCCGCGTGCCCGCGTGCCGCGGGGGTCAGTCCGCGCGTGATGCGTTCGTTGGATCGGTAACCGTAATAGCCCGCGTTCCGGCGCGGGCTTGAATTTTGTCGTCCATACCAACCTCTCACGCGCGGATTGGGTCAAGCGTCACGCTTGCGCGGATTGCTGCTACAGCAGTAGGCGCAAAACCGCTCAGAATGACAGGATTGGAAGTGTTCTGCCAAGAATGAATTGCCTGCGGCATGAATTGGCTGCGCCATGAATTGACCTTCGGTCATGAATTGGCTGCGCCATTGTTTTATCCCGCACCCGAACGCGGGCAAAAACGGTCACCATTCCTGCGACAAAAAAACCGAAGGGAGTTTTCATTATGACGAACAACATCCTATCCGCGATACTGGCGCTGGTATTCACCTTCACGGTCACTGCTTCGGCGGCGGCAGTCGACACCGCTTCATCCGTCGGCAGTACTGCCGAACAAAGCGCGGTGCTGACCTTCTCCGACAGCGCCGTTGCCGAAACCTCCGCAGGCAGCGGCTACACCATCGAGGGAACCACACTGACCATCACGGCGGCGGGCACCTACCGCATCACCGGCAGCTGCTCCGAGGGCTCGATCGTTGTCGGCAAGGGTCTGAGCGGCGTCACGCTCATTCTCGATGACCTGACGCTCGCGTCCTCCGCGACGGCTCCGATCGTCGTCAAAAAGTCGGCGACAGTCAACATCCATTTAGAAGGCACCTCTACGCTCACCGACAACGAGGATCCCGCAAATGAGACATCCTCCGACACAGACGTCGCGGACGCCTTTGAAGGCGCGGCGATCAAGGTCAAGAGCGGCTCTGTTGTAACCTTCTGCGGCAGCGGAAGCCTTCAACTCGTTGCCAACGCGAAAAACGGCATCAAGGGCGGCGCCACCGCCTCGCTGATCTTCAACCAGAGCGGCACGATCGACATCAGCGGCAACGCAAAATACTACGGCGCGACGACCGCAGGCGCTGCGGTCAACAACGGCATCGCCTGCGACGGCAGTATCGTCATCAATCAGGGAACCTATGTGATCAAAGCCGCAAACGACGGCATCAAGAGCGCCCCCGACGCGACGAACGAGACCGAGGGAACGACGATCGACACGGATTCCGCAGGCACCGTCACCATCAACGGCGGCACCTTTGACATCGACGTCGACGGCGACGGCATTCAGGCAGATACCGCGCTGAACATCAACGGCGGCACCTTTGATATTATGACGTGGAAGGGCTACAGCGTGTGGAACGATACGCTGGCAAACGCCTACAGCTGCAAGGGTCTGAAAGCCTCCGGCGACCGCGCTGAAGAGGCAGGGCTTGAACCCACGCTCAACATCACGGGCGGCAGCTTTACGCTGAATACGGGCGACGACGCCGTCCATTCCGACGCTTACGCCACCGTCACCGGCGGCACCTTCCTCATCCAAACGGGCGACGACGGCATGCACGGGGACACCTCGCTGATTATCGGCACCGAAAACGGCTATGAGCGCGATCCCGACATCACCATCAACAACTCCTATGAAGGACTTGAAGGCGGCACGGTTTATTTCTATTCCGGACGCGCATATGTCGTCGCGAGTGACGACGGCGTCAACGCCGCAGGCGGCAGCAGCAACGGCTCCGACCCCGGCGCAGGCGGCGGCAATACGTTCAATCCCGGCGGCGGACGTCCCGGCGGCGGAGGCGGCGGCTTCAATCCCGGAGGCGGCGGCTTCAACCCCGGCGGCGACCCCTCCTCCTCTGCGGGAGATTATAATATCTATATCTACGGCGGCGACCTGTATGTGAACTGCACCGGCGACGGTATCGATTCCAACGGCGGTCTGTATCTGTACGGCGGCACGCAGGCGGTATTCAGCATGCAGTCCGGCGGCGACAACTCCGCGCTCGACGCCGACGGCACGGTATTGATCCAAGGCGCCACGGTCTTTACGGCGGGCACCACCGGCATGGACGGTTCCGCTCAATCCGGCTGGTTCGGCAGCAATCAAAAGTACAGCACAAGCTCCACCACATATTCCGCAGGTCAGATCATCAACACCAAGGCAGGCAGCAGCGGCGATGTTCTGTTCAGCTATGCGCTGCCGAGACGAGTCAACTACATCATGGCTTCATACCCCTCAACAGTATCCGGCAGCACGCCTTCCTTTACCACCGCATCAAGCGTTACGGCATGCAAGGGAGGCTCATGGAGTCACAATTGGGATTCCGGTTTCGTGACGGATGCTGCGACCTCTGCCTCCACGGGTCTGATGACCTACACCTGCACCAAATGCGGCGCGACGGAACGGCAAACGATCCCCATGACGGTCGCAATCGACGCCTGCGATCATTCGGTCGAGCAGGAAACCGTCATTGACAACGGCTACACCGTTACCTTCGCGGGCGACGAAGGCGTCAGCTCCGTCACGGTATACAAAACGCAGGATTATTCGGGAGAAAGCGAATCAATTTCGGCAAACGGCACGGCTGTCTCGCGCAGCAGCGCCACGGGCGAGCCTGACTCCACCGGCGACGGACAGGTGAATTTCACCGTCGTGCTCAAGGACGGCTATACCCTTGGTTCCGTGACCGCTTCCGGCTCCTATAAAAACCTCAAGGAGCTGGGCGACAACACCTACCGCGTCACGAAGATCGCGGGCGAGGTGACGATCACGGTGACGACGGAACAGACGGAAGCACCCGTCGCGCTTTTGATCGGCGACGCGAACGGTGACGGCGCCATCACCATCAACGACGTCACCATGATACAACGGCACGTCGCCGAGATCGAAACGATCACCGGCACCTGCCTGTTGAACGCCGATACCAACGGAGACGGCGAGGTGACCATCGATGACGCCACGCTGCTGCAAAGGTATTTGGCGGAATTCGATGTCACGCTCGGCGTGCAGGCATAACGGATGCCCGCCATAAAGATAAAAGCAGCCATGCACTTCGGTGCGTGGCTGCTCTTTTACGATATTTTAAGACGATATCGCGTCCTTCATTTCTTTGACATAGGCGCCGATATGGCTCGGCGCGTCCTTGCCGTGTTTTTCCAAAAGCTTGACGATCGCCGAGCCGACGATCACGCCGTCGGATACGGCCGCCATCTTCTTTGCCTGCGCGGGGGTGGAAATGCCGAAGCCGATCGCGCAGGGAACGCTTGTGTTCTCTCTGATCGTTTTGACGATCGTCTCCAGATCGGTGTTGATCTCGTTTCTCATTCCCGTTACGCCGAGGCTGGATACCAAGTAAATAAAGCCCTCGGCTTCCTTGGCGATCATGCCTATCCTGTTCGCGGAGGTCGGCGCGATCAGCGAGATCAGCGCCACGCCGTATTTGCGGCAGAGCGGCAGGAATTCGTCCTTCTCCTCAAACGGAATATCGGGCAGAATCAAGCCGTCGATCCCGATCTCGGCGCAGGCGGAGATAAATTTCTCCGCGCCGTAGGAGAACACCACATTGGCGTAGGTCATGAACACCATCGGCACGGTCACATCAACGCGCAGTTCTCTGACCAGCTCAAACACCTTGTCGGTCTTGACGCCGCCCTTCAGCGCGCGGATATTCGCGCCCTGGATCACGGGACCTTCGGCGGTCGGGTCGGAGAAGGGAATGCCGAGCTCGATCAAATCGGCGCCGCCCTTGACCGCCGCTCGCACTGCCGCGGCGGTCGTTTCGAGATCGGGATCGCCGCAGGTGATGAACGGAATGAACGCCTTGCCGTTTTCAAAGGCTTTCTGTATCCGATTATGCTTTATCTTTTGTCCGGCTCCGCCGTTGCAGTATCTTTTTGTCACGGAAAAGCTTTCCAAAGGCGGATTGGATGAAACATCACGTTTCTTAGTCATGGATATCCTCCCCTCTATAGCGCGCGATCGCCGCGCAGTCCTTGTCGCCTCTGCCCGATACGGTGACGACGATGATTTGGTTTTTGTCCATGCTCGGCGCGATCTTCATCGCGTGCGCCAGCGCGTGCGACGACTCGATCGCGGGGATGATACCCTCGGTTTTCGAGAGATATTCAAAGGCGTTCACCGCCTCGTCATCGGTGATCGCGACGTATTCCGCCCTGCCGATGTCGTGCAGGTGCGCGTGCTCGGGGCCGACTCCCGGGTAATCCAGACCCGCCGAGATCGAATAGACAGGCGCGATCTGACCGTCCTCGTCCTGACAGAAGTAGGACTTCATGCCGTGGAAGATACCGAGTCTGCCGGTCGAGATGGTCGCCGCGGTCTCGAAGGTGTCGATGCCTCTGCCCGCCGCTTCACAGCCGATCAGGCGGACATCCTTGTCGCCGATGAAATGATAGAAGCTGCCGATCGCGTTGGAGCCGCCGCCCACGCAGGCGAGCACCGCGTCGGGAAGCCTGCCCTCCTTTTCGAGCATCTGCGCCTTGATCTCCTTGGAGATCACCGCCTGAAAATCGCGGACAATGGTCGGGAACGGGTGCGGTCCCATGACCGAGCCGAGGCAGTAGTGGGTGTCGCTGATGCGGGTCGTCCACTCGCGCATGGCTTCGCTGACGGCGTCCTTGAGTGTCGCCGTGCCGGTGGTGACGGGTATCACCTGAGAACCCAGCAGACGCATTTTGTAGACGTTGAGCGCCTGACGCTTGGTGTCCTCCTCGCCCATGAACACCACGCACTCCATGCCCATCAGGGCTGCCGCGGTGGCTGTCGCGACGCCGTGCTGACCCGCGCCTGTCTCGGCGATCAGCCTTGTCTTGCCCATCTTTTTGGCGAGCAGCGCCTGTCCGAGCACGTTGTTGATTTTGTGCGCGCCGGTGTGGTTGAGGTCCTCGCGCTTGAGGTATATCTTCGCGCCGCCGAGGTCGTTTGTCATCTTCTCCGCAAAGTACAGGCGCGACGGTCTGCCTGCGTATTCATTCAAGAGCTGCGTAAGCTCACGGTTGAACTCCGGATCGTTTTTGTAGTGATCGTAGGCTTCTTCCAGCTCGATCACCGCGTTCATCAGCGTTTCGGGGATATACTGCCCGCCGTGAACGCCGAATCTTCCCTTTGGATTTGTCATATTACCCTTCCTCTCTGACGGTATTAGCAAACGCTGTCATTTTTTCTCTGTCCTTCACGCCGTCCGTCTCGATTCCCGTGCTCACATCCACCGCGAATGGTTTCAGGGCTTTCACGGCGTCACCGACATTATCGGGATTCAGTCCGCCTGCCAAGAAATACGGACGCTTGATCTCTTTGAGCAGACTCCAGTCAAACGCCCTGCCCTCGCCCTTACCGCCGTCGAGCAGGATGTAATCGGCGGTCGATCTCTCGGCGCGCTTCACATCCTCTTCGGAGCGGATGATAAACGCCTTGATGATCGGCTTGTTGGTGATCTTACGCACCTTCTCGATGTATTCCTCGTCCTCGGAGCCGTGGAGCTGCACCACATCGACGATCCCGAGGTTGAGCATGGAAGCCACAAAATCGAGCTTGTCATCCAAAAACACGCCTACCGCTTTGATCTCGGGGTCCAGCTTGCTTTTCAGCTTGCTCGCCTCCAGCGCGGAGACTTTTCGCTTGCTGATCTCGGCAAACACAAAGCCAATATAGTCGGGCTTGATCGCGTTTGCCGCCTGTATGTCCTCTGCGCGGGACAAGCCGCACATTTTGATCTTCGTCATCTTTTTCCTCTCAGTTCTTTGAGTTTCTCACACTTGTTTTTCGCTTTCATCAGCGTTTCTCCGACCAATACCGCGTCGGCGCCGATCTCGCGCAGCGTCTGCACGTCGGAAGCTGTTTTGACCCCGCTTTCGGATACGAACAGAATATTGCGCGGTATCAGGTTTCTGAGTCTTTTACTGTTTTCGGTATCGACCGAAAAATCCTTTAGATTGCGGTTGTTGACACCGATAAGTCTTGCACCCGCGTTGATCGCCGTGAGCGCTTCCTTTTCGTCGTGTATCTCAACGAGAGCCGACATGCCGAGCTCGTCGCAGATTTTGATGTATTCGCGAAGCTGCGTTTCGGAAAGGAGTAATACGATCAGCAGAACCGCCGACGCGCCCAGCGTCTTTGCCTCGTAGATCATATACGCGTCAACGGTAAAATCCTTGCGCAGGCAGGGGATGCTCACGCTCGCCGCGATCTCCTTCAAATATTCGTTGCTGCCCAAAAACCACCTCGGTTCCGTCAGCACCGAAATGCAGTCTGCGCCTGCCGCTTCATAGTCCTTTGCGATTTGGAGATAGGGAAAGTCCTCGGCGATCAAGCCCTTTGACGGAGAAGCTTTTTTGCACTCACAGATAAATGAGATGTCCTCCGATCTCAGCGCATTTTCAAACGCAAAATCCCCCTTCGGCATACTCATCGCCATGCGGTATATTTCCGATAAAGAAATATTCTGCTTAGCTTCCGCGACGCGCTCTTTGGCGTGTTCGGCAAGCTTGTCAAGTATCGTCATCCTTCTACCTCGGGGCGGTTGCTCGCTTCGATCAGCTTTTCCAAGGTCTGTAACGCCTTGCCGGAATCGATCAACTCGGCGGCGAGTGACACACCTTCTTTCATACTGTCCGCCTTTCCGCCGATATACAGCGCCGCGCCCGCGTTGAGCAGCACCGCGTTGCGCTGATGACCCTTTTTGCCGCTGAGGATATCGCGCGTGATACGGGCGTTGTCGTCGGGCGTGCCTCCCTTTAGCGCATCCTTGGTGCAGCGCTCAAAGCCGAAGTCCTCGGGCTTGATGGTGTAGGACTTGAACCAGCCGTCCTTGATCTCACAGATCTTCGTCGGCGAGCTGAGGGATATCTCGTCGAGCTTGTCCGTTCCGTAAACGACCATGCCGCGCTTGACGCCGAGGTTGATCAAAACCTGCGCCAGCGGCTCCACCAGATAGGCGTCATAAACGCCCAAAAGCTGCATTTGAGGAGACGCGGGATTGGTGAGGGGGCCGAGGATGTTAAAGACGGTGCGGAAGCCAAGCTCGCGGCGGATCGCGCCGACGTACTTCATGGAGGAGTGATACTGCTGTGCGAAGAAAAAGCACATGCCGACTTCATTTAAAAGCTCCACGCATTTTTTCGGGCTTTGGCTGATGTTGACGCCGAGCGCTTCAAGGCAGTCGGCTGTGCCGCTGTTGGAGGATGCCGCGCGGTTGCCGTGCTTTGCGACCTTCATGCCGCCCGCCGCGGCGATCAAAGCGGCTGTGGTGGAGATATTGAAGCTCTGCGCGTTGTCGCCGCCGGTTCCGACGATCTCAAACACGTCCATGCCGGTCTCGACCTTTGTGGCGTGGTCGCGCATCGCCGCCGCGCAGCCCGCGATCTCGTCGGTGGTCTCCGCCTTGGCGCTCTTGGTGGAGAGCGAGGCGAGGAACGCGGCGTTCTGTGTGGGAGATGTCTCGCCGTTCATGATCTCGTTCATGACGGTGTAGGCTTCCTGATAGGTCAAATCTTCTTTGTTGACGATTTTGACGATTGCTTCCTTGATCATGTTGATTTTCCTTTCTATTATCCTATATTAACCTTTTATAAAATTTCTTAATATCGTTTTCCCGTCGGGCGTCATGATCGACTCGGGGTGGAACTGTACGCCGAATATCGGATATTCTTTATGCCGGACCGCCATGATCTCCCCGTCGTCTGTCCTCGCCGTGACGGTAAGGCAATCGGGAACGGTCGCTTCATCCGCCGCGAGTGAGTGGTATCGCGCGACCAAGGCGGTATCGGGACAATCCCGAAACAGCGGGCAGCTTTTATCAAACGTGACCTCGCTTTGCTTGCCGTGCATCAGCTCTTTGGCGTAGGTGATCTTCGCCCCGAACGCCGCGCAGATCGCCTGATGACCGAGGCATACGCCGAGTATCGGGATATCCGCTCCGAGCTTTTTGACGGCTTCGATGATGATCCCCGCATCCTCGGGTCTGCCGGGACCGGGCGAGAGGATCATCCTGTCGGGCTTTAGCGCCCTGATTTCCTCCGTCGTCAGCTCGTCGTTGCGGATGACTTTTATTTCCGGATCGATTTCTCCGATATACTGATATAAATTGTAGGAAAAGCTGTCGTAGTTGTCGATCAGTAAAATCATAACGCTTCCTCCTGTGCAAGCTCCAGCGCTCTCAGCGAGGCTCTCGCCTTGTTCAGGCACTCCTCAAATTCCTTTTCGGGGTCGGAATCGGCGACGATGCCCGCGCCGCTCCTGACAAATACCTTGCCGTTCTTCTTATACGCGATGCGGATGGCGATACAGGTGTCCATATTGCCCGTGAAGTCGATGTATCCGATCGCGCCGCCGTAGATGCCGCGCTTGTTGTTTTCCAGCGCTCCGATCAGCTGACACGCCCTGATCTTCGGCGCTCCCGAGAGGGTTCCCGCGGGAAGCACGGCTTCAATCGCGTCGAGCGCGTCCTTATCATCGCGAATCTCGCCGCGGACGGTCGAGCCGATGTGCATGACGTGGGAGAACCGCTCGACGGAACGGAGCTTTTCCACCTCGACCGTGCCGAATTTGCTGATTTTCCCGAGGTCGTTGCGTCCGAGGTCGACCAGCATATTGTGCTCCGCCAGCTCTTTTTCGTCGGCAAGCAGCTCCTGTTCGAGCGCTTTGTCCTCGGCTTCTGTTTTGCCCCTCGGTCTGGTGCCCGCCAGAGGAAAGGTGTGAAGCACGCCGTTTTCGAGCTTAACGAGCGTTTCGGGGGACGCTCCCGCGACCTCGACGTCCGTGCCGGAGAAGTAGAACATATACGGAGAGGGGTTGATCGTCCTGAGCACGCGGTAGGTGTTGAGCAGGCTTCCCTCGAACGGCGCGCTCAGGCGGTTTGACAGCACGATCTGGAAGATATCGCCCTCATAAATATGCCGTTTCGCGCGTTCGACCATCTCGCAGTAACGCGCTCTGTCAAACAGCGGCGTGACCTCTCCCAGCAGCTTTCCGCCCGGTTCCTCACGCTTTTTGCCGCTTTTCAGCAGCTCCTTCATCTGCTTTAGCTCCGATACGGCGTTGTTGTAGCCGACCTCGATATCGTCGAGCCTCATGTTGACGATCAGGATGATCTTTTGCTTCACATTGTCAAAGGCGATCACCTTGTCGAACAGCATGAGGTCGACGTCCTTGAACGCCTCGCTGTCCTCGACGTTGCATTTTACGGTCGGTTCGCTGTAGTCGAGGTAGTCGTAGGAAAAATACCCTACCAAGCCTCCCGTGAATGACGGAAGATTTGGCAGCCGCGGGCTTTTGTACTGCGAAAGGATCTGACGGAGGTACGCCGAGGGGTCGTCGGTATCGACAGTCAGATCGCCGAGCTTCATTTTGCCGTCCACGCAGGTGATACTCAGCTTCGGATGATAGCCGAGGAAGGTGTATCTTCCCCATCGGTCGTTTGCCTGCGCCGACTCGAGCATGTAGCAGTGAGTGGAAATATTTTTTAAAATCTTCATCGTCTCGATCGGCGTGGTAAAATCCGATAAAATCTCACAGCTGACCGGTACGACATCATATTTGTTTTCAGCCGCGATCGCTTTTACTTCTTCAAGCGTTGGTTTGATCATCATATTTTTACCCCCTAAAACAAAAACGCCCTCAACAGAGTATAGAAACTCTGTTAAGGACGAATAAAATCAATTATCCGCGGTGCCACCTTAATCTCACGGCATGACCCGTGCTCTCAGCGGGATACCAACATATCCCCGGCAGATAACGTCCGCCTGCAACGTCGCAGAATACTAAGGAAAAGTTCTCCGTTTCACTGCGCCCTCATCGGTCCATTTGACAACTTGTTTCTCACCTGACTCTCAGCACCACAGGCTCTCTGTAGAGGCATCATTGCCGTTATCTCCGAATCAACGGTTTCGCTTATGAAATTATTGTTATTGTATCACAACTGTTTTTTGTTGTCAACATTTTTTTGATCCGATCATTACAGCAATTCAAAATATGTTTGTCAGCAAAAAGCGGCGAGCCGACGATCTATTTCCCTATCAGTCGTTTGAACCACGATTTCTTCGCAGGCTTCGGAGGTTCCTGTGTTTGTTCCATATGATCTGCTTTATCCGAAACTGTCTGTTGTGTTTTCTCCGTCTGCTGCACAGCACCGCTGTTTTGCATGCCTCGCGCGTCAGTTGCGTTCAATTCCAAGGCAACTTCACCGGTAGAGGCTTCATTTACCGATGATATCCACGGATACAGTTTCATTATCATCATTTCCCACTGTATCAATCCCTTTTTTCCGCCTATCGGCAATAGAAATACCATCGTCCACTTCTTATTGATCAGCAGATTGAGACCGCCATCCGATTTTTCGAGCCGATTCAAGATATTGAAAATCGTACATGCCATCACCCTTGCAAACAGCCGCGAACACTGTACGGTGACAGTGCCTGCTGCCAAATCGGCGTTAAAGCTGTTCAGCCCCGCTGAGGACACAGCCGCAATGACCGCTTCTTTATCAAAATCCGAGAAGCCGTCAAACTCTTCGGGCGAAACGCGTTTCCCGCCGATCATCAACAAATCGCAGTTGTCCCGGGCTTCGGCGAGCGCCTTTTCTTCCAATTGTTCCAGCATCCTGCCGATCTGTTCGTCGTTTTGGGCTTTCTCATAAACACATTCTATTTCATCAAAGACAGGGTTTTTCCATTCGATTTTTCTGTTCATGAAAACGATCTCCTTTCAAGCGGCATCTTCCGCTAGCGAATCTTTGCCAGCGACGCGTTCTTATAGGCTTCGTCCTCGGTGACCTCCCGAATCACTTTCAACATTTTGGGGAACCGAATCGTTTCATTCGGATCGGACAGCTCGATCTCCAGAATCGCTTGATCGTCCCAGAACGGATACACGTCGATTTCAAAATACTGATTGCCGTCCGAAAGACAATATCTGTTTTTGCGGATCGGTCTGCGCGCCGGATCGGCATCCATCAGCTTTTCAAGATATTCGTCCTTTGTCAGCCTACGCTCAATTTCAATACGCTTGGCGCCGCTGATCGTCTTTTTGCGGGTCTCGAAATAAATATAGTATCCCTTTGAGCCTCTCTGCCTGATGCGCACCTCTTCCTCATCACCGGAAAGCAGATAGGTCTGGATGATCTCGACCTTCTCACAGTTCGGCATAGCGTCAAGCGCCCTGATATCCGGATACGCGATCAGGAATTTTCGTTCGATCTCATAAGGCTCCGGTTCACCGAGGAAAGACGCGATCTCACCGATCAAACGCTTCATCTTTTTCTCAAAGCCGGTAGCGTTGTCGATGATTCTCAGATGAGGATGACCGGTCCATGCGTTAATCAGTCTGTCATCCAAGGCAGCAGCTTCTTCCGCGGTTTCGGTACGAGCTGCATTATTCTCCGTTGTATAGAATTTTTCAGCGCCTTTGGCTGCCGTCACCAAATGAAAAACGGCATCATATCCGTCGCGCAGCTCAACCTCGTTGGCGCCGAAGTGATTCAGCGCACAGGAAAACTCCGCTTGCGTCATATATGCCTTGTTGTCCAGCAAGCCGCGATCACACACGATCAGGATTTTCTCATGATCCATCGACGCAGCGGCGTATTCAAAGACCTTCTCCTTTTCGAGCTGGAGCATGATCTGGCATTTCTGATACGCCTCGTTGGAGGAACAGGTCCAAGGCGCAACACCGCCGGAAATCAACTCCGTCGCCGTTTCGGGAACAAACAGGACGATGTATCCCCTTTCGGTAAATGCGTTCTGAATCCAGCTCATGCCGGTGGTTTTCCCTGCGCAGGGGCCGCCTGTGATCACGATTTTTGTAACGGACTGCTGTCTTTCTTCCGCTCGGAGCCGCAGCAATTCATCGACAGAAACGCCCCAAATTGCTGCCAACCTGCGCAGCACTTCGGTTTTCGGCTTTGCGGAACCGTTCTCCCACTTGGAGACAGCCTTGCCTGTCACGCCGAGCTTTTTTCCCAATTCGTTTTGTGAGTCGCCGCTTTGTTTTCTCTTTTCATAGAGGTAATTCCCGAAAGAATAATCATGCATGCTCATCCCTCCCGACAATAAAAGTATACCATGCGCAAACAGAAATGTAAACCAATGCTGTATCGAATAACGGTAGAAATCCGAATTTGACTGCATACCAAATAATACAGGCTCGGCTTCTATCGCTGCTTCCGAGCCTGTTGTTCCGACTGTTTATTTTGCATTGTGACAGCATACGATAACACCTGCTGTCACAGCAAGCGCCGCAATCATTCCTATTTATTCAGCTTGCAAATGCGGTTGCGCTCGGCGAGGGTGGCTTGTGCCTGTTGGCAAAGGCTATTCGCTGCGGCGGTGTCTTCATCGAGCAGGGAGGCTTGCAGCTCGGTGAGCAGGTGCTTTAGCTCCGTCTCGGTCTCGACTGTCGCTTCGCTGCTGACGGGGTCGGAGTAGCGCAGCTCCTCGGCGAGGTTTTTCAGCGCGGGAGACAGGCTCTCGTCCTTGCAGTTGTTGGCAAGGCTGTTGCCGAGCGATTGCAGCTCGCGCATTTTGCTGACGTCGCGCTTGATCTGAACGTCCTGCCTTTCGATCTCATCGCGGGTCACATCGGCGGCGATGGTGCCCAG
This sequence comes from uncultured Ruminococcus sp., assembly GCA_902784855.1. GTDB lineage: Bacteria > Bacillota > Clostridia > Oscillospirales > Acutalibacteraceae > Ruminococcoides. Next base: position 6,474 of record CACZWQ010000037.1, on the reverse strand, counting down.
CGCGGCGGCTCCCAGAATGATCAGGAACACAAGGATAAACGGCCACGCGGGGATCACGGGCACCCATGCGAGGAACATAGCGGCAAGGCTCAGTATCAGCTGCACGATCAGATAGATCGTGCCGATTCGCGCGATCGGGATACCGTAAAACTTGCTGCGGGCGGATTTTGCTCCTTTAAATGCGATCATCCAGATCGGCGCCTGCGCCAGAATCGCCAGCAAGCCGAAGACAAAGCCCGCCCAGAAAACGCCGTTCTTTTCAAACGGAACGACAAAGGCGATCACGCAGAAGATCACGAATACGATTGTAAGCGCGACGGCTCCTTTTTTGGTGTTGTCAGTCAGTTTCATGTTGTTCTCCTTTTTAGCTCGAAATCGATTTGATTACAACGGTTTCCGAAAATGATTTTTATTGATCCGTCGTATGTTTGATTGCCAATGTCGCCTCTCCTTTACTGCTCTTTCTTCCTGCCGCAGTTGGGGCAGAATTTGGTCATGATATCCTTTGTTCCGCAGTCGGGACAAATCCAGCCCTTGGGAGCCTCGGGCTTTTTGCTGCCACACTTGGGGCAGAATTTACTTGTAATATTTTTATGTCCGCATTCCGGGCAATCCCAGCCCTTGGGAGCCTCCGGCTTTTTGCTGCCGCATTCCGGACAGAACTTGCTCTTGATGTTCTTGCAGCCGCATTCGAGACAATCCCATGTGTCGGCGGGCTTCGGCTCGGGCTTCTTGCTGCCGCATTCGGGGCAGAATTTGCTCTTGATGTTCTTCTCGCCGCATTCGGGGCAGTCCCATGTGTCGGCGGATTTCGGCGCGGGCTTTTTGCAGCCGCATTCGGGACAGAATTTCCTCGTGATATTCTTTTCTCCGCACTCGGGGCAGTCCCAGCCTTCCGGTGCGCTTTGCTGCGGTTCATTTGCGTTGTTTTGTGTTCCCTGCGGGTTCATGCCGCTGAACATATTGCCGAGCTGCGGCGCAACGGCTGACGCTGCCGCCATGCCGACGCCCAGACCGATCACATCGCCCATCACGCTGCTGCCGCCGCCCGAAGAAACAGCGGGTCCCATTTTGCCGATGCCCTCGGCGTATGCCTTTTGCACGTCCGCCTGCAAAACATCCTTCTGGCTGTAGCCCTTCGCCGCCATGATCTCCGCTTCGGTGAGTCCCTGCAAACGCAGCGCCTGCGCTTCCGCCTGCGCCTCGATCACGCGGCGCTCGGCTTCGCGCTTGGCGACCTCGGTCTGCGTCGTCTGGCGCTCCATTTCGGCTTCGCGGCGCGCCGATTCGATCTGCGCCTTGCTCTGCTCCTCGGCGGTGCGGTACTGCGCTTCCGTCTGCGCCTTGACGGTTCTGACGTTTGCCTCTGCCTGATAGACCTTTGACTGCAAAACGACCGTGTGCAGCTCGCGGATGCGCTTGAAGTTGGGGTCGTCCTCGGGCAGAACAATATTGGTGACATAGAACTGCGGGATCGTCAGACCGTATTCCTCAAAGCCCGGGCGTATCTTCTCCACCAGCGACTCGGAAATCAGGTCGAGCTTTTCGTCGATCTCCAACAGGTCGATATCATTCGCCTTGATGACGGTCGGGAGGTTCGTTTTGACAGCGTTCGCGATCAGCGGTCTGAACGACGCCTGCAAGGATTTGGTAAAGCCGGGACCATCCTCCCACGCGATGCCCTTCATCGTGCCGACGAGCTTGATCAGCATTTTTCTGCCGTTGCTGACCGTGATATTCATCTCGCCCGACGCGCCGATCTCGAGCGGTGTGAAGGTCAGCGGATCAATGAAGCGCACCTTGTCGGGCGTGCCCCACTTGATCGCCATCTGGACGGTCTTGTTGATGAAGTATACCTCCGAATGGAAGGTGCCCTCGGTGTCGGTGGGCAGCTTGTAGACCTT
>CACZWQ010000037.1:0-4499 GCA_902784855.1 uncultured Ruminococcus sp. | reverse complement strand
GTGTCGAGCGCCTGACCGTCCTTGAAAAAGACCGCCTCCTGGCTCTCGTGAACGATGAGCTGTGAGCCGTAGTTGAAATCCTCGATCGGGTGCTTCCAGATGAAGGTGGAATTGTCGCCCTCATATTTGATGATGGAGGCGAGCCCGTCGCTCTTGATCTTCTCGGTGGCGACGCGCTCCGCGACGTCGTTGACGCAGTCGCAGATGGGACAGGTGTATGCAGCGGTGCCCTTTGCCGTGCGCAGACGGGCGTTGCACTGACGGCAGGAGAACTCCACCATCTTATTCTGATCCGCCATGGTATTGATGGGTTCGTGGCAGGATGGGCAGCGCGCTTTTTCTCCCTTGCTCTGGTCAAAAACGACCGTGTTGCCGCAGTGCGGGCACTCGCGTGCGGCAAGCTTCTCGGTGCGGATATTGATAACATGACCGCAGGAGCAGTCGATTTTTTTGCGGGCGAATAAGCCTTTGCGCGCTTCGACGTATTTGCCGCAGTTGGGGCATTCTATTGCAAATTTTGACATTACTTTATCCTCCTTGTTTGATAGGCAGTTACCCAAAATAAACGTTTCTTTATCTTTTGATCGTGTGGTCAAATATCACAGAATTGTATGGAATTATCATTTGCGTATTTTTCCGCGAAGGAACCTTTTTCCCCCATAATGATGACATTCTTATCAACCACATAGGAACCGATACTTTTTACACCGGCAGGAATACTGACGCTTGTGAGATTATCACAAAACTTAAACGCACCGTCGCCGATACTTCTGACGCTGTCGGGGATTAATACGTTTGTGAGACTATCACAAAAAGCAAACGCACTGTCTCCGATGCTGGTAACGCTGTCGGGAATTGTGATAGATGAGAGATTTTCACAACCATTAAACGCACTGTTTCCGATACCGGTAACGCTGTCGGGAATTGTGATACTTGTGATAGATTTACAATGATAAAACGCACTGTCGCGGATACTTGTACCGCCTTTGGAAAGTATTACCCTTGTGATATTTGGGCATTGAAAAAATATATTTCCGAAACTTGTAATGCCAGCGGGAACGGTTACTTCCCAGAGATTATCACAACCGCCAAATGCAGAAAAGCCGATACTTGTAACGCTGTCGGGAATTGTGATACTCGTGAAATTTGTGCAACCTTCAAACGCACCTACTCCGATACTGGTAACGCTCTCGGGAATTGTCACGCTATTGAGTTTTTTGCAACCGCTAAACGCAGCCCTTCCGATACTTGTAACGCTCTCGGGAATACTTATAAATGAGAGATTTTCACAATACTGAAACATGCCATCTGCGATACTTGTAACGCTGTCGGGAATGGTTATTCTTGTGAGTTTTTTGCAACCGCTAAACGCATCCTTTCCGATACTTGTAACGCTGTCGGGAATGGTTATTTTTGTGAGATGATCACAATACTGAAACATGTCATCTCCGATCCTTGCCGTGTTTCTGGAAAGTGTTGCACTTGTGAGATTTGGGCAACCGCTAAATGTATCTCTGAAGTTTGTAACGCTTTCGGGAATGGTTACGGTAGTGAGATTTTTACAATCACGAAACGTTGAAAATCCGATACTTGTAACGCTGTCGGGAATGGTTATTCTTGTGAGATTTTCACAACCCGCAAACGCCAAAAATCCGATACTTGTAACGCTGTTGGGAATGATCACGCTTTTGAGATTTTTGCAGCCATAAAACGCATTATTTCCGATACTTGTAACGCTGTTGGGAATTGTCACGCTTGTGAGATTCTTACATTTAGAAAACGCATCTCCGCCAATACTTGTAAGACCTTTGGAAAGTGTAATACTTGTGAGATTTTCACAATTCGAAAACGCTTCTTCGCCGATACTGATAACACCGGCGGGAATGGTTACGCTTGTGAGATTGGTGCAATCCGAAAACGCCCAATTTCCGATACTTGTAACGCCGGCGGGGATGGTTACGCTTGTGAGATTGGTGCAATCCGAAAACACCCAAGCTCCGATACTTGTTACGTTGTCGGAAAGTGTGATACTTGTGAGATTTTTACAACAACAAAACGCAGAATCTCCGATACTTGAAACGCTGTCGGGGATTGTTACGCTTATGAGATTGTTACAATTACAAAACGCACCGTCTCCGATACCGGTAACGCTGTCCGGGATTGTTATTCCTGAGAAATTTTCAGAACCCAAAAACGCACGGTCTCCGATACTGGTAACGCTGTCCGGGATTACGGTAGAGCCGCATCCGACAACCAATTTATTCTCGGCACTTTCGATAATGGCGTTGCAGTCGTTTCGGCTGTCATATGTTTTATTGAGAGGATCGACTGATATTTCGGTAAGTCTTCCGCATCTTTTAAAAGCACCATCACCGATACTTGTAACACCGGCGGGAATCATGACGCTTGTCAGGTTTTCACATCCTTCAAACGCATCTTCTTTTATGCTCACAACGCTTTCCGGGATAACTGCCGAGCTGCATCCGGCAATTATTTTGTTTTCGGAGATTTCTATGATACAGTTGCAGTTTTCGCGGCTGTCAAATGTTTTGTTGAAAGGATCGACCGATAGTTTGACAAGGCTTTCGCAATATGAAAAAGCATTTTTCCCTATACTTGTTACGCCTGCGGGGATTAATATGTTTGTTAAAGTCTCGCAGCAGGAAAAAGCATCCTCTCCTATGCTCTTGACACTTTCGGGAATCGTTATGGCCGTGAGGTTAAGACAACCGTAAAAAGCTAATTTGCCTATGCTGTCAACACTTTCGGGAATTAATACATTTGAAAGGCTTTGGCAACGATAAAAAGTCTCATTCCCAATGCTCTTAACACTTTCGGGGATCGATATGTTTGTGAGGCTTTGGCAGCCATAAAAAGCTTTATCGCCTATCAGTATTACGCTTTTCGGGATCAATACTTCCATCAGGCTTTTGCAATCCGAAAAGGCTTCATCATCGATACCTGTTGCACCGTCCGGGATCACCACAAACTCGATAGAATTTTCTTGCAGATAGCCCTTCAAATCACTGTCACAGCCAAGCACTCCGGTGTTTAATACTCCGCTGTTCAAAAGCAAAATGCTTCCTTTTTTTATTCCGTATTTCTCCGATTTTGATTCAGCTTTCCACAGAGCTTTCTTTTCCAATTCAGCTTTTGCCTGTGAAAATTCATTTTTCAATTTGTCAAACTCTGCTTTTTCCGCGTCAAAATCTACTGACATTTTTTTTGAGCTTAATGGAACGAGCTCTTTTTGAATTGCCCCCTGTCTCATTTGGATTTTTTCAAGCTCTTTGGTTATTTCCTTTTTTCTCGAAAATGCAAATTTGCCAAGCCCTGAGAGTTCGTTTTCCAGTTTGCTTCTCTTTGTTAATAAGGCGTCTTGCTCTTTAATTAAATTGAGCCTATTTCTTTTCTCCGATAATTTCGAATAGAGGATTTTGGTTTTGCTTTGCAATACCATTCCCTCTCGAAACTCTCTGCATTTTTCTTCGTTCTTCTTTGTGATGGCAAGGCGTAATTGCTTAATGCGTCTTTGGCACTCGTTTATCTTTTCTTCCGAACCGTCATAGGTTCGAATCGTTTTGAATTTGTCTCTTGCTTTTATAAAGTCATCTAATGTTTTCGCGTTGCTCAGCAAATCACTTGCATCATAAAAGACTTTCCATTTGCGGTTCTCCGCGCGTTCTGTCTCCTCCCTGCGCTTTTCCGATGCGATTCGCTCGTTGATGTGCTTGAGATAGCCGTTCAGCTCATCTTTGGTTTTCGCATCTGCAAAACAGATCGCTTTCTTAAAATTCTCATTGTCGCTAATGGGCTGCAGCTGATTCTTTATGTCTTCCCTGCGGTAGATGTGAAGCGCTGCCATCAGTTTTCCTATATACGCTTCGGCATTTTCGGGGTCTTGCGCAAGCACCATTTCAGCGTATTCGTCCGCACGATCCCACACACCGTCTTCCAGGTACATGAAAACACGTTTGAGCAACGGGTCGGCGCTTGAAGAGCCGGAATTGACAAAAACCGTTTCTTTTACGATCTGCTTGGACTTTTTCGGTATGATCTTATCGATGCCCCTCAGCAAATCCTGCATAGCGCCGACCTTGCCCATGTCCTGCGCCTGCAAATGGCGGAATTCCTTCGGGATATCGTATGCGCTGATATCCTTGTAGCAAGGGATCAACGTCTTCCTCTCACCTTTTGCGATCAAGGCGAGGAAACGGCTCCACTCGTTCTTGACCCAGACAGCGTTATAGTATTCATAATCCGTTCCGAAGGCGAGCATGACCTTTGCAGAATTGAGCGCCGAGAATATGTACGGCTCATACTCCTGACCGAGCTTGTCCTCGAGCGTGATTCTTGAAAAGAATACCTTGTAGCCCCTCTCGGTCAACCTGTCGTACACGTCCTGCGCGATCACGCTGTCGATGGTTCGGTCGCCGTTCTCGTCGGTCTCCTTGTAGCAGATGAAGATGTCGTAGGGCTCCTCCTTGCTCGACACCTCG
>CACZWQ010000036.1 GCA_902784855.1 uncultured Ruminococcus sp. | reverse complement strand
CGAGATGGGCACGGGCTGCAGCTTCGGCTGCGTGACCGACACGCCGAAAAACACCGCCGCATTTTTTAATATGATCTTGACAGCGGACAAAAAGCTGTACGAGAAAAAGCATCGGAAGCACCGAAAAGCCTCCGAATGAGAAGTGCGCCGCCCGGGAAAAACGGGCGGCGCGCTGCGCTTTTGTTGACAGGAAAACTTGTTTTTGCCGACACTTTTATAGGTACTATTGAACAAGAAATGATCGGTTTTTTGTGAAAAACAGAAAAAATGCGTGAGGAAGCAAGCTTTCTGAAAATAGGTCTTGAATATCGCACAAAAGTATTATAAAATTATTATAGAGGAGTATAGGCAATACCGGAATAATAGTGAAAAAGAATAAATGACCGATATAATTTGTTGTTTCCGAAAAGGGGGTGTGGGAACAATGAGTCCAAAAACGGTTTATCTTAAAAACAGTATTTTGCTGGGAGTTGCGATCGCGTATTCCGTGTTTTGCAGGGTGTTTTCTCTTCCGATGATCACCGATCCCTGCTCCGACCGCAGGGTGCCGTCGCCGTCGCACGATATTTTGGTGTATCTCAAAGAGAATTTCGCGTTTGTGCTTTTCTTCCTGCTGTTCGTAGTTCTCGCAGCCACTTCATTCATGCTCGCTTACCTGATTTATCACAAGTTCGACCGCAACCGCGACGCTGCGCGAACGTCGGTATATGCAGGTATCCTGTTTATCTGCGTAGCCATCTATATCATCATGGGCACCAACGCGCTGGATGTGTTCCGCGGACACATCGCCGTCTTTGACTTTCTCAGCAGCTTAGCGCTTTTCTTCATGGTACCGGCGTTTTTCGCCTATATCACCACGAAGCATGTCAAAAAATGGATGGTCGTGACGGATTGGTGCTTCTCGGCGCTGATCCTGCTGGTGTTCACGCTCAGCTTTGCGCAGGTCGATATACATATCATCCATTGGTTGATGAGCTTTTATATCATGGCGTTCCTCGCGGTGATGACGGTATTCTCGTTTTTGAATCTGCGCAGCATGCTGTTGAAAAAGTACCGCACCAAGGTGCTCCGGGTGATAGCTTGTACGCTGCAATTCAGCAGTCTGCTGGCGGCGCAGTATTTCTATGTGACAAAGGGTCTGTTCTTTTTCTGGCTGTGCTTCTCGGCAGCAATGGGACTGACGGCGTATCTGATTTTCGGCGATCTGGTCGAGACGGCTGCGCGGCAGTATGTGAAAACCGCAGATGCGGAAAACTACCGCAAGATGGCGTATGTGGACGCGCTGTGCAACATCAATAACCGCAACGCCTTTATGATGGAGCAGAACAACACCTTTGACAGCGACTCGCTGTACTACGTGGTGTTCGACGTGAACAACCTCAAGCGCATCAACGACATGTTCGGCCACAGCGAGGGAGATGTGATCATCCGGCGCGCTGCAAACGTGATCGCCGAGAGCTTTCGCGATATCGGCAAATGCTACCGCATCGGCGGCGACGAGTTCGCGGTGATCGGTCAGTATAAGACCGCCGAGGAGATCCGCGCCTGCCTGCGGCAGATGCGCGCGGAGATCGACGCCTATAACGGCACGTCGGCGGCAAAGCTGGATATCGCCTACGGCTACGCCATCCGCGACAACACCGCCATCAACACCTACGAGCTGTTCAACAAGGCGGACAAGGCGATGTACCGCTATAAGAAGAGAATGAAGGCGCAGGCGCGCAGCGCCTAGGCGCAAACACAAAACAAGCACAGGGACCGATCTTCGGATCGGTCCCTGCTGTTGTCAGGAAAAGTTGTGCTCGTACCAGATAAGAAAGACATAAACGGCGTACACGCGGTTCCACAAAAGCGCTTCGCCGCCGGTAAAGCGGTCCCACATCTCGTGCAGCGCCTCCTGAGAGAAGAGCCGACGGGAAGCCTCGCCGAAGAGCGCGTCGGCGACGGGCTTGTTGTAGCGCGCGTCGGCGAGCCATTTACGGACGGGAACGGGGAAGCCGACCTTTTTGCGGAAGGCGACCTCATGGGGCAGCCTGCTGCTCGCCGCCTTGCGGAAGGTGATCTTGTTCTGTTCACCCTCAAACTGATACGCCGCGGGGATCCTGCGCGCGACATTGAACAGGCGCAGGTCGCTGAACGGCGTGTGCAGCTCGACGCCGCAGGCGGTGCTGGTGCGGTCGGTGTTGAGGTAGATGTCGCCCTCCAGCCAAAGGGAAATGTCGATGGTCAGCTTCTGTGCCAGCGGATCCTGTCCCGCAACCTCCTGCCACAGCGGCGCGACGGGGTCGACCGCATGAACGCTGCTGTCGTAATCGAGCATCAGCGACCGCACGACCTCCTCGGACATGATGTGCGAGCAGGTGAGATAGGTCCAGTCGGCAGGCAGGACGCGCTTGTGGGCGTTATAGCCGCCGAAAAATTCGTCGATGCCTTCGCCCGAGTAGACGACCTTGGCATGCTCGCGCACCGCCTGACAGCCCAGTGAGAACGCGACGGCGGAGGCGTCGCCCAGCGGCTGACCCAGCTTTTCGATGACGGTGGGGATGCGCGCAAAGTATTCCTCGGGAGAGATCATCTTGACATGAAAGCCCTTGCCCAGCACCTCGGCGGTGCGGCGCGCCAGCTCGGATTCGTCAAATCCCGCCTCCTCATAGCCGACGGTGTTTGCCGCGACAGCATCGCTCGCTGCCAGCAGGTAGGAGGAATCGACGCCGCCCGAGAGGAAGCTCTCTTTATAGGGCAGCTCCGTGTCGCCGCGCTCCTCGGAGAGAATTTCGTCGACGACCGCCTCGATCTCCTTGGCGTATTCATCGGAAGTCTTGCTGTCGTCCGGCTCGAATACGGGGCGGAAGTAGCGGTGCAGCGTGACGGTCTTGCCGTCCCACTCCGCATAGTGGCCGGGCAGCAGCTTGAAAATGCCCTCGTAGAAGGTCTCGGCGCCGATGGGGTAGCCGTAGAACAGGTACTGCTGCAGCATGCGCTTGTTGAGTGTTTTTTTGATGCGCGGGTCGGCGGCGATCTCGTTGATGTCGCCCGAGCAGAGCAGCTCTCCCTCCACGGGGGCGTAGAACATCTGCTTCTGTCCCACCTGATCGCGGATGACAAAGAGCTTTTGCAGCTGCGCGTCATACAGGGCGATGGCGAACATGCCGTAGAGGTGCTCCGTCATGCCCGTCTGCCATGCGGCATAGGCGGCTTTGAGGATGGCTTCCTCGCGCGCCTCGCGGCTGAGCGCGGGGTCAACGGAAAGCGTCTCGCAGAGCGTTTTCCAGTTGCGGATATAGCCGCTGAAATAGCGGATCTGAATATGGTCGTTTGATGATTTCATGGTTATCCCTCCGTCGAATTTTGTCGAAGTCAGGAAAATTATAGCATTGTCTGCGCGGTAAGTCAATGATTTCATAACAGCGGACAGGAAAAAACCCCCGGCAGGCATGTGACCTGTCGGGGGCGCGGTTGTGTTTAGGGGTTGTTTAACCTTGGAAGGTGCCGTCTGTTTCCACGAGCTCGCCGTAGTTCTCGGCGCCCGCGATCCAGTAATAGCGGTAGGTGACGTAGAGTTTGCCGGAGTCGTCAAGGAAGAACTCTGCCTTTGAGAGGTTTTCATCGGAGAGCGTGCGCTCTCTGGCTTCCTCGAGCTGGGCTTTTGCCTGATCGTTCGTGACTTTTTCGAGCGACTCGTTGCAGCGGTCATTTTCGACCTCGCGGATGACGTCGAGCGCATCCTCCTTGGTGGTATCGGTCATCGCGATCAGCGAGTCCTTGGAGACGATGTTGCCTGTCACGACGTCGATGTTATAGACCTGGAAGAAGCTGTTCGGGGTGTCGACGGAACGGAACTCGAGCGCTAAGCTGAGGACGGTGCCGTTGAGATAGGCGACATAGTCAGCACGACCTGTGATGTGTTCGGTGTTGGGGTATTCGGCGAAGATGTTGTCCCAATTGTCATGGATGGTTGCGTTGATCGCCTTGGCGTCGGGGCTGTCGATGGTCAGCTGGGGCAGGCGCGCCGTGTTGGTCTCGGAGCCGTAATCCTCGCCGGTGAGATAGAACTGACCGCTGTAGGGGATCTCATAGGAGATCGCGGTCTCGACATAGTCCTCGGCATGAAGCTCGGGCGCTTCGGTGGTCTCGGGCTCGGTGATGATGACGGTCTGTGCCGCAGTGGTGTCGGCGGCGGTCGCTTCCTCGGTGGCGTCGGTGGCGACGATGCTGACATCGCCGGTCTGGGTGCAGGCGGTGAGAGAAACAGCGCCTGCTGTCAGCGCGAGAGCGCAGAGGATGGATAAGCAGGTTTTCTTGTTCATAACAAACTCCTTTGCATCATGTATATTTATTTTAGCGATACCCTCGGCGGGCATCAATCGGTGTCCAGTTTCAGCACAGCCATGAACGCCTCCTGCGGCACCTCCACCGTGCCGAGCTGGCGCATGCGTTTTTTGCCCTCCTTCTGCTTTTCAAGCAGCTTCTTCTTGCGGGTGATGTCGCCGCCGTAGCACTTGGCAAGAACGTCCTTGCGCATGGCTTTGACGGTCTCGCGCGCGATGATCTTGCCGCCGATGCAGGCTTGGATCGGCACCTCAAAGAGCTGGCGCGGGATCTTCTCCTTCAGCTTTTCCGCCATCTTGCGCGCGCGGGGATACGCCTTGTCCTTGTGGATGATGAAGCTCAGCGCGTCCACCACCTCGCCGTTGAGCATGATGTCGAGCTTGACCAGCTCGCCGGGCACATAGCCCTTCATCTCGTAGTCGAAGCTGGCGTAGCCGCGGGTGCGGCTTTTCAGTGTATCAAAGAAGTCATAGATGATCTCGGCGAGCGGCAGGACATAGTGCAGGTCGACGCGGTCGGCGTCGATGTACTGCATGTCGACAAAGGTGCCGCGCCGATCCTGACACAGATCCATGATGTTGCCGACGTATTCCTTGGGTGTGTAGATGTGCGCGTCGGTGACCGGCTCCTCGGCCTGTTGGATGAGCGAGGGGTCGGGATAGTTGGTGGGGTTGTCGATGTTTTCGACCGTGCCGTCGGTGCGGTGGATCTTATAGATGACGCTGGGCGCGGTGGTGATCAGATCGAGCAGGTACTCGCGCTCCAAGCGCTCCTGGATGATCTCCATGTGCAGCAGACCGAGGAAGCCGCAGCGGAAGCCGAAGCCCAGCGCGACGGAGGTCTCGGGCTCAAAGCGCAGCGCCGCGTCGTTGAGCTGCAATTTTTCCAGCGCGTCCTTGAGGTCGCCGTACTTGGCACCGTCCACGGGATAGATGCCGCAGTACACCATCGGCTGCGCCTCGCGGTAGCCGGGCAGCGGCTCGGCGGCGGGGTTATCGGCAAGGGTCACGGTGTCGCCCACCTTGGCGTCGGCGAGGGTCTTGATGGAGCCGGAGATATAGCCGACCTCGCCCGCATAGAGACCGTCGGTCTTTTCCATGGTGGTGGCGTGCATCAGACCGCACTCGACGACGTTGAACACGCTGCCGGTCGCCATGAGCTTGAATTCGTCGCCCGGGTGGATCTGACCCTCTTTCAGGCGCACATAGATGATGACGCCCTTGTAGCTGTCGTAGTAGCTGTCGAAGATCAGCGCGCGCAGCGGGGCGTTGACATCGCCCACGGGAGCGGGGATGTCGCTGACGATCTTTTCGAGCACCGCGTGGATGTTGATGTCCGCCTTGGCGGAGATCTTGGGCGCGTCCTCGGCGGGGATGCCGATGACGTCCTCGATCTCGGTGATCACGCGGTCGGGATCGGCGCTCGGCAGGTCGATCTTGTTGACGACGGGCACGATCTCCAGCCCGCCGTCCACGGCGAGATAGGTATTGGCGAGGGTCTGCGCCTCGATGCCCTGCGAGGCGTCGACGACGAGGATGGCGCCCTCGCAGGCGGCAAGGGATCGCGAGACCTCATAGTTGAAGTCGACGTGACCGGGCGTGTCGATCAGGTTAAAAAGGTATTGACTGCCGTCGTCGGCGTTGTAGACGACGCTGACGGCGCGCGCCTTGATGGTGATGCCGCGTTCGCGCTCGAGCTCCATATCGTCGAGCAGCTGCGCCTCCATGTCGCGTGCCGAGACGGAGTTGGTGTGCTCCAGAATGCGGTCGGCGAGGGTGCTCTTGCCGTGGTCGATATGGGCGATGATGCTGAAATTGCGGATTTTATCCTGAGGAAATGACATATTCATGCTCCTGTTCCGGTTTCGATACTCCGATTATAGCATATCCGCGGGGTTTGTACAAGGTTTTTCCCAAACAAATCGCGGCGCCCGACGCGGTTTTTGTGATCATCCGGCGGAAAAGATTTCCGATTTTATTTGATAATACATTGAAAATGTGCGGAAAAAGGTTTATAATAGAATCCTTAATGAGTCGAAAGGGATGATTCCTATGCAATATAGACGGAGAAAGCTCGCGGCTGCCGTGCTGTCGCTGGCGCTCGCGCTGAGCGTCGCGCTGGCAGCGCCGGTCAGCGCCCTTGCGGCGGAGACCGGCTCGGAGGAGACCGCTGCGGGCGTTACCGTCCTGACCGTGACCGCCGAGGATATTCAGGCGGCAAAGCAGCGAGAGCTGACAGAGGAGCCGCTGGAGGAGGAGCGCTACGGCGACGGCAGGGCGATCCAGGATGCGCTCGACACCGCCCGCGTCAGGGCGACCGAAGCGAATCCGTATGTGGTCAAGGTCAAGTCGGGCACCTATCAGCTCGTCCGGTCGCTGCACATCTACAGCAACACCACGCTCGAGTTGTATGGTGTGATATTTAATCACCACAAAACCGAGCGGCATGTCTCCTTCAATCTGCTGCGCATCGGCGACATCGACACCGAGAGCACGGGCGTCACGGGCTATTATTACCGCAACGTCACCATCGACGGCGGCACCTTTGACGGCTGCTATGACTCCAACACCATCATCAAGCTGACGCACGCCAAAAACGTGACCCTGCGCAACGTCATCATGCGCAGCAACCACAACGCCCACATCATCGAAACGGCGGGCGTGGACGGGTTGACCGTCCGCAACTGCATCTTTAAGGATCAGATCATGGACGCGGGAACCGGCATCGGCTACGAGGCGCTGCAGCTTGACGTCCTCAAATACGGCAATATCTACGACGCGCGCTCCGAGGATCTGCCGATGAAGCATGTGACGGTCGAGAACTGCCGCTTTGAGAACTGTCCGCGCGGCGTCGGCTCGCACACCTCCATCCTCAATGCGCCGCACTCGGACATCAGGATCTGCAACAACACCTTTGTTGACATGAAAAGCGCAGCCATTCAGACCCACGGCTGGATAAACTGCACGATCGCGCGCAACACCATCTACAACACGCCGCGCGGCATCGCGGTCTATTCCATCAAGGACGCGGGCAAGGGCACGTTCAAGCCCGGGACGCTGGCACAGGAGGGCAATACCGTTCAGCACTATCTGGACGGCTACTACACGCAAAAGACCAATATCGTGATCGACAGCAACACCATCACCAACTGCGGCACGATCGACGACATCTACGCCACATACCCCAAGGCGGGCATTTCGGTGGTCGGCGGCACCTCGCAGGCGGCGTACGAAGCGCCCGCGGGCGACTACTTCTGCGACGGCGTCACCATCACCAATAATCTGGTCGAATCCGGCGGCATCGTCGTGCGCTTGGAAATGGCGAAAAACGTGAACGTTGACAACAACGTCCTGAGCCATCCGGGCAACAGCACCGGCTACGACTACGGCATTTCCTGCTTTAAGCGGTCGACCGGCTGCAACATTCGCAACAATTACATCACCGGCACGCCGAAGGAAGCGATCAAGATCGACCAAAACGCGTCGGCGACCAATGTCAGCGGCAACGATATCCGCAACGCGTCGGCGGGCGGTATCTGCGTCAGCCAGAATTCCTCCGTCATCAACATGGAGGACAATGCCGTGAACAGCTCTGCGGGCAAGGGAATATCGGTCGTGAAGAAAGCCGTTGTCGGCAGGATGTCGGGCAACCGCATCCAAAATGCCGAGACGGGCGTTATGGTCGAAAAAGGCAGCAGCGTGACGACGATGACCCAGAACACGATCATCGGCTGCAAAACGACGGTGGATTTCAAGGGCAGCGGCAGCTGGTATAACAACCGCTTTGTCAGCGCTTCTCCCACCTCCGTTACGTTTCGGGAGTCCGCCGTCAGCATGAAGATCGGCGATGATTACCGTCCCGCCCTGATCCAAAAGCCGAACTACGCGACGACGACCTATGCCTACACGTCGAGCAACGCGGATATCGCGTCGGTGGACGCGACAACGGGCAGGATCGTCGCCAAAGCCGCGGGCAGCACTGTCGTGACCGTGAGAAGCGGCAACGGCAAAACGGCGGAGCTCACCGTGACGGTCGAAGCGCCCGACGGAGGGGCACTGCTCGGCGATGTCGATCAAAACCGCCTGATCAACGCCACGGACGCGGCGATCATCGCGGGCTATGTCTCGCGGATGAAGCAGTACCCGTCCATCGACACACAGCGCGCCGACGTGAACCGTGACGGCGCGGTCGACGCGAAGGACAGGATCCTGCTGACGCGGTACGCCGACCGCATGGCGGGCTTTGAAGCCCTGCCGGCAAAGGATCCCGGCGTCTCCGGCAAGAGCGGTGCGCTCTCCGTCGGCAGCGGCGAGACAGCGGCGGGAGACGCCGTCAGCGTCGATGTGATGCTGGACGTCAACCCGGGCATCGTCTCGATGGACTTCGATATCGAATATGACAGCAGTGTGCTCACGCTCGAGCGCATGACGGATCACCGCATATTAGCGGGCGCCTCCTCCGAGCACACCGACAATCTGACTTCTCCCTGCCATCTCGCGTGGCTGAACGACCTGTCGAATCAAAACGACACCGCGCAGGGCAGGCTCACGACGCTGGTGTTCCGCGTCGCCGAGGGCGCGGCGACGGGCACCTATCCGATCAACATCACCGGCGCGGCGGTGTTTGACCGCGACGCCAAGTCGGTGCCCTTTGCATGCACGGCGGGTACGGTGACCGTGAAGAGAACGGCATTCAACGTCGATGTGACGCTCGAAAACGCTGCGGCACAGGATGCTGCCGTGACGCTGACGGGCGCGGACGGCGCCTTGCGTTCCGCTGTGATGATCGAGGAAGGCGGCGTTTTCCGCCTGACGGACGTTCCCGCTGGCGATCATACGCTGCGTGTGGCGAGCGGCGGCTGCCTGCCCTATGAAGCGGCGCTGCATGTGACAGATGACCTGTCGCTGACCGTCGCGCTGCAAAAATACGGCGACGTCAACCGTGACGGTGCGGTCGACGATAACGACCTTGCCTTGCTCACCGAAGCACTCGAACAGGATGGGGGCGCGTCGCTTGACGGCGCTGCCGACGTGAACGCCGACGGCGCGGTCAACGAGGACGACAAGACGGTATTGACGCAGTTTCTGGGGGGCACGATCACCGAACTGCCCCACACCGGTGACATCGAACCGCTTCCCAAGGCGGTGACGGTCAGCGGCAGGGTGAACGACTCGGAACAGGCGGCGGTCGTAGAGCTGGTTCCCGCGGGAGAAACGGAGCCGATCGCTTCCGTTCCCGTTGCGGACGGTGCCTACGCGTTTACCGGGGTCGCCGCGGGCGACTACCTGCTGCGCGTCGTCACTGAGGGCTGCCCGATCCTCGAGCGGACGGTCACCGTGGAAGCGCAGGACCTGACCGTTGATTTCACCTTCCGCCTCAGGGGCGACGCGAACGCCGACGGCGTTGTGGACATCAATGACTGCACAGCGATCCAGTGTCAGCTCGCCGAGTTTGCCGATGTGGCGGACGCAGCGGCGGCGGATGTCGACGGCGACGGCGTCATCACCATCACGGATGTGACCGCGCTCCAGCGCATCTTAGCGGAATTTACATAAGGAAATGTGACTTACATACATGAATGAATTGCCTTCGGCATGAATTGGCTTCGCCATGAATTGACCTGAGGTCATGAATTGCCTTCGGCATGATGTTGGCTGCCGCACACAAAGCGGCAGCCTTTTTATATGGTATCGCGATACCCCTCAAAATAACGGACAAGAGCGCCCCGGCTGCTGCCAAGGCGCTCTTTGGAGAGAGATTATTTATAAAGAAAGGAGATGGAAATAATTGGAATAAAATGTTTTGTTTGATGTGTTGAATAACGATTTTTCCGGTTCGATTCTATCTGAAATATACCTTCTGATTGATTTAGACGCCGCGTCTGCTCCGCACGTCCATCGTGTAGACATTGCGATTTTTGTCTACCATTGTGATTGAGATCTCGGGTGCCAGTTGATTGAACTGCACCAAAAAGCTCTCGCGTCCGCCGTCGTGCAAGCCTGCCACGATCTCCAGGGCACGATTTGCCCTGACGAACTTTGCCGCTGCTTTGGGAGCGTCACTGCTGAAAATAATCGTCATATCAGCGCCCGCTTGCTTGGAAACACGATTCAGGTATTCCAGCTGGTCGCTGATGAGCGCGTAATTCTCAGTCGGCATCAGCACGCTCAATACATGCAGCTCGCAGTCAAATTCGGCAGCTCTCTGCTGCGCTTCTTCGATGATTCTGTCACATTCATATTGTGTGGTTACACAGGCCACAACCGACGGCTGATTTCTTAACATCGGTTTCACCTCCTTCGTTTGCTGTGACTATATACTAACCCTTTATTTTGAAGGGCATATAGCGAGAGTGTGAATTTCCTGTGAAGATTGCCAAAAGCTTTTGTGTCTTTTGACTTTTTCTTTTATATATGATAGGCAGGTGTGCGGTGATTTTCACTTTTGCTGCGGAGAAAAACAAAAATCGCTTGTGAGTATATGAGAGGAAAAGAGAGAAAATAAACGTATTTAAGAGATTTTACCGAGCTAAATTAAAAATTTTCAAAAAAGTGTTGACTTTCCCTTGAAACTGTACTATAATCATAAAGCACGAAAAAGTACAGGAGGAATGAAAATGTCAACATTTTTAGCAAAACCCGCCGAAGTTGAGCGCGCCTGGTATGTCATTGACGCCGCCGGCAAGCCCCTCGGCAGAGTTGCCGCTCAGGCTGCCGTGCTGCTCAGAGGCAAGCACAAGCCCACCTTTACCCCCAACGTAGACTGCGGCGACCACGTCATCATCATCAACTGCAAGGACGCTGTTCTGACCGGCAACAAGCTGACCCAGAAGAAGTGGCAGCGTCACACCGGCTACATCGGCCACCTGAAAGAAACCCGCTACGATACCCTCATGGCAACCAAGCCCACCAAGGCGATGGAGCTTGCCGTCAAGGGTATGCTTCCTAAGAATACGCTCGGCAGAAACGCGCTGCTCAGACTCCGTCTGTTCGAGGGTGCGGAACACAACCATCAGGCGCAGAAGCCCGAAGTGTTTGAAGCTTAAAAAGGAGGCAGAATAGAATGTACGATAAGACACCTTATTTCTACGGCACAGGTAGAAGAAAAAGCTCCGTTGCCCGCGTAAGACTGTATCAGGGCACCGGCAAAATCACCATCAACGATCGTGACATCGACGATTACTTCGGTCTGGAGACCCTCAAGCTCATCGTCCGTCAGCCCCTCGCCCTCACCGAGACCGACGAGAAGTTCGACGTAGTCTGCCGCGTGGCAGGCGGCGGCGTGACCGGTCAGGCGGGTGCGATCCGTCACGGCATCGCCAGAGCGCTGCTCCAGTATGACAGCGAGAACCTCCGCGGCAAGCTCAAGAAGGCAGGCTTCCTCACTCGTGACCCGAGAATGAAGGAAAGAAAGAAATACGGCCTCAAGGCTGCAAGACGCGCACCGCAGTTCTCCAAGAGATAATCTTTACTATTGTATTTTTCAGACCTTTCGAGCAATCGAGAGGTCTGTTGCTTTATTCTTATGTTTGAATTGACAAAGCTTTTGTTGAATGGTACAATAAAAATGAGATAGTTTATTTCGTTTTATGACACATTAAAATTAAATATAGAGGGCAGTATTATATGACTGATAATAAGTATATTGATAAAGACATTCAACAAAAATACGAGTACTATGATTACGGGCACGCATTGGAAATATTACATGAAAGTTTTCCTGCTGAATGGAATGAAATACAAGAGTCCTTAAGAAAACTTAAGTTGACACCGGCAGATATTTCTAAGTCAGGGGGTAATGAATCACCTATCCCGAAGAAATTTGATGATGTTTTGTATCCCTGCGGATGGCGAGAGATTCGTATTTCTGGGGATCTAATTGTTAAAAAGTATCCTCGGCAAACGGCGCAACGAAGGGGACGCTTCTCAGATAAGCCGTTTGAAATTGAAACTATTACAGGATATATAGATGGTCATAATATAGATTTCTAAAAGAATAAAGTTGCCTTTGATCTTGAATGGAATAGTAAAGATCAAACTTTTGACAGAGATTTGCTGGCAATGAGGACCTATTTTGATTGCGGGTTAATTGACGTAGGAGTTATCGTTACCCGAGCAGAAGAATTGAATGATATTTTTAAAGAAATGGGTGTAATGGCAAAATACGGAGCGTCTACAACTTGGATTGGAAAGCTGAAATATCGACTGGACAGCAGAAGAAACGGAGGATGTCCAATCTTAGCGATTGGAATTAAGAAAGGGTGTGTTGAAGGTTATGAGTGACATAGAACGTACCATTAATGATTTTTTGGCATTCACTAACGGAAAAAAATACAACACAATATACGCAGATCCGCCATGGCAATTCCAGAATAGAACCGGTAAGGTTGCGCCGGAACACAAGCGTCTGACGCGGTATGAAACAATGACTTTAGAGGAAATAAAAGCTCTTCCCGTTTCTGAAATAGCTGATGCTAAAGCCCACCTGTATCTTTGGGTGCCTAATGCTTTATTACCATCTGGATTAGCTGTAATGGAAGCTTGGGGATTTGATTACAAAGGCAATATTGTATGGGAAAAAGTTCGAAAGGATGGATACCCCGACGGCAGAGGAGTTGGCTTCTATTTTCGTAATGTTACAGAATTGCTTCTTTTTGGGATAAAAAAGAAAAGTCAACCAAACAGAACGTTATCTCCTGCGCGTTCTCAGGTTAACTTAATTCGTTCTCAAAAACGCGAACACAGCAGAAAACCTGATGAGATAATACCTATTATTGAAGCTTGCAGCCTTCCAAACAGAATTGAACTCTTTGCTCGCGGCGAACGTGAAGGATGGGATATGTGGGGAGATCAGGCGAATGCTGATTATGAACCAACTTGGAATACATACAAAAATCACACAATAGCAAAAACCGGATAACTGAATAGTCGCATTTTCAAGGCTTTCCATTACGGAGAGCCTTGTTTTAATAAATTGGTTATTTTTTAACCTCTCGAAATATCGGCGAGGACTGTATCTTGCAATACGAAAAAGGGCGTTCTGCCTGCGCAGAACGCCCTGATATTATTTGGTTGGGATCGCTTATTCAGCGGGCTCTAATTCGGAGAGCTGCTTGAGGTGCGCATACTTCTGCTCCGCGTTCTTTTCCGCCTCGGTGAAGAGCTTTTCTGCTCTCTCGGGGAAGGAACGGGTCAGGGTGTTGTAGCGGACCTCGCCCATGATGAAGTCACGGTAGGAAGCACTGGGAGCCTTGCTGTCGAGCTGGAAGGGATTCTTGCCCTCGTCAGCCAGACGCGGATCATAGCGGAAGAGGTTCCAGTAGCCTGCGTCGACAGCCTTCTTCTCTTCGAGCTGCGCGATGCCCATGCCGCCCTTGATGCCGTGGTTGATACAGGGAGCATAGCAGATGATCAGCGAAGGACCGTTGTAGCTTTCAGCCTCGACCATTGCCTTGAGCACCTGATTGTTGTCAGCGCCCATCGCGACCTGCGCGGTGTAGACATAGCCGTAGCTCATGGCGATCGCCGCAAGGTCTTTCTTCTTCACAGCCTTACCGGCAGCAGCGAACTGCGCAACGGAGCCGATCGGGGAAGCCTTGGATGCCTGTCCGCCGGTGTTGGAGTAAACCTCGGTGTCGAATACGAGGATGTTGACGTTCTCGCCGGAAGCGATGACGTGATCCAGACCGCCGAAGCCGATATCATAAGCCCAGCCGTCGCCGCCGAAGATCCACATGGACTTCTTCGCCAGCTCGTCCTTGTCAACGAGGGTCTTTTTCGCCAGCTCGCCGACCTTCTCGTCGTCAACGACCTTCTCGAGCTCAGCGATCAGGGCGTCGGTAGCGGGACGGGAGGTGGTGGAGTCGGTGATGGTGTCGAGGTAGTTTTGGCAGGCAGCCTTCAGCGCCTCATCCTCGGTAGCCGCTTCGATGTCAGCGACATAACCCGCGAGTCTGCTGCGGATGGCGTTCTGACCGAGAGCCATACCGAGACCGAACAGGGAGTTCTGCCAAGCGGGACCGTAGCCCTTCTTGTTGGTGGTGTAAGGTGTCGCGGGTGCGGATGCGCCCCAGATGGAGGAGCAGCCGGTCGCGTTCGCGATGAACATTCTGTCGCCGAACAGCCGGGTAACGAGCTTGGCATAAGGAGTCTCGCCGCAGCCTGCGCATGCGCCGGAGAATTCGAGCAGGGGCTGCTTGAACTGGCTGCCCTTGACGGTGCTGACCTTGAATTTCTCGTTGACAGCGGGCTTCTCGTCGATGGTCATGCCGTAATCGAACACAGCCTGAGTGGCTCTCTGGGTGTCGATGGGCTTCATCACGAGCGCCTTCTCGCCCTTCTTGCCCGGGCAGACCTGAGCGCAGGCGCCGCAGCCGGTGCAGTCGAGGGTGGAAACGGTCATGGTGAACTTGTATTCCTTGAGACCGGTCATCGGGATCGCCTGGGTGCCGGCGGGAGCGGCGGCGACCTCTTCATCGGTCATCGGGACGGGACGGATAACAGCGTGCGGGCACACGATGGCGCATCTGCAGCACTGGATACAATTCTGAGCCTGCCACTCGGGAACGTCGACGGCGATGCCGCGCTTCTCGAATGCGGAGGAGCCGTTGGGGCAGGTGCCGTCAACGTGATCGGAGAACGCGGAGACGGGCAGCTTGTTGCCCTTGTAGGCGTTGACGGGCTTGAGGATGCCGTTGACATACTCAACCAGCGCGCCCTCGCCCGCTACCTTATCGGCAACTGCATCGTCGGCAGCGTTGAGCCACTCGGCGGGGATCTCGACCTTCTTGACGTCTTCCATGCCGCGGTCGATCGCAGCATAGTTCATGTCGACGATCGCCTGGCCCTTCTTCATGTAGGACTTCTTCGCAGCGTCCTTCATGTACTGCTTGGCTTCCTCGGCGGGGATGATGTCGGCGATCTTGAAGAACGCGGACTGCAGAACGGTGTTGACTCTGCCGCCGAGACCGATCTCTTTACCGATCTTGATGGCGTCGATGGTGTAGAAGTTGATCTTTCTCTCGGCAAGGATGCGCTTCATCGTGCCGGGCAGTCTCTTGCCCAGCTCCTCAACATCCCATGCGCAGTTGAGCAGGAAGGAGCCGCCCTCTTTGAGGTCCTCAACGATCTCGTACTTGTCGACATAGGAGGGGTTGTGGCAGGCGACGAAGTCAGCCTTGGAGATGTAGTAGGTGGATTTGATGGGGGTCTTGCCGAAACGCAGGTGGGATACAGTCAAGCCGCCCGACTTCTTGGAGTCATAGGCGAAGTAGCCCTGTGCGTACATGTCGGTGTGGTCGCCGATGATCTTGATGGAGTTCTTGTTGGCGCCGACGGTGCCGTCTGCACCGAGACCCCAGAACTTACAGCTGTGGGTGCCTGCGGGAGTGGTGTCGGGATTCTCGACAACGGGCAGAGAAAGATTGGTAACGTCATCGACGATGCCGATGGTGAACTTTCTCTTGGGAGCGTCGGACTCGGCGTTTCTGTAGACCGCGATGACGTCTCCGGGGGTGGTGTCCTTGGAGCCGAGACCGTATCTGCCGCCGTAAACCTTGACGCCGGCAAACTTGGAATCATTGATCGCAGCCAGAACATCCAGATAGAGGGGCTCGCCGATGGAGCCGGGTTCCTTGGTTCTGTCGAGAACGGAGAGGCTCTTGACGGTGTCGGGCAGCTCGTTGACGAAATACTCGCCGACGAAGGGACGATAGAGTCTGACCTTGAGCAGACCGACCTTCTCGCCTGCCGCGTTCAGGTAGTCGACGACCTCCTCTGCGCAGTCGCAGACGGAGCCCATGGCAACGATGACGTGCTCGGCATCGGCAGCACCGTAGTAGTTGAAGGGCTTGTAGTTGGTGCCGATCTTCTCGTTGACCTTGTTCATGTATTCTACCACGACCTCGGGAACCGCATCATAGTAGGGGTTGCAGGCCTCTCTTGCCTGGAAGAAGATATCGTCGTTCTGGGCGGTACCGCGGGTGACAGGATGCTCGGGGTTCAGAGAGCGGCGGCGGAATTCCTCGACCGCATCCCAATCGAGCATGTCAGCCAGATCGGCATAATCCCATTCCTCGATCTTCTGGACCTCGTGAGAGGTGCGGAAGCCGTCGAAGAAGTGCAGGAAGGGCACTCTGCCCTTGATGGCGGTCAGGTGAGCGACGGCGGCGAGATCCATACATTCCTGAGGATTGTTGGAGCAGAGCATCGCGTAGCCCGTCTGACGGCAGGCGTATACGTCGGAGTGGTCGCCGAAGATGGAAAGCGCGTGGCTGGTGAGCGCACGGGCGGATACATGGATCACGCTCGGCAGCAGCTCGCCTGCCATTTTGTACATATTAGGGATCATCAGGAGCAGACCCTGAGATGCAGTGTAGGTGGTAGTCAGGGCGCCCGCAGCGAGTGAGCCGTGTACAGCACCCGAGGCGCCGCCCTCAGACTGCATCTCGGTTACCTGTACTTCTCTTCCGAAGAGGTTTTTCTGACCTGCTGCCGAAAATTTATCGGTCAGGTCAGCCATAACGGAAGAAGGGGTGATGGGGTAGATAGCAGCAACGTCTGTAAACGCGTAAGATACGTGAGCGACAGCGCTGTTGCCGTCCATGGTTTTCATTTTTCTTGCCATTGGAAATCGTCCTCCTTTTAAACTAAACGGCAAAGGGAAACAATGCCGTCTGTGAATTCTGATACACATTATATCACATTAGATTGTACCACTTTTCGACGGATTTGTAAAGTAGTTTTGTTCATCTTTATCAAAAGGTTAGCGTCAATGATCGGATACTGCCCGCTGTATTCTCCGCCAAAAACGGCATTGTACCGCCGAAGCAGATTTTTGTAAAAAATATATTGTTTTTATTGTCGAAGTGTAGTATAATCATAATATATGTACGCATTAATGAAAGAAACGGGTGAATGAACCATGAGCGATCGCAACAGCTTGGATTATTTAAATTTGGATAACTTCGATGAAAGCATCGACAGCCGCGACTATCGCCGCCGTCGTCCCGACAATCGAAGCAGCTCTTATAAAGCCGGATCGTCCTATAACAAACGCAGGCCGAACAGGCGGAGACGTCACCGCAGACGCACCCGCAACCGCATCATCATCGTGACCTCCGGTCTTTTGATCCTCGTGCTCTTTATCACGATGATCGCCGCCATCGTCAACGGCTGCGGCAAAAAGACCGAACCCACCGTGATGTCCACCGAAACGAAGCCTCCCGTCACCGCGACCGAGGCGCCGACGCTGCCGAGTCAGCCGTCCACCACTCCCGCCACGACCGCGCCTGCTCCGAGCGGCGACAAGCTGTCGACGACCGTCTTTAATCCGCCGCAGATCGAGGACAACGGCGCCACGGGCTATGACGGCGGCGCGATCTATGTCTGGAACGGCGCGGGCTTTGAGCTCTTCGGCGGCAGCGAGGGCAGCGGTCAGGCATATGCCGAGACCATCAACGACCTCGCCGGCAAGGTGCCCGGTGTCAATGTCTACAGCATGGTCGTCCCCAACCACACCGAAATGGGTCTGCCGGACCGCGTGAAGGCGGACACCTATACGAACTCGCAGGCGGCGAACATCAAGGCGGCTTATGCCGCGATGGACACCTCCAAGGTCAAGCCCATCAACGCCTACAACTACCTCTCCGAGCACTGCAACGACTATATCTACTTTAAATCCGACCACCACTGGACGGGCTTGGGCGCCTACTATGCCTACACCGCCTTTGCCGATACCCTCGGCATTCCCGCGCTGTCGCTCGACGACTGCACCGAGCAGACCATCGACGGCTTTACGGGCAGCTTTTCGAGCATGGCGACCCTTGACACCGACACCGTCTCCTACTGGCAGTTCCCCTACAACGTCACCATGGACATCACCGAGGAAGACGGCAATCAGGTGCACTTTGATTCCCCGTATTACGAAGCCGAGGAAAGCGGCCCCAACAGCTACGGCGTTTTCGTGTACGGCGACAACCCGATCACCCTGCTCCAATCCTCCTCGCCCAACGCACAGCAGGGCAAGCGCATCGCCGTCATCAAGGAGAGCTACGGCAACGCCTTTGTCGCGTACCTGACCAATAACTACGAGGAGGTCCATGTCCTCGACATGCGCAGCTTCCGCAAGGCGTCGACCGACAACCTTGCCACCTACTGCCAGAACAACGGCATCACCGACCTGCTGTTCATCAACGGCATCATGAGCGCCAACAACCAGACGCTGCTCGACAGCACCGTTGCCATGTTCGAATAATATCCCCGAAAAATAAACCGAAAGGAGGCAGCCCCATATGATCGCAGAAAATGTCAGAGGCACATTGTTCGGCAATATCGCCGAGGGATTGTACTCGGCGTATGTCAGCTCGTCGTCGATCAGCAACCGCAGCGCTTATGTGGTGACGCGCAAGAAAATTAAAGAGTACTTTGACGGCGTGGTGGTGGCTGTCGCCGAATTCGAGGGGTTGACGGGTGAGCGGCTGATCGTTTCTCAGCCGGGCGAGATCTTCTACGAGCCCGAGCTGCGCAAGTTGCTCGGCAAGCTCAAAAACATCCGGCTCAAAAGCATACGCTGTCTGTATGAAAAATCCTGCGGCGGCATCATCTTCTATAAGACGCGGCAGAACGTCAAGATCTTGCTCGTCAAAAACAACAACGGCAGGTATTGGAGCTTTCCCAAGGGGCATATCGAGGACGGCGAGACCGAGCAGGAGACCGCCATCCGCGAAATCAAGGAGGAAACCGGCTTGGATGTCACGCTGGTCAACAGCTTCCGCGAGATCAGCGAGTACTGCCCGTTTGGCAAGATCCGCAAGCGCGTGGTGTTCTTCTTGGCGCGGGCGTTCACCGATAACGTCAAGATCCAAGAGGAGGAGATCGACAGCTATATCTGGGTCGATCTGCAACAGGCGCGCAAGCTCTGCTCCTACGACAACGATCTGCGCATCATCGACAAGGCGGAAACCACCATCCACCTCATGCGCAATTAATCCTTTTGACAGCACAACAACTCCCGCACAGCAGCGCCGTGCGGGAGTGATTTTTTTCTTGAACTGCAAAACGTGTGACCACGCCGTTGATGAAGTTTTAGGTTAAAATCAAACGTCTTATCGCTTGAAAAGCATGGCAGCCGTCAAGCCTGTGTCAGAACGCGGGATGAAAACCTAACCTTACTAACAAACATCTGGTGCGCGGAGAAAGCGCCCACCGGCGCTAGGGCTTGGTGAAGCTTACGTAGTTGCCGTGGACGTAGCCTGTCTTACCGTTGTAGCTGACATAATACCATTTGCCCACCGTCTTGTTCAGATAAGTCATCGAATAGCCGCGCGGGATCTTCGCCAGTTCCTTCGAGCTTGCCGACGCGGAGGCGCGCAGCGAGACAAAATCATCGGCGGTGCAGTACAGCGTCGATGTGCCCGGCTTTGTAAAGCTGACGTAGTTGCCGTGGACATAGCCTGTCTTACCGTTGTAGCTGACATAATACCACTTGCCCACCGTCTTGTTCAGATAGGTCATCGAATAGCCGCGCGGGATCTTCGCCAGCTCCTTCGAGCTTGCCGACGCGGAGGCGCGCAGCGAG